>DASVFG010000027.1:0-3670 GCA_036380155.1 Candidatus Limnocylindria bacterium
CGCGAGGACGTGACCGCGCTGCTCGACCACCACCGCCGCATCGTGACGGAGGCCCAGGTGCCTGCCTGAGCGCACCCGCGGGACGGGCAGATGCCGGAACGTCAGCCGTGCGAGTCGCCGCCGACGATGCGGTCGACGGCGCGGGCGTACTGCTCGTCGCTGAGTGCGCCCGCATCACGCAGGCCGCGGAGGCGGTCGATCTCGTCGGACATCGATCGCTGCTCGCGAGCAGGCGGTACTGGTGGCGTGGGTGCGGGACGGTCACGCCGATGCGCGGCTCCCTCCTCGAAGGCGCTGGTGATCGCCTCGAGCACGCGGCCCTCGATGAGGTCGCGCGTGCGTCCGCCGCCCGGCAGCCACTGTGCGGCCTTGCCTGAGACCCAGCCGGGCAGGCCGGGTGGGAACGGGGCAGCGAGACCCGTTTCGGCGTCGACATCGGCGTCTTCGCCGAGCGCGGCGGCGGTCGAGGCGGCGTCCGCCACGGCATCGATCCCGCGGCTGACGGTGACGTCCGGGATGACGAGCTCCGAGAGTGGCTCCGGCCGGTCGATGTCCCGCAGGGGCCGGTCGCCGAGTGACCGGAGCGCGACCCCGTCCGGCAGGTCATCGGCCACGATGGCGCGCGTGGTGTCCGACAGGAGCACCTGGCCGCCGAGCCCGGTCGCGGCGATGCGCGAGGCGCGGACCACGTCGAGGCCGGTGTAGCCCTCCTCGCCGATGGCCGGCTCGCCGGTGTGGAGGCCGATGCGCAGGCGCACGCTCGCGTCGTCGGGCCAGCGTGCGCGCTCGTGGGCGCGCTGCACCTCGACCGCCGCCGCCACGGCGTCGCGGGCGCGGCTGAAGCCGTAGAAGAACGCATCGCCCTGGGTATCGATCTCCTGGCCGCCGAACCCGGCGAACGTCTCGCGCACCAGGCGCCGATGCGTCGCAAGGAGCTCGGCGTAGCGCGCGTCACCCAGCCGCTTCAGGAGGGCGGTGGACCCTTCGATGTCGCTGAAGGCGAACGTGACGGTGCCGGTCGGCAGGTTCGGCATGGCGCGGACGAGGATACGGCACCCGCGGCGGCGTCCGCATCCGGGCATCGGCGCACCGAAACCGTCTTCCGACGGCTCGCCAAGCGGGCTCCGTGATGTGATGATGCGAGGTCCGAGCCCTCGCAGGATCCATCGTTCCGTGCCCGATCGCGCTGCTTCCCCGCCTCGGCGCCTGGCTGCCATCGTGTCGGCAGTCGTGATCGCCCTGTGCGCCTCCCTCGCGGTGCCGGCGCCGGCGGCCGCCGCCAACACGCTCACGTCCGGTGACGTGTCGCCCGGTTCGGGCACGACGACCACCGTCTTCTTCTTCTCCGTCGACTACGCGAGCAATCCGAACACGACCCCCACCGTCGTGGCGGAGGTTGCCGGTCTGACGATCCCCATGGCCCTCGCGTCGGGATCCGCGACCGACGGGACCTACGAGGGCACGCGCAGCCTCCCGGCCGGCACGTGGTCGGTGACCTTCCGCGCCACCGCCCAGGGAAACGACCCCACCACGGGCGGCGGCACGGTGACGGTCACGACCGCCCCGACGCCGCAGCCGACCCCGGCACCGCCGACGCCGACGCCCCCACCCCCGACCCCGGTTCCGACCGCTCCGCCCACGCCGCGGCCCACGCCGACGTCGACGCCGCTGCCCCCCGGCGTCACCCCCGCGCCGACGCCGATCCCGACGCCCCTGCCGCCCGGCGTGACGCCGGCACCGACATCCGTGCCGACGCCGCTCCCATCGGGCGTGACGCCGGCGCCGACGCCATCGGCGGGGGAGAGTGCCGCTCCGGGGTCTTCGGTATCGGCCGGCCCGTCCTCGACGGGCGATCCGTCAGCCGGCCCCACCGCGAGCGAGTCTCCGGGCGATGGCCGCCCGCTGTCCGGGTTCGGGCGAACCGGCTGGATCGTGCTGGGCGGGATGACGGCGGTCGCGGGCGCGGCGGTCCTCGCGCGCCAATGGATGCGGCGCCGGCGCTGACCTAGGCGACCGTGTCGGTTGGCGGCGCGTCGTCGTCAGGTTCGATGCGCATCGGGTCCGAGTGGGCGCCCTCGCGACGGGCGAGGAGCATGAAGGGCAGCGCGAGCGCCTGGACGGCGCCGGCCACGAGGTACGAGGCCCCATAGCCGCCGAGATCGGCAACGCGGCCGAGGGCGGGCTGGATGACCACCCCGCCGGCGGAGCCCATGAGCGAGTCGAAGCTGAGGACCGTCGCCCGCTGCTGGGTCGGGATGAGGCCATTGAGGTACGCGCGCCGGATCGGCTCCTCGATCGCCGCGGCCAGCGCCCACACGACGAGCAGGCCGATGGCGACCACGAAGAACGGCATGACGCCGAGGAGCGCGAGGGCGACGACGCCGACGACGCCGAGGACGAGCATCGCATCGGTTCGCCGCGCGAACATCCGCTTCGCCCATCGGACCGACCAGCCACCGGCCATCTGGGCGCCGGCGAGGATCGCGGCCGCCAGCCCGGCGATGCTGTAGGCGTTCGGGTCACCGTAGAGCTCGAGCAGGTAGGGCTGGAGCGCGTAGAACGCGTAGAACCCGACGCCGGTGACGAACGGCGCGGCGAACATCAGCCAGCGCACCGGGCGGTTGCGAATGCCGCCATCGATCGCGCCGGTGACGACGGTGCGGACGGCGGCCACCGGCGACGCGCCGCGTTCGGGCGTGAAGCCGATGTCACGCATGAACCGCCAGGCGACGACGAGCGTGACGCCCAGGAGCGCGGCGCGGATGATGTAGGGCATCCCGAGGTCGGTGAGCTGCGCGACGACGCCACCGAGCACCGAGCCGACGAGCATCGCTCCTCCGCCGACGACCTGGGCGCGGCCGAAGACGGTCTCGAGATCGCCCTCGTAGCCGCTCGCCGTCAGCGCGTCGACGAGCCACGCCTCGGTCGCGCCGGAGAAGAACGTGAACCCCAGCCCGAGGAGCGCGGAGGCGAGCGCCCAGCCGATGAACGGCGCCTGGATCTGCCACATCCACAGGTAGAGCAGGGTGGAGGTGAGGAGCGTCGCCGCGCCCAGCAGGAAGCTGAACCGCCGACCCCGAGTGTCGGCCACGACGCCGGTGGGGACCTCGAAGATCACCTGTCCGACCGAGAAGAACGCGTTGGCGGCGAACGCCTCGGCGTTGCTCAAGCCGGCGTCGAGCAGGAAGAGCGTGTTCACGCCCCAGATGAACGACGCGGCGAGCGTGGTGAGCAGCGTGAGCGCGAGGTACGTGCGCTGGACGGCTCGGGCGGCGATGGTCACTCGCTGATGCTCGCACGCCGACGCCAGCGCCGCGCGGGCCATACTCGCGCGATGGACCTCGCATCCATCGACGACCGCTCGGTCGTGGCGGTGTACGGCACGCTCCGCCGTGGCTGCCGCAACCACGGCCTGCTCGAGGGAGCGGAGCCGCTCGGTGATGGCCTCGTGGACGGCACGCTGTGGCTCGTCGACACGAAGGAGCAGCGTGCGTACGCGTATCCCGCGCTCCTCCTCGGCGGCGCGTCGCAGGTCGTGGTCGAGTGCTTCCGGATCACCGGTCCCTCACAGCTGGCTGCCCTCGATCGGCTCGAGTCGTTCGACCCCGATGACGAGGCCGGCTCTGAGTACGTGCGCCAGACGGTGCCCGTCGCCGGCGCCCGGGTTCCG
>DASVFG010000028.1:0-5087 GCA_036380155.1 Candidatus Limnocylindria bacterium
TGCGAGGACGGTCCGGATGCCCGGCAGGTCACGCGTGCCCGCGACGCGGTGCACGAGGATCTCCGCGCCACCCGAGGACGCAACGGCGAGGAACATCGTCGTGACGTGGAGGAAGACGAACAGGCGCACGGGTCGGGGCTCCTTCGGAGGGTGCTCGGTCGGCCGATCCTACACCCGGGTCTCGCAGGCCCCGCCCTTCAGCCGATGAGTCGGGGCGCGTGGCAGGCGACGAGCTCGTAGCGGCGCTCCGTTCGAAAGCCGATCCGACGAGCGATCGCCAGCGACGGTGCGTTGTCCGCGTTCGCGTTCCACCACACGCGATCGCCACCGGCCTCGCAGGCGCGTGCGACGGCACAGCTGACCAGGGTCCCGTAGCCGTGGCCGCGATGCGCTTCGCGAGTGATGACGCCCAGCTCCAGCCAGCCTCGACAGCGGGGACCGGCGGTCGCCTCCGCGAGCAGCTCGCCCTCGCGCAGGACGCCGTAGCCGATGCCCGCCTCCAGCCACCGCTCGAGGGCGCCCGCGGCATGGATCGTGTCCTCGTACCACTCGGTCATCGGCAGGGTCGCCGCGTCGAGCCGAACGAGCTGCGCGCCGTCCTCGAGCTCGCGGCGCAGGAGGGTTTCCTCGTCCGCCGGCGGCACCCGGTCGACGAGGTCGATCGCCTCGCCGCGCCAGTACGGCTCGCCCGGAACGAGGTCACGGAGCGGATCGTCGGGGCCGGCGAAGCCGAAGATGAGGTCGCCCGACCGGGTCGGCACGCCGGCGAGCGTGGCCGCCACGGCGTCCCGCGTCAGGTCGCCGCCGGCGTAGGTCGTGCCATCGGCGTCCTCGATGACGAGGACGGCTCGCGGCCGCGTCGGGTCGTCGACCCAGGCACGGCCGACCAGGGTCCCGTCGAGGACGGCGACCGCCCGCATCCGGGTCGGCGCATCGGCGCGGATGAGGCGCTCGAGGCTCGGATCGGTCGCGGGCAGGGTGATCGGATGGAGCATGGCCGGCCGCATCCTACGCGCTACGATGATGGGCCTGTTGCCCGTGGCCGAATGACGGAGGAACCGATGCGGACGCTCATCAAGGGTGGAGTGATCGTGAACGCCGACGCCACGACGCCGGCGGACGTGCTGGTCGATGGCGAGCACGTGGCGCTCATCGGCTCCTCCCTCGAGGTCGAGGCGGATCGCACGATCGACGCGACCGGCAAGTGGGTGATCCCCGGCGCCATCGACGTCCACACCCACATGGAGCTGCCGTTCGGCGGGACGGCCGCGAAGGACACGTTCGAGACCGGCACGCGGGCGGCGGCGTTCGGCGGCACGACGACGATCATCGACTTCGCCGTGCAGTCGAAGGGCAAGTCCCTCCGCGAGGGCCTCGATACCTGGCATGCGAAGGCCGAGGGCAACGCCTGCGTCGACTACGGCTTCCACATGATCATGAGCGACGTCACCGAGGACTCCCTGGCCGAGATGGACCAGCTCGTGTCCGAGGGCGTCACCGACTTCAAGCTGTTCACCGCCTACCCGGGAGTCTTCTTCTCCGATGACGGCGCCATCTTCCGCGCCATGCAGCAGACGGCGAAGAACGGCGGGCTCATCCTCATGCACGCCGAGAACGGCCTCGCCATCGACGTCGTCGCGGCCCAGACCTTCGAGGCGGGCGACACCGATCCGTATTTCCACGGCACGTCCCGCTCGCCGGTCATGGAAGGTGAGGCGACGAACCGCGTCATCCGCCTCGCGCAGGTCGCCGGCGTGCCGGTGTACATCGTCCATCTCTCCGCCATCGAGGCCCTCAACGAGGTGCGCCGGGCGCGAGACGAAGGGCTGCCGGCGTACGCCGAGACGTGCCCCCAGTACCTGTTCCTCACCCTCGAGGACATGGGGAACGGCTTCAACGGCGCGAAGTTCGTGTGCTCACCGCCGCTCCGCCCGGCCGAGCACGCGCCGGAGCTGTGGAAGGGGCTCGCCAAGGACGACCTCCAGGTGGTCAGCACCGATCATTGCCCGTTCGACTTCCACGGCCAGAAGGACCTCGGCAAGGGCGACTTCCGCAAGGTGCCGAACGGCCTGCCGGGCGTCGAGGATCGCGTGAACCTCCTCCACGACGGCGGCGTCGTGGGAGGTCATCTCACCCCGAACCGCTGGGTCGACGTCATCAGCGCCTCGCCCGCCCGGATGTTCGGGCTCGAAGGGCGCAAGGGCGTCGTCGCCGCCGGGGCCGATGCGGACATCGTCGTCTACGACCCGTTCGCCACGCACACGATCAGCGCGAAGCACCATCACATGGACGTCGACTACTCCTGCTACGAGGGCCGCGAGGTCACCGGCCGGGCGGACATCGTCCTGTCGCGCGGCAAGGTGATCGTCGATGGCGAGGAGTGGCTCGGCGCCGCGGGCGACGGGCGGTTCCTGAAGCGCGTCCCGACGGGGGAGCTGCTGAGCCGGACCTGACGCCCGGATTCTGGAGCGCCGACCATCGTCCACTCGTCTTCCGAAGCGTCGGTCGCTATCCTGCACGGGCTGCTAACCAGTTCGTACCTGAGGCAATTCGCCGTGAAGCGCACGCTCATCGCGGTCACCGCATTGTTCGCCATCCTTCTCGCCGCCTGCTCGTCCGACCAGGGCGATGCGTCGGCCGAGCCCACCGCCGACCCGACCGTGGCCGTCACCCCCTCCGCCGAGCCGAGCGAGGCCGCGGAGTCCGCCGGCGCGCTGCCATCAGGCGGCACGGGGTCCGACTCCGAGCTGGCCGACCTGCTGCCCGACGAGCTCAACGGCGTGGCCCGCACGGACGTGCCCGGCCTCGAGCAGATGCTCGCCCCGATGCTCGAGGCGCAGAACATCGACGCCACGAATGTCGACTTCGTCTTCGCCTCGTACGGCGAGGGAACCGACGCGCTCGTCGTGCAGGCCATCCGCGTCCCCGGCATGACGGAGGCGCAGCTCCAGCTGTTCGCGCAGATGATGTCGGGCCAGCAGTCCGAGGTCGACACGGCCACCGTCACCGTCGGCGGCAAGAGCGTCCTCCAGATGTCCGGCGCGCAGGTGCCGGGCGCCGCCTACCTCTACTTCGCCGATGGCGCGATGTTCACGATCGTGGGCGAGTCGGAGGACCT
Organism: Candidatus Limnocylindria bacterium; assembly: GCA_036380155.1. Lineage (GTDB taxonomy): Bacteria > Chloroflexota > Limnocylindria > QHBO01 > QHBO01 > JACDBZ01. Next base: position 3,119 of record DASVFG010000028.1, read on the forward strand.
GGCGACGCAGCTGCTGGAGGCGCTGCCGTAGGGACCGCGAGCGCCGCCGTCTTCCTCAACGAGGGGGCCGGCAGCGCGCGCACCGATCGCGTCCGACGCGCCGTTGCCGGTGCGCGGGCCGCGCTCGACGCCGACCTCCACGTCACCGCGACGCGCGACCCGTCCGAGCTGACCGAGTGGCTGGCCGGGCGGGTCGCGCCGTACGACACGGTCGTCATCGCCGGCGGTGACGGATCGCTCGGGGTCGCCTTCAACGTGCTCGCCGACTCCGGTCGAACCCTCGGCTACCTGCCCGCCGGCTTCGGCAATGCCACGTCGCACCTGCTCGACCTTCCCCGGGACCCGGAAGGGCTCGTCGAGGTCCTGCGGGCCAACGACGCGCGGCCGGTGGACCTTCTCGACGTCGAGGGCCACCTCGCGCTGTTCGCCGGCGCCGGCTGGGATGCCCTCGTCGCCGATCGCTATGCGCGCGCCGGCGCGAAGCGGCTGCCCGGCTGGGCACGGGCCGTGACGCGCTCCGTGCCGGATCTGTTCCGGCGACCATCGGTCGCGGTGCGGGCCGATGGCGCCCTCGTCCACGAAGGCCCGATGGAGCTGCTCGTCGTCGGGACGACCCCGTTCTACGGACGCGGCCTCAAGGTCAACCCCGGTGCCCGCACCGACCGCGGCCGGCTCGCCCTGCGCATCTACCCGGGTCCGGCCCCCGCGCTCGCGGCCGAGGCGGCACGCTGGGCCATGAAGCTGCACCCGCGCGCGCCGCGCATCGACGCGACCACGGTCGACGTCGAGGTGCTCGACGGTTCGGAGCTTCCCGTCCAGGCCGACGGCGATGCGCTCGGGCGCCGCGCGCGGTGGCACTTCGCCGTGCGACCGGCCGCGGTCCGCCTCATCGGTCGCTGGAGCCGATCCGCCTGACCGCGTCGAGCGCCGCGAACGCCGCGCGGCGCAGCCGCTGCGGCCCCGATCCGTGGATGCGGAGCTCGGTCATCGGCAGGGAGATCGCGCCGCTCACCGCGACCCGAACGCGGCTGCGCCCATGCGCGTCCTGCGGGAGGAGCGAGAGCTGGATGCAGGCGTCGGCGATCGGCGGTCCGGTCGGCGTGCCTGCGTCGAGCACCCCGCCCGCGTAGGCGGCACGTCCCTCGTCGGGCGTCACCGCGGCGAGGATCGCGAGGAGGGCGCCGGCGGTGTCGGACTCCCAGGTCGAGACGGTCGCGATCCCCAGCCCGCGCAGCCGGGTGAGCGCCACGGTCGCGAGGTCGTCCTCGTCGGTGCCATAGGCCGCGTCCGCCAGCCGCGACAGCGCGTCCTCCGCCAGCGCGTCGAGCGGCGCTGCCGCCTCGTGGCTCGAGAATCGGGCGTGGACGCCGTCATCGCGCGCGTAGATGCCGGTCGCCACGCCGGGCGGGGGATCGGTCAGCAGGTCGGCCAGCCGTTCGGCCATCGCCGACTCGCCGATCCCGAACGCCTTCACCGACCGCGCGCGGAGCGGCGGCAGGCCGAACCGCGCCTCGAGCCGAGGCCGCACCTCGGCCGTCCACATCCGCCGCATCTCGGACGGGACTCCGGGCATGAGCACCACGACGACGCCGTCGCGCTCGACCCACCACCCGGGCGCCGAGCCGATCGGGTTGGGGATCGCGTCGGCCGACGGGACGAGGAGCGCCTGCCGGCGGTTCGTGGCCGGCATCGCGCCGTACGCCCGGAACCGTTCCTCGAGCGTCGCGATGAGTCCCGCGTCCTCGACCAGCTCCTCGCCGAGTGCATCGGCCAGGCCTTCGCGCGACAGGTCGTCGTGGGTCGGCCCGAGGCCGCCGGTGGCGAGGACGACCGCCGAACGCCCGCGCGCCACGGCGAATGCATCGGCCAGGACGCCCCGGTCGTCGGGAAGCATCTGCACGGACGACAGCGGCAGGCCGATGGCGGCGAGCTCGCCGCCGAGGAAGGCGGCATTCGTGTCGACCGTCTC
>DASVFG010000029.1:0-3188 GCA_036380155.1 Candidatus Limnocylindria bacterium
TTGCCGTCCTCGGCCTCCGCTTCGAGGGCCAAGGGATCGAGAAACTCGAGATTGAGCGAGCTCGCGAGCGAGAGCGGGGTCTTGATGTAGTTCGCGTGCGCGTGGCGGGCCACCGCGAATCCGCGCTCCTCGAGGGCAGTCAGGAACGGCTCGTTGTCGTAGTCGTACGCCTCGCGCAGCGCGGTGGGTCCGGCGTAGCGGTCGGGGATGATGTAGTAGACGTCGGGCAGGTCGTCGGGATCGGGCGGGGCGAGCTCGAGGTCGCTGAGCTCGCCGTCGGGCCGATCCGCCGCGCCGAGGGCCACCACCGTCGAGGTCACGCTCCACACGTTGAGCGCAACGAGGAAGACCGAGGCGAGGTTGAGCCATCGCGTGGCGCGCACCGCATGGGCGCCGAACCGCCAGGCCGCCACCAGGCCGATGACGACGACCAGCAGCCACGCGCCGATCAGCGGCCACTGCGTCGAGAGCGCGTCGGCCACGAGGTTCCAGGCGTGGCCGTAGCCGAAGAAGCCGATGACGAGGACGGTCGCCAGGAGCCCTGCCCGATGCCGGTCGCGTGTCGCGGCCCACAGGACGAGCAGCAGCGCGGCGGCCCCGCCGACCGCCGCCATGAGCGGCACCCACAGCGGATCCGGGCCGACCTGTTCCGCCGCGTTCACGGCGAAGAGGAAGATCACCGGGTACGCTGCCGCGAGCAAGGGGTGGAACGGAAGGGCGAGGAGGTCCTGCTGGCCCGAGCCGCGCCGTCCGATTACCATCCGGTTAACACTAGCCGAGGCCTCGAACCCATGCCATTGCTGGCGTATATCGATCCGGGCTCGGGCAGCATGCTCCTCCAGGTCATCCTGGCCGGGGTGCTGGCCGTGCCGTTCTTCTTCCGTCGCGTGATCAGTGACACGTGGCACCGCGTCCGCGGAGGCGACCGCGCCGAGACTCGCGTCGAGAGCGGCGAGGACGGCGATTCCCGCCCCTGACGGGCCGACCGTCGACCCGGCGTCCTTCCGCGATCCGGCCGGCTTCGTCTTCCGGCGGGGCGGCGTTCTCTACCGCCAGGTCCAGCCGGCGGCCGCGGGCGACTGGGAGGCGTATCGCGCGTCCGGCCTCCACGAGCGGCTCGTCGCCGATCGGCTCATCGTCGAGCACGAGGACGCGTCCCTGGACGATGCGGCCGCACCCGGTGCGGTGGCGGTCATCCGTCCCCGCCAGCTGTCGTTCATCTCCTACCCGTACGAGTGGGCGTTCTCGCAGCTGAAGGAGGCGGCACTCCTCACGCTCGAAGTCCAGTCACGTGCGCTCGACGCCGGACTGCGACTCAAGGACGCGAGCGCCTACAACGTCCAGTTCGACGCGGGACGCCCGATCCTCATCGACACGCTCAGCTTCGAGCGCGCCGAGGCGACCGAGCCGTGGCCTGCGTACCGTCAGTTCTGCGAGCACTTCCTGGCACCGCTGGCGCTCATCGCCCATCGCGACGCGCGCTGCGGGCTGCTTCTCCGCGACTTCATCGACGGCATCCCCCTCGACCTCGCGACCACGCTGCTCCCCGGGCGGACGCGGCTCAACCTCGGGCTGTCGGCGCACCTCCACCTCCACGCGGGCGCCCAGCGCCGGTCCGCGTCGACCGCGCCACCAGCCGAAGGAGCGCCGAAGCCGGCGCGCAGGGTGAGCGCCACCGGGCAGCGCGCGCTGCTGGACTCGCTGCGGCGCACGGTCGAGGGCCTGCGCTGGCATCCGACCGGGCATTGGGCGGACTACGCCACGAGCACGTCGTACTCGGAGGCGGGCACGGCGAGCAAGGGTGCCATCGTGCGCGAGATGCTCGAGGCGATCGGCGGCTCGTCGGCCTGGGACATGGGCGCCAACACCGGCGTGTACAGCGCCATGGCTGCCGACGCGGGCTACCGGACGGTCGCCTGGGACCAGGATGCGGGCAGCGTCGAGGCACATTGGCGGCGCGTGCGCGGTGACGGCAACCCGCGTGTCCTGCCGCTCATCCTCGACCTCGCCAACCCGTCGCCGTCGATCGGCTGGGCCCTTGAGGAGCGCGGGTCGTTCCTGGAGCGGGACACGCCTAACGTGCTCCTGGCGCTCGCCCTCGTCCACCATCTCGCCATCGGCAACAACGTGCCGCTCGGGTCGGTGGCGCGCCTCTTCGCCCGCATCGCGCCGAGCGCGATCGTCGAGTTCGTCCCGAAGGAGGATCCGATGACGCGGCGTCTGCTGGCGGCGCGCCGCGACATCTTCGACGGCTACACGCTCGAAGGCTTCCGCGCCGCGTTCGGCGAGGCGTTCACCATTGCGCGCGAAACGCCCATCGAGGACTCGCCGCGCACGCTCTTCCTCCTCGAGCGGCGCTGACGGTGCGCCGTGCACAACGGCTCGCATCGACAGCGCCCCATCCCCGCCCGTAGGATCGGCCCGTGAACCGCGCGCGCCACAGCTGGCTCATGGACATGGACGGGGTCATCGTCCGGGAGGAGCACCTCGTGCCCGGGGCCGATGCGTTCGTCGGCCGCCTCGTCGAGACCGGCCATCCATTCCTCATCCTCACGAACAACTCGATGTTCACGACCCGGGACCTCGCGGCCCGGCTGGCGCGGCTCGGCCTGAACGTGACGCCGGACCGCATCTGGACCTCGGCCCTGGCGACCGCGAAGTTCCTCGACGAGCAGCGGCCGGACGGCAGCGCCTTCGTCATCGGCGAGGCCGGCCTCACGACCGCGCTCCACGAGGTCGGCTACACGCTCGTCGAGAACGACCCCGACTACGTCGTGCTCGGCGAGACGCGGACGTACAGCTTCGAGCGCATCGCGCGTGGCATCCAGCTCATCGGCCGCGGCGCGCGGTTCATCGCCACGAATCCAGATCCGACCGGTCCCTCGCCGGCGGGTCCGCTGCCGGCGACCGGGTCCGTGGCGGCCCTCATCAGCGCGGCGACCGGCGTGCAGCCGTACTACATCGGCAAGCCGAACCCACTCATGATCCGCTCCGCGCTGCGCCAGATTGGCGCGCACTCGGAGTCGACCGTGATGATCGGCGACCGCATGGACACCGATATCGTCACCGGTCTCGAGGCGGGGCTCGAAACGATCCTCGTCCTCACCGGCATCACCGAGACCGAGGAGCAAGCGCGCGGCTTCAGCTACCTGCCGACACGGATCGTCGGGTCGGTCGCCGAGCTCGTC
>DASVFG010000030.1:0-10013 GCA_036380155.1 Candidatus Limnocylindria bacterium
ACGGGGGCCGACGCAGCCGTCGGCGACCTGGTCGTTGACAACGGACGCATCGTCGAGCTAGGCACCTCGCTCGACGGCGACGAGCGTGTCGACCTCGCCGGTGCGGCCATCCTGCCGGGCCTCATCGACTGCCACACGCACGAGGTCGTCAGCACGCTCGACGAGATGAAGAACGTCCACACGCCGTTCGGCTACCGCTACTACCAGGCCGCGGAGAACCTTCGCGCGACCCTGGGCATCGGCATCACCACGGCACGGGATGCCGGCGGCGCCGACCTCGGCATCAAGCAGGCGCTGGCCGATGGGCTCATCCCCGGCCCGCGGCTCCACATCAGCCTCTCGATGGTCACGCAGACCGGCGGGCACGGCGACCCGTGGACGGCGTCGGGCGGTGACCTCCACTTCTTCCCGCTCCACCCGGGCGTGCCGGACACGCTGGTGGACGGACCGGATGAAATGCGCCGCATCGTGCGCACCCTCGTGCGCATGGGCGCCGATGTCATCAAGGTGGCGACCTCGGGCGGGGTGCTCTCACCGCGCGACAAGCCGACCCACGCGCACTTCACGCCCGCGGAGCTCGACGTCCTCGTGGCGGAGGCGGCCGCGGCCGGCATCGGCGTCATGGCCCATGCGCAGGCGGCCACCGGGATCAAGAACGCCGTACGCGCCGGCATTCGCTCCATCGAGCACGGCATCTTCCTGGACGACGAGGCGATCGAGCTCATGCTCGAGCACGGGACGTGGCTCGTTCCGACGCTCGTCGCGCCACGCGGCGTGATCGACGCCGCCGACGCCGGCGCCTCGATCCCGGCCTCATCGGTCGCGAAGGCGCGCGAAGTGGTCGAGACACACCGCGAGTCGTTCGCGAAGGCCGTCGCCGCCGGCGTGAAGATCGCGATGGGCACCGACTCGGGGGTGACACCGCATGGCGAGAACCTCCGCGAGCTCCAGCTCATGGTGGAGGGCGGCATGACGCCGATGGCCGCCATCGAGGCGACCACGAGATCGGCGGCCGAGCTGCTCGGCGTGGAGGACGAGCTCGGCACGCTCGCAGCGGGCAAGCGTGCCGACTTCGTCGTCGTCGATGGCGATCCCCTCGACGTCGGGACCCTGGCGGACCGGATCCGCGCGGTCTTCCAGGACGGGGTGCGGGTGGCCTGAGCTCGCCTCCGCCGCCTACGGGTGCTCGACGTCGATGACGACGCGGGCCGGATCGTCGAGCAGGAGGATGCGCACGCAGGCCTCGCTCGTCAGGCCGAGGTACCAGGTGCTCTGGCGCTCGAAGTCGCCGCCCTCGATGAGGTCGACGAGCACCGGCAGATCCGGATCGAGGTCGGTCGGGCCGTCGTAACTGCTCGTGCCCTCGTCGGTCTGCTTACTGCCGCCGCGCATCGTGAGGCGCAGGAAGCTGGAGCCATCGACGTCGAGCGGGAGGCCGGAGGCGTCCTGGGTGAACGGCGGCGTGGCGCGGTCGAGCGTGAGCTCTGGCGTGCCCTGCTCGAACTCGAAGACGACGCGGTCGTAGCCGTCGTGGGTTCCGACGCGGACATCGGTGATGTTGGCAAGGGCGACCGTGGCGTTCTCGACGATCGGCAGGTCGCAGGAGAACGCGCCGAGCTCATCGGAGGGGATCGGCTCCGGGGTGGCGACTGACGGGACGGGGGTAGCGCCGCCGTCCGATGGCGCCGCCGACGCGCCCGCGGAAGCGCCGGGCGCGCTGGGGGCCACCGACTCAGGCGGTGATACGCCGACGCTGGCCGATGGCGTGCCGCTGCAGCCGACGAGGATGCCGGCGATGAAGGTGACGACGAGGAGGTGACGAACGAGACGCATGACGCGAGAGCTCCGTACGAGGGTCGAGGATGCGGCGGATGGACGCGGGACCGCCGGCCAGCGTTACGCGCCCATCGCCTAGACTGCGGCCGATGAGCGACGACCGAACGCTGTCGCCCGGCCTGAAGGGCGTCCTGGCGGGGGAGACCGCCCTCGCCATGATCGACGGCGGCCAGGGCCGGCTCCAGTACCGCGGTTACCCGATCGGCGAGCTCGTGGAGCACGGCACGTATGCGCAGGTCGCCGAGCTGCTGTGGACCGGGACCTGGCGGGCCGATGCGTCGCTGGCGTGCGCGCCGGTGACCCCCGCCGTGCTCGCCGTCCTCCGCGACCTCCCGGCGTCGACGAACGCGATGGACGCGCTGCGCACCGCGGTGAGCGCCTGGGGAGCGGAGCAGGGGACACTGTGGCCGCCGACCGCCGAGCAGGCGCGCGCCCTGACGGCGATGAGCCCGTCGGCCCTCGCCGCGTTCGCGCGCCTCCGTGACGGCCTCGACCCAATCGACCCGGATCCTGGCCTCGGCCTCGCCGCGGGCTTTCTCCAGCAGCTGACGGGGGAGGTGCCGAACGACGCGAGCGCTCGTGCCCTGGATGCCTACTTCGTGGTCGGCGCCGAGCACGGCTTCAACGCGTCGACCTTTGCCGCCCGCGTGATCGTCAGCACCCACTCGGACATCGCCTCGGCGGTGGCCGGCGCCATCGGCGCGCTCAAGGGCCCCTGGCATGGCGGCGCTCCGTCCGAGGTTGTCGACCAGCTGCACGAGATGGGGAGCGTCGACCAGGCCGAGGCGTGGATCCGCGCGACGCTCGGGCGCGGTGAGCGACTCATGGGGTTCGGGCACCGCGTCTACCGCGCATACGACCCGCGAGCCGCCGCGCTGCGGAGCGTCGCGGAGGGCCTGGCGGGCGTCGCAGACTGGCTCGACAAGGCGGTGGCGGTCGAGGAGATCGCTCTGCGCATCCTCGCCGAGCTGAAGCCGGACTACCCGATCAAGACGAACGTCGAGTACTACGCGGCCGCCGTGCTCCAGGGAGTTGGCCTGCCGCCGAACCTGTTCCCGGCGACGTTCGCGCTGGCCCGCCACGCCGGCTGGACAGCCCACGCCCTCGAGCAGGCCGAGGCGAATGTCCTCATCCGACCCGACGTTCGCTACGTCGGGCCCGACGAGCGACACCTGGCCGGCTAGCCGGCACCCTGGTGCGCCGCGAGGCGCGCCTCGAGGAGGCGCCGTTCCGCGGGGTTGTCGGTGAGCGCCAGGGCGCGCAGATCGCTTGCCCGCGCGTCCGTCGGGCGCCCCACGCGTCGGAGGAGCTCCCCGCGGGCCGCGTGGAACAGGTGATAGCCGTCGAGCGCATCGGCCAGCGGCTCGAGCGCGGCGAGGCCGGCCGTCGCCCCGTCGCGCTCGGCGAGGGCGAGGGCGCGGTTCATGCCGACCACCGGCGTCGGCTGGATGCGGTGCAGCGCGTCGTAGAGCGCCACGATGGCCGACCACGGCGTCTGCTCCCAGCTCGGTGCCGTGGCGTGCGACGCGAGGATGGCCGCCTGGAGCTGGTACGGACCGGCGCGACCGATGCGCTCCGCTCGTGCGAGGCGTTCCACCGCCCGATCGATCGCGGGCCGATCCCACGCTGACCGATCCTGGTCGGGGAGGAGGACGAGCGAGCCGTCGGGCGCGAAGCGCGCATCGGCCCGCGCAAGATGGAGCTCCATGAGCGCGAGGAGGCCGATCGCCTCCGGCTCGTCCGGCATGAGCCGCACGAGGAGCGAGGTGAGCCACGCCGCGTCCCGCGCAAGCTCGCGACGCTCGGGCGACTCGCCGGTCGATGCGAGATATCCCTCGTTGAAGATGAGGTACAGGACGCTCAGCACCTCCCCCAGGCGCGGCGGCAGCTCGGCCGGTGCCGGGACGCGATAGGGGATGCCGGCGTCGCGGATCTTGCGCTTGGCGCGGACGAGGCGTTGAGCGATCGTCGCCTCCGACACGAGGAAGGCGCGGGCCACCGCGGCCGTCTCGAGGCCGCCGATCGTCCGCAACGTGAGCGCCACCTGCGCCTCGCGCGACAGCGCGGGGTGGCAGCAGGTGAAGAGGAGGGGGAGCCGATCGTCGGCGCCCAGCGGTCCGCGCGTGTCGGTCGGTCGGTCCATCTCGCTCGCTTCGGCCGTGAGGATCGCCATCCGTTCGCGGTACCGGGCGCGTCGCCGGAGGCGGTCGACCGCCCGACGACGGGCCGTGGTCATGAGCCAGGCACCCGGGTTGCGCGGGATGCCGTCGACCGACCAGTGCTCGAGTGCCGCCACGGCCGCGTCCTGCACGAGCTCCTCCGCGATGTCCCAGTCGCCGAGGGTGCGGACGAGTGCACCGACGAGCCGGCTCCGCTCCTCGCGAAGGACCTCGGCCAGCTCGGCGTCGACCGCCGTTCGGTCAGTCACGCACGACGATCGGTCGGACCTCGAGGATGTCACCCGGCACGGGCCACCCGGATGCGACCTGCAGCGCGGCATCGAGGTCGGGCACGTCGAGGATCCCGTAGCCGCCGACCATCTCCTTGCCCTCGGCGAACGGCCCATCGGTGATGGTGGGAGTCCCGGACTCGCTGATGCGCACGCTGGTGGCCGTCGAGGACGGCTCGAGCTCGTAGCCCTCGCCGATCCGGCCGGCGGCCGCCTGCTCCTCCCACCATGCGCCGATGCGCTCCATGAGCGCCGCGTTCTCCTCGTCGCTGCGGGACGCCCACGACTCCTCGCTGCCGGCGATCAGCATCATGTACTTCATCGAATCGAGCTCCCAGTGCGTTGGTGGTCTGCACCATCACGACGAACGACGGCTTCGCCGATCGACATCGCGCCACCGTCGTGCCCCGCCAGAATAGGCCCGTGACCCCACCATCCGGGCGGCGGCCATCGACCGCGGCCATCGCCCTTGCCCTGCTCATCGTCTATGTGGTGTGGGGCTCCACGTATCTCGGCATCGCGGTGATGATCGAGACGCTGCCGCCACTGCTCGCGGCCGGGAGCCGTTACCTGATCGCGGGCGGGGTCATGATCGCGGCGGTCACGATTCACGCACGGCTCCGCGGCCGGCGCGACGAGGTGCGCACGACGCGGGTGCAGTGGCGCGCGGCGTTCATCGTCGGGACCCTGCTGCTCCTCGGCGGGAACGGCGGGGTGGTGCTCGCCGAGCTGCTCATCCCCTCCGGCGTGGCGGCCGTCCTCGTCGCGACGGTGCCGATCTGGTTCGCGGTGTTCGACGCCATCCTCGAGCGCCGGCCGCCGACGCGCCTCGTCGTCGGTGGGCTGGTGGCCGGCATCGTGGGCGTGGCGGTGCTCCTCGCGCCGGTCGAGGGCATCGGGCGCATCGACCCGCTCGGGGTGGTGCTCGTGGTGGGCGGCACGATGTGCTGGGCCGCGGGGTCGCTCTATGCACGGCGCGCCCCGCTGCCGAGCTCCGGTCTCCTCACCACCGGGATGGAGATGGCCGCCGGCGGGTTCTCCCTCGTGCTCGGGGGCATCCTGCTCGGCGAGATCGCGCGCACCGACGTCGCCGGGTTCTCGGACCGGTCGCTGTTCGCCTTCGGCTACCTCGTGGTGTTCGGTTCGATCGTCGCCTTCAGCGCGTACGGGTGGCTGCTGGCAAACGTCTCGGTCTCCACCGTCGCCACGTACGCGTACGTCAACCCGCTCGTCGCGGTGGTGCTCGGCGCGGTGATCCTCCAGGAGGAGCTCACGGTCCGCACGGCGATCGCCGGCGTCCTGATCCTCGGCGCCGTGATCGCGATGGTCAGCGGGCGGCCACGGAACGTCGAGCAGCCCCGCTCCGATGCCGCGTCGCCACGTTCGCCCGTCGCCGAGCGTGGCACCGATCATGCGACCGATGCGTCCTCATGAAGAAGTACGACGTCGTCGACGCTCCCACGCTGCACGCGCAGCTCGCGAGCGACGATCGCCCGGTCCTCGTGAACGCCCTGGCCCGCCAGGGGTTCGAGGACGGACGCATTCCCGGCTCCATCAATATCCCGGTCAGCGAGGCCCTGCGGGTTGCGCCGGATCTGCTGGCCCACGATCAGCGCATCGTCGTGTACTGCTCCTCGCGCAGCTGCACCGCGAGCCCGACACTTGCCCAGAAGCTCGTGGACCTCGGGTACACCGAGGTGACCGACTTCGAGGGCGGCCTCGAGGAATGGGAGCGCGCCGGCCTGCCCACCGAGAGCAGCCGCGTCCTCCTTCCCGCCTGAACCTCCACGGCGATGATGGAGCCGGTCGTCCGCTGCGATGCCCGGGAGGACGGCTGGTCATGCGTCGTCACGGTCGGTGACGACGCCGATGCCACGACGCACACCGTGACCGTGGATCGCGAGACGCTCGACGACCTGGCACCCGGCGCGACGCCCGAGACCCTCGTCGCCACGTCCTTCGCGTTCCTGCTCGAGCGCGAGGATCGGAACGAGATCCTTCGTTCCTTCGAGCTGCCGGTCATCGGCCGCTACTTCGGCGACTTCCCCGACGAGATCAGGCGTCGCCTGGCGCACTGACCTCAGGTTCGATCGTGACCGTCGAGCGCCGGCGCGCCCGCGGGAGGAAGCGGCGCACGTCGTCCGGCAGGTTCTCGAGGAAGCACACGACGTTGAAGCGCTCGGGGGCGTCGAGATGCGCCACGCTCGGGACGAGGATGCCCTGCACCGCGAGGACGTCGCGGGCGAACGTCGCGACCGCGCGCGCGATGCGCTCGTCGAGCCAGCACTCGGGGGCGTCATCGCGGCCGATGAGTCGGAGGACGGCCGGGTCGCGCAGGTCGATGGTGCGATCGAGCCTCACACCCAGCTCGTAGACCGCGCGGCGCCCGGCGACGAGCGACCCACCGCGGTCCTCGGTGAGGTGGCGCGCGAACTCCGCGACGGCCACTGCCGCGCTCGACGCCAGGTAGAGCGTGGGCTGGCCCTGCCAGTGCCATCGTCCACCGGAGCGGCGGCCGGCATAACGGAGGTCGCGGATGTCGTAGCCCGCATCGGCCGGGATGTGGCGGTACGCGGTGCCCGACCATGGGCCGACGTGATCCGCGAGCGAGGGCACGCCTAGTAGCCCGCCCCCTCGTAGTCCGCGGCAAGGGATGCGATGACCCGGCCGGCCTCGCCACGCTCGATGAGCTGGAGGGCGGTCAGCCCGCCATGCTCGCGGAGGGGTGCGTCGAGGAAGTCCGCGAGGCCCTCGCGGGTGTAGACCGCGGCGCCGAGCTCGGCGATCTCGCGCAGCTCGGCCATGCGATGCCGGATCTCGTCGCGTGCCGGTCGGGTGGGATGAGCCTCCCAGCGCTCGACCGTCTTGGCGCTCACGCCGATGAGGCGCGCGAGTCGCTCACGTGACAGGCGGAACGCATCCCGCAGGTCACGGGGCTGAACGGGGGTGGCGCGGATCGTCATCGGTCGCAACCCTGTCTGGACATGTGTCCAGACAGTCTGGGCCGGACGAGCGATCGGGTCAAGATCGGCGCCGCGGGGCGTCCGGCCTCGCTACTCGATCCCCTCGCAGCTCATGCCACCTTCGATGGCTCGGTTCATCGATCGGTCCATTGCCTCGGAGGCGACGTAGGGGAGGATCGCCAGCAGCTCGGCGGATTCGGCCGTGCTCGGATCCTCCGCGATGATGAGGAGCTGGGTGCGGATGACGTGCAGGCTGCTGATGAGGTTGAACCGCAGCTCCGTGCCGGGAGCCCAGTGCGGGACGGCCTCGAGGGCGTCGAGGACGCTCACCATCGACGCGGCAACGGCGTCGAGCTCGGCGGCGGAGCCGGAGGCGTCGCCGCCGGCCCCGACCTCGCGCAGGGCCGCGAGCCGCGGGTCGAGGTCGACGAGTGCCGTGAAGAGCGGGCAGATGGCCTCGTTATAGGCGACGCGCTGCGCCTCGTTGACGGCGGCGTCCACGCTCGCGTTGGCGCTCGGGAGCGAGTCGCTTGCGGGTGGTGCGGCATCGGCGCCGCACGAGGCGAGCAGGCTGGTGGCCGCCAGCAGCGCGACGGCCACGATGCGGCGGAAGGTGGTGTCCATGGGTGAGCCAGTATAGGGAGCCGCGACGGATCGTCCTGTGCGGGTCCCGGTGCCGGTCGTCGTAACCGGCACCGTATGCAGGTGCGCAAGGGGGCCGCTGCCACCCGCATCGCAGCTGGAGGACCCGGATGACTCGAACCCGTTCCACCACGCTCCTCGCCGTCCTCGGCGCCACGCTCCTGCTGGCGTCGTCGATCTCGCTCGTGGGCGCCTCGTCCCAGCAGGCCCTGGTCGTGAACCTCACCCTGACCGGTGATCAGGAGGTCATCGGCACGTCCTGCGCGCCGCCGACCGTGTGCGGCGACCCGGATGCCATCGGCCATGCCCGCATCCAGATCGTCCCGGCGCTCGACCGCGTCTGCTTCCGGCTGTCGTGGTCGGGGATCGACGGCACCGTCTGGGGCTCGCACCTCCACGGTCCGGCGACCCGGGCACAGGCAGCCGGCATCGTCGTGCCGCTGTTCATGCGCGACCCGACCATGCCGGCCACTCACCTCGCGGGTGACGACGCGATCAGCGGATGCGTCGTCGACGCCGATGCCGACGCCATCGCCGCGAACCCGGGGATGTACTACGTCAACGTGCACAGCACGACGTACAACCCCGGCGCCATCCGCGCGCAGCTCGACTGAGGCGAGCCGACCCGACCCGTGGCCGGCAGCGTCGCCGGTCGCGGGCCGACCCACCCCACCGCTCGGGCATCGGTCTATCATCGGTCCCCCCATGACCGATCAGCCTCCCCAGCGCGCGCCCCTCGGATTCGGGGCCGGCACGTCCGACGATCACCGCGACGGCATCCGCTGGGTGGACTACGCGAACATCAGCTGGAACCCGGTCTTCTGCAAGCGCTGCGACATCTGCGTCGAGATCTGCCCGAAGAACACGCTCGTCCTCCGCAACGACGCGATCATCGAGGAGGACAACTGCATCCTCTGTGGCCTCTGTGAGCGCTACTGCCCGGACCTCGCCATCGAGATGATCCCCTCGGCCGTCGCGGCCCACGCCGCGAAGGAGGGATAGCGAGGTGCTCATCGGCTACCCGACCGGATGGACGCTGGCGGTGGTCGACGACCCGGAGGCGGCGCGGACTGCGGCCGCGGCACTCGAGGCGATCGGCCTGCCGCCCGAGGCCGTCCTCCTCGTCGACGGCCCCGATGCCGGTGAGCGACTGCGCCGCCTCGGCACGTCCACGGGCCCCCTCGCGCGGCTGCGCCGCTCGGTCCAGTTCATGACCATGGACCAGCTGCCGGACCTCTTCGTCTACGAGGCCGCGCTGGCCGAGCGGCGTCCCATCGTGGCGGTCAAGGTCCCGTCGGCCCGGCGCGCGGAGGCGGTCGCCGTCCTCCGCGCCCACGGCGCGCACTTCATCAACAGCTTCGGCGCCTGGATGACGGCCGAGATCGAGCCGTGGCACGGCACGATGCCGCCGATCCCGCAGCACATGCAGCGCTGATGACCCGCAAGCTGACGCAGGGCAACGAGGCGGTCTTCCGCGGGGCGCTCGCGGCGGGGGCGAGCTACTACGCGGGCTACCCGATCAGCCCGTCGACCGAGATCCTCAACGTTGCCTCCGGCCACGCCGCGGACCATCCCGAGTTCCGCTTCCTCCAGGCGGAGGACGAGATCGCCTCGGCCAACGCGATCATCGGCGCCTCGCTGGCAGGGGCGAAGGCGTTCACCGCGACCTCCGGTCCCGGCTTCAGCCTCATGCAGGAGGCGGTCGGCTACGCGCAGAAGGTCGGCGTGCCGTGCGTGTTCGTCAACGTCATGCGCGTCGGTCCGGCGACCGGCATGCCGACCATGCCCGGCCAGGGCGACATCATGCAGGTGAAGTGGGGGAGCACCGGCGACTACACCCCGCTGGCGTTCTATCCGAACGGCGTGGAGGAGGCGTTCCGCGTCACGGTGGATGCGTTCAACGCGGCCGAGGAGTCGGCGTCCCCGGTCGTCGTGCTGTCCGACACGTTCGTCGCCCATCTCAACGAGGTCGTCGATCTCGACGCCGCCGCGGACGGGCTCCGCGTCGTGGAGCGCGAGATCCCTCCGCTCGGGGCGTTCACCGATCACCCCCGCTTCTTCGCCGGCGTCCTCATGTACGAGCACGGACCGAACGCCGGCGAGCCGGCCACGGCCGATGCCGA
>DASVFG010000031.1:0-8107 GCA_036380155.1 Candidatus Limnocylindria bacterium
CGGCCGTCTCCAGCTCGCCCCCGAGCAGCTTCGCTGGATCGGATGGATCGCCGCCGTCGTGCTCATTGCCGGCATCGCGCTGGTCGTGCGCGTGCTGGGCGGCAACGGCGACGGCACGGCGGTCGACCCCGAGGCAACGCCCAGCGCGTCGGCGGGTCCGGCCGCCATCGCCTTCGGCACCGCGCTGGACCCCGCCACCGGGGCGGTGGCGGCGGACGCGCTCACCTCGACCTTCGTTGCCGGCCAGACGTTCGCCTACTCGCTCGACCCCACCGCGAGTCTGCCGGCGGCCGTCTACGTCGAGGTGGTGCGGACCGCGGGCGGGCCCGAGGAGGTCGTGCAGGCGGCGGCCACTGACGGCGAGCAGGCCCTTCCCGACGGGTCCACGACGATCGCGTTCGACGTCGGGGTCGACGCCCTGTTCGCCGCATTCGGGGCGGGGACCTACGAGATGACGATCTACCTCGATCCGACCGAGGCGCCGATCGCCGTTGGCACGTTCACGCTCAGCGCTCCGACGAGTCCGTCAGGGTCTGCGTCACCGTCGTCATAGGTCGCCGGACGCGGAAAGGGATCGGAGACGTGCCCCATCTCCGATCCCATCGGGCAAGTCGGCGTGCCCATCCGACTCGTCGTTCGCAGCGTACGGTTGGATCACCGCACCTGTCAACACTTAATTGACCGCGAGCGCCTCGCTCGTCAGCTCATATGCGCCGCGGTGGTCTCCGCGGTCGGCGCGCAGGCCGGCCCACTCGCGCAGGACCTCCCGCAGCCGGGTGGGAACGCGGCTCTCGCGTGCCTGCTGGGCCGCCTCGCCGAACCGCTCCTCCGCCTCGTCCGTGCGGCCGGCCAGGCGCAGCGCACGCGCCTCGGTGATCATCGCCACCAGCCCGACATAGTCATTCCCACCGCGCGCGGCGGTGGCGCGCGCCTCAGCCGTCAGGCGCAGCGCGCCGTCGATGTCTCCGGCGGCCAGGGCAACCTGGGCCTCGGTGTCAAGGACGGCGGCGAGCCATCGGGCGTCCCCGGTCTCCTCGATCTGACGACGGGCATCGCCGGCCAGCTCACGCGCGCGCTCGACCTGCCCGGTGGCGAGATACGCCAGGGCCAGGTCGTTCTCGATGCGCGCGGATTCGAAGATCGCCCCGGCCGCGCGGTAGAGCGCCATGCCCTGGGTACCGGCGCGGATGGCCGCCTCGAAGTCGCCGACCTCGCGGTAGCCGACGGCGAGGTTGAACAGAAACGCGGCTCGGCGTCGGTCGTCCAGGTCCGCGGCCAGTCCGCGTGCTTCCTCGAGATACGTGAGCGCCCGCGCAGCCTGGCCGGTGTGGGACTCGACCGCGGCGAGTGATGTCAGGAGCCGCATCTCGAAGTCCGGCTCCACCTGGAGACCGCCGCGTACCTGCTCGAGGAGCGCGCTCAGGACGCTGCGGGCGTCGGGCTCGTTATCGGACTGGTAGAGGCCGTACGCGAGCCAGTAGCGAGCCAGCGCCACGTCGGCGGGACGGCCCGCCTCGGTGTACAGGCGAGCCGACTCGGAAGCGGCGGCGATCGTTTCCTTGCCCTGGTCGAGCCGCGCCGATGCCTCGGCCAGACCACGGAGCAGGTCGGCGCGCACGCCGTCATCGACGGCATCCTCGAGCAGCGCCCGATAGCCGTCCGCGGCAGCCTGCCACTCGCCCGCGGCAAGGTGCATGTCGACCTCGAGCCGCGTCCACGCGGGATGCGCCTCGTCGATGAAGTGGCTGGCGGGGAGGCCGAGGCGCTCCGACAGGAAGCTGAGCGCAACCATCGAGGGCCGCGCGATCCCGGTCTCGAGCGCGCTGACGTACGCCTTGGTGTAGCGGTCGCCCGCCAGCTGCTGCTGCGTCAGACCGGCGCGATGCCGTGCCTCGCGAATGCGTCCACCGATCCGGCGCGCGAGCTCACGGTCCTTCTCGACGGCACGCGCGGCGACTCGGGTACGAGGCATGGGCAGCAGTCTACACCCGAAGGCAAGCGTGGCTTGACCGAACCCGCCGCCAAAGGTACTGCCTCGCCCCGGCTCGCTGGGACCCTCGGGTCATTGTGGATTGGTCCCATCGGCGAGAGGGTGGCTCCGCGGCCGACACCCAACGAGCCCCCGGTCGCACGAAGGAGCAGTACCGATGCGGACCAAGCAGATCATCCGGTCCCTCATGGTCGCCGGCACGGCCGCGGCGCTGAGCATTCTCAGCATCGTCTCGACCGTCATGGCCGCCTCTGGCGGCGGCGACTTCCCCCGCCTCCGCTAGGCGAGGGCGCCCGTGAGGGCGGACTGAACCCCGGAGCCCACCGAGCCGGGCTCCGGCAGCGTCGACCCCCTAGTGCCCGTGCTGGTAGTAGGGGTTGACGCCTGCGTCGTGATCGGTGACGTCCACGATCGCCTGGATGGACGGCACCGCGGCGCGGATGGCAGTCTCGACGCCCTGCTTGAGCGTGACGTCGACCGCCGCGCACCCCTGGCACCCACCACCGAAGCGCATGAACGCCGTGCCGTCCTTGACGTCCACGAGGCTCACCATGCCGCCGTGCGAGCCGACGCCCGGGTTGATCTGGCGGTCGAGGACCTCCTGGACGGCGCGCGCGATCGGATCCTGCCAGCCCTCGTTCGGGTTCTCGACGCGGAGGCCGCCGCCGGTGACGGCACTGTCGAGCTCGATCCGAGCACCGGCGAGATCGGCGGCGCTCATGGGGTCGACGACGACGGTGAGGCCGCCGGTATCCACCACGAGGTCCGCGTCGGCCCGCTCACGCGGGTCCTCGAGCGCGATCTCGTAGCGGAAGCGCGGGCCGTCCTTGGCGAGCACGCGCACGCGCAGGACGGCCTCGGGGAAGTCGTTGAACGTCCGGACGCTGTCGATCTTCTCGCGGGCGTCGGGCGTGACGGAGAGGAGCTGATCAATCACCCCGCCATGGTAGCCCAGGGAGCGGTTGCGAGCGCGGGCCCCGCTCAGATCGGTGGGAGGGTCTGCGCCTCGTCGAGCACCCCGGCGAAGCGGTCACCGACTTCGGCGATCCGATCGAGCGCGGTGCGGATCGTCCATCGGTCGGGTCGCAGCTCTGGATCGTCGAGCTCGTCCCAGCTGATGGGCATGCTCACGGGGGCGCCGGGGGCAGGCCGCGGGCTGTACGGGGCGACGAGCGTCTTGTTCACCGCGTTCTGCGTGTAGTCGAGGCGCGCCTTGCCCTTGCGTGCGCGTTTGGCCCACTCCCAGCTGACGAGGTCCGGCACGGTCGAGCCCACCGCTCGGGACAGCCCCTCCACCCAGTCGCGCGTGTCGTCGAAGGACGGCCCTCGCTCGATGCCGATCCAGACCTGGATCCCGCGCTTCCCCGTCACCTTCGGATGGCCGCGCACCCCGAGGTGCTCGAGCGCCGCACGGTAGAGGCGGGCCAGCACGAGCAGCTCGTCCCACGTCGTGTCGGGGCCCGGGTCGATGTCGATGAGGGCGTAGCTCGGCAGATGCGGCGCCTCGGTCGGGCTCGTCCACGGGTGCAGCTCGGCGGCCGCCTCCTGCCCCAGCCAGGCGAGCGTCGCCGGCGAATCGACCACCGCGTACTCCTTCGGTCCCTCCGACTGGTGGTGGTACGTCCAGCGCGTGATCCACTCCGGGGCGTGGCCGGGGAGGTCCTTCTGCCAGAAGCCCTTCTGCTCAACCCCGTTCGGGTACCGCTGCACCGTGAGGCCGTGGCCGTCGAGATACGGGACGAGCGTCGGCGCGACGCCGACGAGATAGCGCAGGAGATCGCGCTTCGTGAGCGGCTCCTCGCCCTCGCGGCCGGGGAAGATGACCTTCTCGAGGTTCGTGACGCGCACCTCGCGGCCGGCGACCGTCCAGGTGCCCTCCTTCGGGATCGCCTCCAGGCCGGCGAGCGCCTCGCCGATCCCGTCGGTCGCCGTGTCACCCGACTTCGACTTCGGGCTTGGCCTCGCGCGCGACGCGGACGAGCCGACGGGTGCCGACGGTGGCACGCCTGCATCCGCTTCGGCCGATGCGACCGCGGTCGACGTCGCCACCGCGCGCTCTCGCCGCACCGATCGCGGATCGCGGCCGATCTCCACGCCGCTGAACGAGGATTGGCGCAGGAGGCCGTCATCGGTCCAGTCCGCGTATTCGACGCGCACGACGAGCTTGGGCTCCACCCAGTGCGCACCGCGAATGCGCGGGGCGGGCTGGATCGGTGAGTCGTCGGTGGCCAGCTCGTCGAGGGTGGCGCGCAGCTCCCGCCGCGTGCGGGCGTTCAGCCCGCTGCCGACCTGGCCGGCATGGACCCATCGGTCGCCGGAGCGGACCGCCAGGATGAGCGAGCCCAGATCGGCGTGGCTCCCCTGCCCGGTGAGCCAGCCGACGACCACCGCCTCGTGCTCGCGCCGCGCCTTCAGCTTCAGCCACGAGCGGCTCTTCACCCCCGGCTCGTACCTGGAGCGGCGGAGCTTGGCGACGATGCCCTCCAGCTCCTGCTGGCGTGCCGCCTCGTAGAACGCACTCCCGTCGCCGACCACGTGCCCGGCGTAGCGGACGACCGGGTGCTCGTGGAGCCGCGAGCGGAGCAACCGCTTTCGCTCCTCGAGCGGAACGTCGAGGAGCGACCGTCCATCGAGATGGAGGAGGTCGAAGACCTGGTACACGATCGGAGCCGGCTCGCCGGGGCGCGCCGAGCCGGGCGTGCGCCACGTGCGGACCCCGGTGCGGTCCTGGAGCAGCGAGAAGCTCGGGCGACCCGCCTCGTCGAGCGCGACGACCTCACCGTCCACGATCGCCTCTCGCGCATCGATCCACGGCGCCGGCCCGGCGAGGTCCGGAAAGTAGCGGGCGGCGTCCTGCTGGTTCCGCGTCCAGATGGTGGCGCGGCCGCCGCGGACGACCGCCTCGACGCGGTACCCGTCCCACTTCACCTCGAACAGCCAGTCCTCGTCGCTAAAGGGCTGGGTCGCCAGGGTGGCGCGCATCGGCGGCAGGAACGAGGGCATCGGCGCCTCGCGAGCCCGGCTGAGGTCGACCTCCCCCACCGCTGCTGGCGGGTTCGCCTGGAACTTCGCGCGCTTCCCGGCGAGCACCTCGTCGTTCGTGCGCCCGCTGCGCACCGATCGCGGATGCTCCTCCGCGTCCCACCCCGCGACCGCGAAGCCGTCGCGCTTGTGGAGGAGGAGCCATGACTCGCGGCCGTCGTCCGCGCGTCCACCGCGACGGCCGCCCCCACGGCCATCGGTGCGGATGATCGTGAAGCGGCCCCGCACCTTCTCGCCGTGGAGGACGAACTTGATCTCGCCCTTGCGCAGCGCCTTGGCGGGATCCGGCGTCTCGGCCTCCGGCTCCCAGACACCCCAGTCCCAGACGATGACGTCGCCGGCCCCGTACTGCTTCGACGGGATCACGCCCTCGAAGTCGAGGTACTCGATCGGATGGTCCTCGGTGCGCATCGCCAGCCGCTTCTCGCCCGGGTCCAGCGTCGGGCCTTTCGGCACCGCCCAGCTCACGAGCACGCCGTCGATCTCGAGCCGGAAGTCGTAGTGCAGCGCCGTCGCCCGGTGGCGCTGGATCGTGAACCGTCCGCTGCGCTCCACGAGGTCGCCGGGCGCCGGCTCCGGGGTGCTGGCGAAGTCGCGCTTGCGGCGATACTCCTCGAGCGGCATCGGTCGCCTCAGTCGGGCAGCCGGAGGCCGTCGAGCGTGTCGAGGACGACGCTCGCCCCGGCATCGCGGAGCGCGTCGGCATCGACGGCGGACCCCGCCAGCACGGCAATCGGCACCATCCCGGCCGCCGCCGCCGCCCGCATGTCCCACGTCGCGTCGCCGACGTACCAGGTGCGACTCGGCTCGACGCCGATCTCCTCGGCCGCCAGCAGGAGGAGGTCCGGCGCCGGCTTGGCGTGCGCCACCCGGCTGCCGTCCACGATGCGCGGGTCCCGGGACAGGCCGAGCGCCGCGACGGAGCCGCGGACCTGCGCCGCGCGCGAGGAGGTCGCGATCGCCCAGGTCATCGCGCTCCGGTCCAGGCGGTCGAGCGTTTCCCGCGCGCCCGGCAGGGCCTTCGGGCTCGCGTTGTGAACGTCGAATCGTGCGCCCGCGGCGTGATCGATGCGTTCGGCGTCATCGTCGTCCAGGCTGCGTCCGTCGGCCGCGGCGGCCTCTCGCGCCAGCCGGCGACCGTCGATCCCGATCATCGGGGCGATCTGGTGGGCGTGGATCTCGATCCCCTCGGCGGCCAGCACCTCCGCCCAGCCGGCGATCCGTGCCGGGACGGTGTCCACGAGCGTGCCGTCGAGGTCGAAGATCACGGCGTCGGGACGGTCGAGGTGCGCGAGGTCGTCGGTCACCTTCCCATGCTACCGGCCGGTACGATGACGCGACCGATGCCGCTCGATCCCGCCTCCCTCGATTCCGATCCCCTCCGCCAGCTCCGGGGGTGGCTGGACGACGCCGAGGCCGCCGACGTGCCCCTGCCGAACGCCTTCGCACTTGCCACCGCGGATGGCGACGGTCAGCCGTCGGTGCGCTTCGTGCTCCTCCACGGGCTCGAGGCCGACGGGCTGCGCTTCTACACGAACCGGGCGAGCCGCAAGGGCCGGGACATCGCGATCAACCCGTGGGCGGCCGGCACGTTCTGGTGGCCGGCGCTCAATCGCCAGGCACGGGTGGCGGGACCGGTCCGGCAGCTGTCGGAGGAGGACTCGGCGGCGTATTGGGCCACGCGGCCCCGTGGCAGCCAGCTGTCGGCAGCGGCATCGGCGCAGGGCCGCGAGATCGGGTCGCGCGCGGAGCTCGAGGCGGCCGTGGCCGACATCGCGGCGCGGTATCCAGGTGCCGTCCCGCTGCCGCCGACCTGGGGTGGCTATCTCGTCATCCCGCATGTCGTGGAGTTCTGGGAGAGCCGACCGGACCGGCTCCACGATCGGATCGAGTACCGGCGCGGCGGCGACGGGTCGTGGCACCCGCGGCGGCTCCAGCCCTAGGGAGCGGCGCGCGAGGCGCGTGCGGCATACTCGGAGCATGCCTGCCCGCGTCTGTGTCATCGGCTCCATCAACGTCGACCTGGTCGTCCTCGCCGATCGGCTGCCGGAACCCGGCGAGACCGTCCTGGGTGGTCGGTTCAGCTCCCACGGCGGGGGCAAGGGGGCGAACCAGGCGGTCGCCGCCGCTCGAGCCGGTGCCGAGGTGGCGATGATCGGTGCCGTCGGCGACGACGAGCATGGCCGCGCCGCTCTCGAGTCACTCCGGGCCGAGGGCATCGACATCAGTCGGGTTCGCGTCCACGAGGTGGAGCCGACCGGCGTGGCCCTCATCGCGGTGGGCGGGCGCGGAGAGAACCTGATCGTGGTGGCACCGGGCGCGAACGCCGCGTGGGAGCTCGACGACGAGGACCGCGCGACGATCGCCGGCACCGCCGTGGTGGTGACGAACCACGAGGTGCCCGCGACCGTGGTGACCGATGCGCTTCGCGCGGCCCGCCACGCCGGCGCGAAAGCGATCCTCAACCCGGCACCCGCCCGCGCGCTGTCGGCCGACATCCTCCACCTCGGCCCGATCCTGACGCCGAACGAGCACGAGCTCGTGGTCGGCATCGGCAACGACGTCACCGAGACCGCGCTCGACGAGCTGATGGCCCGCCACGCGGGGCCGGTCATCGTGACGCAGGGCGCCGCCGGCGCGCTGCTCGCGACGGGTTCGGAGCGCGAGCGCTTCCCCGGTCACCCGGTGGCCACGCCGGTCGATACCACCGGCGCCGGCGACACGTTCAACGGCGTGCTGGCAGCGTGGCTCGCCGACGGCGCCTCCCTGCCCGACGCGATCCGCGCGGCGAACGCCGCCGCGGCGCTGTCGGTGCTGGCCGTCGGTGCCCGCGAGGGCATTCCGATGCGGATGGCGATCGAGGAGCTGCTCGGCTCGTCCTGACGAGGAGCGGAGCAGCGTCGATGTCAAGCCGGCCGGTGCCGCGAGATCGGGATCAGATTCGCGTGTGTCACTTCGGGTCGCCCATGCGATAGGCGCCAGGAGCCTGCTGAGCCAGCGTGGCAAGCATCGAAGCCGCCGCGTCCTCCGCATCGGTTCCGCGGCCTGCCACCTGGAAGGGCAGCGGAGCGGTGG
>DASVFG010000032.1:0-3928 GCA_036380155.1 Candidatus Limnocylindria bacterium
CGCGTCGAGGACACCCGGGCCGGGATCGCGAAGGGCGAGGAGCACGGCCTCGTCGTCACCGTCCGACTCGCGGCGCGCGCGCACGAGGTCGATGGCGCGGTTGCGCACGATGCTGGCGAGCCACGTCTTCACGCTCCCCCGTCCCTCGGCGTAGCTCGCGGCCTTGCGCCAGATCGAGAGGAACGCGTCCTGGACGACGTCCTCGGCGCGGCCGCGGTCGTTGACGACCCGGAGCGCGAGGCTGAAGGCGAGGACGTGGTAGCGGTCGTAGAGGGCAGCGAGGGCGGTCTCGTCACGGGCAGCGATGGCCTCGAGCAGATCGCCATCGGTGCGGTCGGTGCGCGCGTTGTTCAGTGTTTGTACAGCCATGTTGCGGACTGTACGGGTGTTCGGTGCTGCTTGTCAAGTCTTTGTTCATGCGTATCATGGGACGAAGCATGTACACGATCAGACAGGCCGCGATTCGATCCGGCGTGAACGTCCCGCTCCTCCGCGCCTGGGAACGCCGCTACGGCATCGTTGCGCCCGCACGCACGGACGGCGGGTACCGCCTGTACGACGACGCGGCCATCGATCGGCTGCGTGCGATGCGCATCCTCATCGACGACGGCATGTCGCCCCGCCAGGCCGCGGACCAGGTGACCGCCGCCGCTCCGGACGACGTGGCTGCCATCGTCGGCGTCGGGGCATCGCGCACCGAGCCAGCCGGGGATGCGGCATCCGCGGTGATGGGATTCGTGGACGCGGCCGCGCGTATCGACGGTCGCGGCATCGCGCGGGCCGTCGACGAGCTGTTCGCCAGCGGCAGCTTCGAGCGCGCCATGGAGGACCGGATCTTCCCGGCGCTGTCCGCGCTCGGCGACGCGTGGACGCGGGGCGAGGTGGACGTCGCGGGCGAGCACGCGGCGAGTGCGGCGGTCGTCCGACGGCTCAGCCTCGCCTTCGAGGCGGCGGCCAGCATGTCGGCGGACGGCGATCGCCCGATCCTCGTCGGCCTGCCGCCCGGCGCCCACCACGAAGTGGCGCCGCTGGCCTTCGCCACGGCCGCCCGGCGCGCCGGTCTCCCGGTGGTCTACCTCGGGACCGACGTGCCGGTCGCCTCATGGGTGGCCGCGGTGGCGCGGACGGGCGCGCGCGCCATCGTGCTCGGCGTGGCGCTCGACCGGGACGTCGTCGCGACCGATGCCGTCGTCGACGCCGTGCGCCGCGATCACCCGACGCTGGTCATCGGCCTCGGCGGACGGATGGCCGCGGACGTCGACGGGGACCGGATCCTCCGTCTGCCGGACGGGCTGCTCGACGCGGTGGAGCGGCTGCGCCGCGCCGTCGGCTGAAGGTGCGGGGCGCGGGGCGCTCCGTCACATCCCGCGTCAGGGAGACGCCGGCGCCCCGAGCACCGACGACAGCACGGCCACCAGAATCGCAAGGCCGACGAACGGGAGCGCCACCGCTGACGCCTGCAGGGTCCGCATCGGTTCACCTCCTTGTGCGACCGATCGTCCGGCGGTCGTTGGCACTGCGCCATCCGGCACCTCACGGGCCGCCGTTGCGGGAACTCACGTAACCGGTGGCCACGGAGCCGCTGCTATCGTCCGGGCATGGAACCCCTCCTCGACCGATTGCGCTCACGCGTTCGTGAGGCTGCCGCCATCGCCGTGCTCCTCATGACGCTCGTGGCGAGCTTCGTGGTCCTGGTGGATGGCACCGTCGACATCGGGATGACCGTTCGGTCGGCCACTCCGGAGCAGGATGGGTTCACGGGCATCGTCGTCTCCGACGTGACGCCCGAGGGCAACGCCGCGCGCCTCGGCGTGATGCCCGGGCACGCGGTCATCGACCTCACCGTGCGATCCGGGGCGCGGATCCCGCGCGGAGAGCCGGTCCGCGACGACATCGGCGACGAGCTCCCCGGCCTCCCGCAGTTCGACGGTGTCACCGCGGACCCCGCGGAGATCGAGTCGGCATGGATCGGGGTCGTGTGGGAGACCGTCGGCGGCGAGGCTCGGCAGGTGAGCGCCTGGACGATGGTGGATCGCTCCGAGCTCGTCTGGCAGCTCAAGGGGACGGCGTGGCTCCTGGCCATCGGCCTGTGGGTCGGCGTCGCGGCCTGGCTGTTCCTCGCGCACGGCCGCCTCGGCGGCGCCGTGGGAACCGCGCTCGCCGTTCCGCTGGGGGCGGCGCTGGCGGTCCCGTTCGTGGCGGCGCCGATCGTGGCGGTGGGGAACGCGTTCGGCATCATCCTCGCCTACGGCCTGGCGATCGCCGCGTCGCTCGCCGTCGGGCTCGCGTTCGCCGAACGGCACCCCGACCCGAGCGTCCGGCAGGTCGCGCGCATCACGGCCGCGGTCGGCGCCGGGCTCGCCCTCCTGCTCGTGGTGCGCCACGTGACGGCCGGCGAGCTCACCGATGCTCGCCCGCTGCTCTATCTCCTGGTCGCGACCGTCGCGGTGGCTCCGGCGATCGTCGTGTCGGGGGGGTCCGGGGCGACCGAGGCGCTGTTCCGCACGCTGACCCTCGCCCTCCTGCCGGTGGCGGCGCTGACCGTTCACGCGACCGATCGGCTGGGCTGGGAGCTCCCCACGTTCCTCGTCGGGTCGCTGGTCGTCCTCCAGGTCCTGCCGCTCGAGCGAACGCGGGGTGGCATCGCCGGGTGGTGGCAGCGGGTCCGGCCGGCGGCGCAGCCGGCATCGATCGATGCGGCGGAGGGCATCGGAACACCGCGCGACATCGCGTCGCTCGTCCTCGGGGCGATCGTCCTCGTTGCCGCGCTCACCCAGGCCCATCCCGAGGCCGTCATCGGTGGCGTGGCGCTCGGGACGGCGGCGGCCCTCGCCGTGCGGCGCGACCTGCTCGGGCCGGAATGGCGGCACGCCGCGATCCCACTCGGCGTGGCGATCGCGGTCCCGGTCATGACGCTCGCCTTCGACGGCTGGGAGTTCGGCCGGGCGATGGCATGGACGACGCTCGTCGTTGCGCTCGCCGGCCTGAGCGTCGCGCACCTGCTCGCCGAGCGGCATGCCGACCCATGGTGGCGGTCGCGGCTGTTCCTCGGTTCGCTGGGGGTCGTCGTGCTCGTCGCGTTCCTCGGCGGCATCGAGTTCAGCCTGGCGGTCATCCTGTCCGGTGCCGTCGCGCTGGTGCCGGGCCTGCCGGCCGCGTTCGCGGAGCGCCCGCCGGAGTCGCCCGCGGTGGCGTCACGCCTCGAGACGCTGGTCGTGACCCTCACGCCCGCCGCGGCTGCGACGGTCCTCGTGGGCGGCGGCGGATGGGTGCTGTTCGCCGCGTGGCTCGTGGGGGTCGTCGTCTGGCGGCAGTTCACCCTGGCTCCACTGCTCGGCATGGCCCGCCGGACGCAGCTCCAGCGCGACGTTGCCGTGGCCGCCGCCGAGACCGAGCGCGCCCGGCTGGCGGCGGACCTCCACGACGATGCCCTCCAGCAGCTCACGATGCTCGTCCGCACGCTCGACGAGGGAGGGCAGACACAGGCCGCCGACGAGGCGCGCGAGATCGCCACGAAGCTGCGATCGGTGGTCGGTGACCTCCGGCTGCCGATCCTCGATGACCTCGGGGCCGGCGCCGCGCTCGAATGGCTCGTGGAGCGCGTCGAGCCACTGGCGGGCGGCCCGGTGAAGCTCGAGCGCTCCGACGAGACGCGGCCGCCGGCGAACGTGGAGCTCGCGGTGTTCCGCGTGGCGCAGGAGGCGCTGACGAACGCGATCAAGCACGGGAGGGCGCCGATCGCGGTGCGCTACGACGTGCGCGGCGACGGTCGGGTGACGCTGGCGATCGACGATGCTGGCGACGGCATCGGTGCCGAAGCGGCCGATGAAGCGCCGAAGGCCGGCCATTTCGGCCTCGTGAACATGCAGCAGCGAGCGGAGCAGATCGGCGCCCTGCTCGACGTTCGCCGCTGGCCGGCGGGCGGCAC
>DASVFG010000033.1:0-5426 GCA_036380155.1 Candidatus Limnocylindria bacterium
GGACGCTCTCGCCGGACTCGACGGTGAAGAGCAGCTCGCCCTCCGGGATGAACTGCGACGCCACGCCCTGGGCGGCCACGATGTAGCCGCCCGGATTGCCTCGGAGATCGAAGACGATGCCGGTGGCGCCGTCGTCCAGCAGGCCCTGGAGCGCATCGCGGAACAGCCCGGTCGCGCGATCCGTGAATGAGGTGAGCTGGATGTAGCCGATGCCGTCCTCGAGCATCCGGGCGTTCACCTCCTCGATCTCGATGACCGCGCGGGTGATCGTGATGTCGAGCTCCTCGTCGTCACGCCGGATCGAGAGGGTCACATCGGTGCCTGCCTCGCCGCGCACCTCGTAGACCAGCGAGCTCACCGACTCGCCCAGGGTCGAGGTGCCGTCGACCGCGAGCACCTGGTCGCCGGCGCGCAGCCCGGCGGCCTCGGCCGGGGAGCCGTCGAGCGGCGCGACGATGACGATCGCGCACGTCTCGGTCACGACCGTGCACGAGGCCAGATCCGACTCGTCGGCCAGGTTCTCGATCCCCACCTCGGCACCGATGCCGCTGAAGCTGCCGGACAGGTCGTCGAGGGCGGTCTCGTACTGGTCGGGGGTGAGGTACCCGGAGTACGGGTCTTCGAGGCCGTACTCCACCATCCCGCGCACCGCGCCGTTCACGAGGTCCTCGTCGCTGATCTCGTCGACGTACTCGCCCTTGATGTCCGCGTAGACCTCGCACAGGACGGCGAACGCCTCGGACGGCGCCGTGCACTCGAGTGTCTCGACCACGGGCGTCGGACCGGGCGTCCCCTCCGGGGTCGCGGCGGACGAGGGGACGGTCACGGACGGATCACCGGACCCGGACGGCCCCTGGCCGATGCCGTCGGCGCCCCCGACCACGAGGCCGGCGACGAAGGTGGCGGCCCCGAAGAGGAGCGCGACGAGGGCGAGGACGAGGGCGCCCGCGACGGGCGAGCGACGAGGCGGATCGGCGACGGTCATGGGTACGGCACCTGTGCGACGAGGGCGGGCGGGCATTCTCCCGCGAAACGCGGCGAGGCGCTCGCCGCATCACTCGATACGGCGCGGGTGTCGTCAGCCGCGGACGGCGCGCAGCCCCAGGAAGATCGGGATCTCGGCGTTCGCCCGCGCGTCGCCCTTTGCGGCGCGGCCCGGACGGCGGTCGGGTGGCAGGTCGGGCAGCTCGAGCATCGCATCGGTCAGGAAGCCCGCATCGGCGAGGGCGTTCACGTACGTGCTGATCGGCCGATGGAAGCTCCGCGTCGGGAGGCCGCCACCGAGCGACTTCATCGGCACCGCCAGCTCGCCGAGGTAGGCGTCCACCCGCCGATAGGTCAGCTTGCGACCCTCGTCGAATCCCCAGCCCGAATGGCGAGCCTGGCGGAAGGCCGGATGGGTCATGAGCAGCACGACCCGGCTGGTCGGAGCCAGCGCCCAGTCGACCCCGCGCATCACGTCCTCGAGTGGATCCATGTCCTGGATCGAGAGCACGAACGTGGCGCCGTCGAAGGCGCCGGCCTCCAGGCCGACGACCGCCGGCAGCCGCCGGGCGTCACCGAGCAGGAACGTCGCACCCCGCAGGCGGCCGTGTCGGCGTTTCGCCGCGGCGATGAGCTTCGCGCTGGCGTCGACGACGGTGACGGTCGCTCCCGCCTGGACGAGCGGCGCGGCGAGCACGCCCTGGCCGCCGCCGACATCGAGGATCCGGTCACCCGCCCGCGCGCCGAGCAGGTCGAGCGTGGCCGGGATGGCGAGCTCGCGGTGATAGGCGGACCCTCCGTCGCCGACCCAGCCGTCGTACCAGGCGGCAACCCGCTCCCAGCTCGTCTCGGCCGGCGCGCCGCGCGGCGAGCCGGCAGGGCGGCGTGGCGATCGAGGTGGCTTCCCGGGTACGCGGCTCATCACCGCAGAGCGTACGCGCTCAGGGGCAGGCCGCCGATGCCGGACACGCGGCCGCGTCGCGCGGCGGCACGCTCGAGCCGTCCAGCAGCGCGCGACCACCGAGCGGGGACGGAAGCTCGAGGAGATATGCGGTCGAGGGGTTCCCCGGACAGGTGAAGGCATCCCCCTCGAGCGGCACGACGGCGAAGACGACCACCACCGAGACGTCGCTCTCGACCACCGCGGGCTCCACGATCCTTCCCTCCGACGACGCCGACCCCGTGCAGGCGCGCTCGGTGACGAGCACGGGCACCTCGGTCATCTCCGGCGTCAACGTCACCGACGGATCCACCGAGAACTCGGCGAGCCCGAGGTCCGGCCCGACGTCGACCATCGGCCAGCACTGCCCGAAGCCGACCATCCGCCACGTGCCGTCGCGAAGCTCCAGCTCGGCCTGGACGAACGGTGGCTCGGCCCCGGCCGGTGCCTGCGCGATGTAGAACGAGGTCGTCTCGGTGCGCACCGCCTGGATCCACCCGGTGGCCGGCAGGATCACGCTGGCCTCGGGCGTGGTGAGCAGGGCGCGCAGCGCGGCGGCGGCGGGATCGTCCCCATCCTGCGCTTCTCCCCGCTGCGACAGCACCTCGATCGGGAACGATGGGCCGCCGCAGATGACGGTCGACAGCGCGGCTTCGGGGTCGATGGCGGCGCTGGCCGAGGGTGACGGCAGTGCGGACGGTGGCGACTCGCTCGGCGGATCGGTGCGCGGGACGCCTGCGCAGGCGGCGAGGAGCAGGGCGACCATGAACGCGGCGCATCGGTGCATGCGGCCCAGACGCCTAGCCATCCGAATCGGTGGCACTCGATGTGTGCGGCGGCGGCCGCCGGACGGGGAGGAGCACCACCGCGGCGGCCACCGCCACGAGGACACCCATCGCGCCGATCGTCCCGAAGCCCCACGCGAACCCGGCCCGGTCCGCGACCGCGCCGGCCACGAACGGACCGATCCCGAGGCCGGCCGAGAGCGCGGTTCCATAGCCGCCGAGCCCCGTCGCACGCAGCTCCGGCCGGGCCGCCTCGCTGATCGTGACCTGGACGAGCATCAGGGTGAACGCGAGCATGACGACCCCGGTGACCATGAGGCCGATGAGGACCGGCACGCTCGACTGCAGGCCGAGCGTCGCGATCACCAGGCCGTAGCCGGCCGACGCGAAGGCCGCCGCCACCGGCACGATGGACCGTCGGTCGATGAGCCGACCGAGCGGCACGCGGGACGCACCGTTCGCGAGGGACTGCGCGCCGAGCATGAGCCCGACCGTTCCGGCCGCCAGCCCGATCCCGGTGCCGAACAGCGGGAAGAGCCCGGCCAGCGCACCCCACGGCAGCCCGATGCCGAGCGCCGCCAGCCACATCCCGACGATCGACCGCTGGCTGGCGACCTCGGCCACCATCCCCGGCAGCCGCGACAGCCGGATGCGCTGGCGGATGCTGCTCGGCACGAAGAGCGGGCCGATGATCGCCGCCAGCCCGAGGCCGGTCGCCACCAGGTAGGTCGGGACCGGGCCGCCCGCGTCCCACACGAGACCGCCGATGGCCGGCCCGGAGGCGACCCCGGTATGCGTGAACAGCGTCATCCAGCCGAAGGCCGAGCCGCGTCTCGCCGCGGGAGCCGCCATGGCGACGTAGGCGCCGGTCGACGGCAGGAAGAGCGAGGCGGTCACCCCGGACAGGATCGCCCACGCGTAGTACGGCAGCGTGCTGCCCGACGCGACGGCGAGCAGCGGCACGAGGTTGACGAGGGCGTTGCCGAGCGTCGAGATCAGCATCACCCGGCGGGTGCCCCATGCATCGGTGACGGCGCCGAACGGGAGCTGGAGCAGCGCCTGGAGGCCGAAGCGGATCGAGGCGAGCAGTCCGGCCTCAGCGAGCGAGCCGCCGAGGAGGACGACGTGGAGCGGCACCGCGATCGACGCGGCCCAGCCGCCGACCATGAAGAGGTAGGTCGCCAGGTACGCCGGCCAGAGCGGCGGCGCTGGCGCCGCGTCGACGGACCGCGTGCTCACTCCGCGGCGGGCGACCCGCGCAGCGCGCCGAGGAACGTGACGGCGTTCGCGCCGAGCGCGTCGACGGCGTAGCCGCCCTCCTGGAGGACGACGGACGTTCCGCCGAGGCGACCGATGGCCGCCCCGATCCGCGCGTAGTCCTCCGTCACGAGGCCGAGATTGCAGATCGGATCGGCGTGGTAGGTGTCGAAGCCGAGGGAGACGACGAGGGGCGCATCGGCATCGAACGCGCGGATGCCGTCGAGCCCTTCCTCGAGGGCGGCGAGGTACGCGTCACCCTCGGTGCCCGGCGCCAGCGGCAGGTTGAGCGTCGTGCCCTCCCCGTCCCCGGCCCCGCGCTCCGTGGCGTAGCCCGAGTAGTACGGGTAGATCCCGCGCGGGTCACCGTGGAGGCTGACGTAGAGCACGTCCCCGCGCTCCCAGAAGATCTGCTGCGTGCCATTGCCGTGGTGGAAGTCGATGTCGAGGATCGCCACGCGCTCCGCGCCGCGGGCGAGGACCGACTCGGCCACGATCGCCGCGTTGTTGAAGAAGCAGTAGCCGCCGATGAGGTTCCGTCCCGCGTGATGGCCGGGTGGCCGGCACAGTCCATAGGCGAGCGGCGCCCCCTCGAGGACGCGGTCGAGCGCGGTGAGGCCGATGTCGACGGCCGCGCGCGCCGCCGCCGCCGTGCCGGCCACGATCGGGGTGGCGGTGTCGAAGCAATAGGCCCCGAGGCGGTCGTGGCGAGCAACCGGCAGCTCCCCGAGGGGCATGCGGCCGGCGTACGCGCCCAGCAGGAACGTGTCGGGCAGCAGGGGACGCGTGGCATCCCAGCCGTCGGCGACGGCATCGGACCAGACGCCCTCGACGAGGTCGATGAGCTCGAGGTCGTGGACCGCGGCGATCGGGTCTGGTCCGTGGTCGTCCGGCTGCTGGAGCTCGTAGCCGCCCGCGGCGAGGAGAGCGTCGCGGATGGCGACCGCGCGCTCCGGCGACTCGTAGCACGGGATCTCCTGGCCGGCGTACAGCTCGATCAACCCGGCGTGGCCGAGATGGTCGTCCGAGGCGATGAGCGGAACGCTGGGCGGGGTCGGCATCGAGTCGCGAGTCTACCCGCGGTGAACGCAGCCGTGACGCGCACCGTATCCTCACCGGACATCCCAGCGGAGACACCCGTGACCGATCCCCACGCCGGCGCCCGCCTGTGGTCGGCGCTGCGCGACGCCGTCGCCGGGGCCGTGGTCGGCGCCGATGCGCCGTTGCGGCTGCTGACGATCGCGCTGCTCGCCGACGGCCACGCGCTGCTCGAGGACGTGCCGGGCGTCGGGAAGACGCTGCTGGCGCGGGCCTTCGCGCGCGCCCTCGGCCTGGACTTCGGCCGGGTACAGGGCACGCCGGACCTCCTCCCCGGCGACGTGACCGGCTCGAGCATCCTCGCCGACGGCTCGTTCCGGTTCATGCCCGGCCCGATCTTCACGAACGTGCTCCTCGTCGAC
>DASVFG010000034.1:0-5418 GCA_036380155.1 Candidatus Limnocylindria bacterium
CCCTCCGCCCAGCGCAGGCGCTGGTGCCAGAGCGCGCCGAGCGTCTCCACCGCCTCTTCCTCGACGGCCACCTCGGGCGCGAGGGTCACGTGGTGCCCGGCGGCCGACAGCCGGGTCGAGAGATCGAGGTCCTCGGTCAGCGCGTGGACATTCCACCCACCGATCGTCTCGAGCACGTCACGGCGCACGAACATCCCGTTGCCGCGCAGCTCGGCCGTGCCGTCGGTCGCGCGCCGGCCGCACTGACTCGCCATGTCCATGAGCTGCTCCTCGGCTTGGGCGGCGGTGAGCCACGATCGCCCGGCGTTCCGCGGGCGCCGGGCCACCTGGATCGCTGCGGCCGCGGGATCCCGCCGCCACGCGGCCATCACACGGGCGAGAAACGCCTCCTCGACGCGCGTGTCGGCGTCCACCACGCCGATGACCTCGCCCCGCACGGATGGCTGCGCGAAGACCAGCACGGATGCCTTGGTTCGCGGCCCCGGTCCCGGTTCGCGCCGCACGACCCGGACGTGATCGGCGGCGGCGGCGGTCGCGGCGGCGGCGGTCGCGGCGGCCTCCCCGGTGCCGTCGGTCGAGCCATCGTCGACGACGAGGATGTCGAAGCGCGGCGCCCCGTCGCCGTACCGCTGTGCGGCGAGGGACGTCACCGACCCGGCGATCACCGGCGCCTCGTTGCGGGCCGGGATGACGATGGACACGAACGGATCGTCGGCAGCGCCCGCGGGCGGATCGTCGGAACGCCCACGGATGGCAGCTCGCATGACGCGCATCCCGCGCCACGCGAGATACCCGACGTAGACCATCGACAGGAGGACGCCCAGCTGGAGGGCGCGGGCCGCGATCGGCACGGTGATGGTGATCCAGGCGACGACGGCAGAGACGAGGAGGAAGGAGGCGGCGAAGACCCTACTCGCCATCGGCGGACTGCTGCCGCCGGCGACGACGATGCCGATGCGGCGCCTCCTGCGTCCCCCCGTCGATGACCGCCGGCGTGCCCGGTGCCGTCGCTTCGGCCACGGCATCGGCCGGTGCGCCCTCGCGATCGTGCTGGTGGAGCCCGCCCCGCGCGTTGCGCCGCCACGACGCGAGCCCCGCCCACAGTGTCCCGAGCCCCAGCAGGCCCATGACGACGGGGATGCCAGCACCGGGGACAAGGATGTTCACGACGTCGGCTACCACCGGCGCGGCGATGACCGGCAGGAACGAGGCGACCGACAGCAGCGTGTTGAGGATCCCGAAGATGCGGCCGCGGACATCGGCCGGCAGCTCCTCCTGCAGCGCGGTCTGCGAGGGGATCGCGACGAACGCGTACTCCAGCCCGGCCAGCACGGCGATGACCACGACGATGGCGATGAGGCTGAGGAATGGCGCGAGTGCGGGGATGGCGTTCTCGAGCGGTGCGGTGGCGAATCCGAGGAGCGTGGAGATCGGTCGCACGAGGGCGAGCGCGACGAGCGTGATGCCCATCGCCACGAGGCCGATGTCGATGACCAGCCGCTTGGGAATTCCGCGTCCGTACGCGTTGAGGAACAGGATGCCCACCACCGCGCCGAGGCCGGCCGGCCCCATGATGAAGAAGAAGTCCTCGGGCTTGAGGCGCAGGATGTCGGTCGCGAAGCCGGGGCCGATGGCGCCGAGCACGCCGATGAGGCTGGCCGCGATTCCCAGGTACGTCAGGCTCCAGGCGATGGCGCGATGCGATCGGATGAAGCGCACCCCGTCCGCCAGCTGGCCGAAGAGCTCGCGGGCCGCACGGCCGGCCGCGTCCCCCATGGCGGACGGCTTCGTCTCCGGCCGCACCGATGGGACCGCGAGGATCGCGGCAGCAGCCAGGGCGAACATCACGGCCACGAGGATGTAGACCATCGTCGTGCCCAGCACCTTGAGCACGAGCGGGCCGAGGAAGCCGAAGCCGATCGCGAACGTCGCGTTGATGGTGAGGATGAAGATCGAGTTCGCGGCCATGAGGTGGCGGCGCTCGACGATCCGCGGGATGGCGGTGAGCTCGGCAGGGGCGAAGACCGCGGTCGCGGTGGCCGAGATGAAGTTGATGAGGTAGACGAGCGGCACGATCGCGGTGGTCACGGTCGGCGCGACGAAGATGAACAGGACCGTGCCGACCGCTCGGACGATGTTCGTGGCGAGCATGATGATCTTGGCGTCGCTGCGCTCCACGAGCACGCCTCCGAGCGTGCTGAACAGCACCGCCGGCACGAGGAACGTGAGGATGAGGACCGCGTTCGCGGTGAGCGACCCGGTGGTGTTGACGACGGTGGCGATGAGCGCGGCGAGCACCATGTTGCTCGCCAGCTGGCTCAGGAGCTGGGCGGACCACAGGTAGACGAAGCCGCGGTTGCGGAAGACCGATCCCGCCCCCGAGAAATCCTGCGGGCCGTCGGCGGGCAGCTCGACGTGGGCCATCGAATCAGCCCGCCTCGTGCGGGCCGCGCGCCAGGAACGCGGTGAACCGTCGCTCGACGTCGAGCCGATCCATGAGGATCCGGTGCCCGCAGCCCTCGCACACCATGCCGATATCGGCGCCGAGACGGGTCACCGTCCAGTCCCGGCTGCCGCACGGGTGCTCCTTGCGGAGCCGCAGGCGGTCGCCGATGCGAAGGTCCAGCGGGGCGGCCACCGTCACGCACTGCCCTCCGCGCGGGTGGTGCCGGTGAAGTTGAACGAGCCGAGGTGGAGGGCCGGGCATCGGGCGGCGCCGGCGAACTCGCCGGGCAGCAGCTTCGTCGTGTCGCTCGCCGCGCGGACGTCGCTGAACGCCTCGGGAATCGCCTGCGTGAACCGGAAGTTGAGCAGGGGCCTGGTCAGCTTTCCGTGCTCGATGAGGAACGT
This sequence comes from Candidatus Limnocylindria bacterium, assembly GCA_036380155.1. Lineage (GTDB taxonomy): Bacteria > Chloroflexota > Limnocylindria > QHBO01 > QHBO01 > JACDBZ01. The sequence continues at coordinate 2,851 of DASVFG010000034.1, forward strand.
GCCGTCCTTCGTCATGCCGGTGAGGATCGCCTTCTTCGGGTGCACCGGGTTGATGTAGTGGAATCGCGTCACCCAGACCCCGCGCTCGATGCCGGCGATGAGCTCGTCACGCGGCGTGGTTCCGGGTGCCATGAACAGGTTGAGCGGCATGGGTCCGATGAGGTTGGGCGCCGGCAGCCCGTGGCCGGTCGAGCCGGTGCCGGCCCGCGCGCCGGTCGCCGCGTCGTGCACGACGGCGGTGGCGATCCCGTCGCGGATGAGGTCGACGCGCCTGCGGGTCACGCCCTCGAAGTCGATCGGAAGCGGCAGGCCGGAGGCGTCGTGGCCGTCGTCCCAGATCGAGACCGACTCCCCCATCACCTTCTGGCCGAGCTCCATGAACGAGCGGCCTTCTTCGTGGGCGAGTCCCGAGAAGCCGATGTAGGCGAGGTACTCGAGCAGCCCGGCGACCGCGTATTCCTCGAGGATGACCTCGTACTCGCCGGCGTCGATCACCTCGGCGCCGCGCATGTCGTCGCCCTTCGTGGCCGCCTCGAGCCCGAGCCCTTCGGCGTCGATCTCCCCGATGTCCGGCGAGCCGGCGTTCGCGAAGCCCGACGCGGCGCCGGAGGCGAACCCGTCCATCATCACCGTCAGCAGCTTCGCCGACGTGGACCGATGCAGCGCACGGACCCCGTTCGTGTTGGCAACGGCCAGGGTCATCACCGCGGTCGAGAACGAGCCGGAGCTCTCGAGCCCCTTCGCGGTGCCGGCCGCGATGACGGCCCGGGCGCCCTCGGCCCGACGCTCGGCGCCAGCTTCCGCCGTGGCCGCCACGTAGCCGAGGTCGGGGTCGTACTCGCCGCCGTCCGGTTCCGGCAGGATCGCGGCGCGCGGATTCGGTGCCGAACGCGCCGCGATCGCGGCGGCGCGGGCGACGACGTCGGCGATGCCGGCATCGTCGAGCCGGTTCGTGGACGCCACGCCGATGCGGCCGTCGTCGATGACGCGCACCTGGAGCGAGGCATCGTGCTCGCGGACGTTCTGATGGATCTGGTTCGTGGCGAACCGGGTGAGCGCGGCGTCCTGTCCGAGGTAGAGCACCTCGGTGGCGGGCGCGTCGGACCGCTCGATGACCCGATCCAGGAGCGTCGTGATCTCGTCGTTGGCGGCAACTACCATCGGCCCACTCCCACCTTCACGTTGCGGAACCGCGCCGGGGCGGCGCCGTGGCCGACGTGGCCCACCTGCATCGGCTCACCCTTGCCGCAGTTGGGAAGGCCCCACAGCGTCCATGCCTCGGGTCCGCAGATCGCGTCACAGCTGCCCCAGAACTCCGGCGTGATCCCGGTGTACGTCGGGTTACGGACGAGCTGGGTGCGCTTCCCGTTCTTGATGATCCAGCCGGCCTGGTCGCCGAACTGGAAGTTCAGGCGGCGGTCGTCGATCGACCAGCTCTTGTTGATGCTCATGTAGATCCCGTCGCTCGTATCGGCGATGAGGTCCTCGAGCGATCCGGCGTCGCCGGGCCGCAGGTTGATGTTCGTCATGCGGATGAGCGGGATGTGGCTCCACTGGTACGCCCGCGCGCTGCCCATCGAGCGGCGACCGATGCGCGGGGCGGTCTCGCGACTCGTCAGGTAGCCGACGAGGATGCCGCCCGAGATGAGCGGCACGTTCTGGGCCGGCACGCCCTCGTCGTCGTAGCCGAACGTGCCGAGGCCGCCGGGGGCCGTGGCATCGGCGTCGATGTTGACGAGCTCGCTGCCGTAGCGAAGCTGGTCGAGCTTGTCGGTGGTGAGGAACGAGGTGCCGGCGAAGCTCGCCTCGGTGCCGTACACCCGGTCGAGCTCGGTCGGGTGACCGCACGACTCGTGAATCTGGAGCGCCACCTGGGTCGAGTCGAGGATGAGGTTCATCTCGCCCGACGGGCACTGTGGCGCGTCGAGCAGCGCGACGGCCAGCTCGGCAGTCTCCTGGGCATGTTCGGCGAGATTGAGCGCGCGAATCGCCTCGAAGCCGCCGGTGACCGCCTGGCCGCCGAACGAGTTCGGATAGGAGCGCTGCTGCATCTCGCTGTCGTTGACCGCGGTGGCCTCGATGCCGCCGCCCGCCTCGACGATCTCCTGCTCGATCCAGGCACCGGCGCTGGTGGCCAGCGTCTTCCGCTCGCGACCCGCGGAGAGGTTGCTCTCCCGGATGGCCACGCCCGGAACCCGGGCCATCGCGCCGTCCGCGTCCATCAGGATCCGCAGCTTGTCGTCGAGGCTGACCGAGAACGGATCCTCCTCGTATGGCGTGCGGTAGGTGTCCTTCACGGGCGGGGTGTCGTCGAGCTCGACGGGCGCCTTCCGCGCGAGGCCGCTGGCTCGTGCGATCTCGAGCGCCTCGGCGGCCACGCGGTCGGCTTCCGCGGGCTCGAGCGAGCGGCTCGAGCTGAAGCCCCACGCGCCATCGACGAGGACGCGGATCCCGAATCCGGCGCTGCTGTTCGCCGTCGCGGCTTCGAGCGCGCCGTTCTTGACGGTCAGCTGCTCGGTCTCTCGTTCGGCGACGCGAACCTCGGTGTAGGTCGCGCCTCCGCGCTCG
>DASVFG010000035.1:0-10991 GCA_036380155.1 Candidatus Limnocylindria bacterium
GCGTCGCGGATCGCGCGCTGCATGGCGAGCGTGGCGCCGTAGCCCGACGGGTCGGGCGCCGAGATGTGGAACGCATCGCCGGTGAGCGCCCCGCCCGCCACCTCGCCCACGATCGTGGCGCCCCGGGCTTCGGCGTGCTCCGCCGACTCGATGACGAGGACCCCGGCCGCTTCGCCGAACACGAACCCGTCGCGGTCGGCGTCGAACGGGCGTGACGCCCGCGCGGGGTCGTCGTTGCGGGTCGACAGGGCGCCCATGTTGGCGAGGGCCGCGAACGCGACCGGGATGATGGCGGACTCGGTGCCGCCGGCGATGACGACGTCGACGTCGCCGTGCTCGATGAGGCGCTGCGCCTCGACGAAGGCCTGCACCCCGGACGCACACGCCGCGACCGAGGTGATGACCGGCCCGCGCGTCCCGTTCTGGATGCTGATCTGGCAGGCCGCCATCGAGGGCGACATCATCGGCACCATGAACGGGCTAACGCGGTTCCCGCCCTTCTCGTGGAGCGTCACCTCGCCGACCGCCACCTCCTGGAGGCCGCCGCCGCCGGTGTTCACGACGACGGCGACGTCGTCACGGTTGTGATCGCCGATCTCGAGCCGGGCATTGTCGATCGCCTGGCGCGCGGCCGCCACCGCGATCTGGGCGAAGCGGCTCATGCGGCGCGCCTGCTTGAAGTCCATCCAGTCCTTCGCCTCGAAGCCCTTCACCTCGGCCGCGATGCGGACCTCGGCGCCGGCGGGGTCGAACGCGGTGATCGGGCCGACCCCGGACACGCCGCCCACGAGGTTCGACCAGTAGGTGGCCACGTCGTTGCCGATGGGGGTGACGGCCCCCATGCCCGTCACGACGGCACGGCGGGCAGGGTCGCGTGGCGGCGGTGTGCGCGTCATGTGCGGGCCGGCTACGCCTCGAAGCGACGGAGGATGATCGTCGAGTTGTGCCCGCCGAGGCCGATCGAGTTCGAGAGCGCCACGCGCACGTCGGCCGCGCGCGCCTCGTTCGGGACGTAGTCGAGCGTCAGCTCGGGGTCGGGGTGACGGTGGTTGATGGTCGGCGGGATGCACCCGGTGGCGAGCACCTTGGCGCACACGAAGCCCTCGATCGCGCCGGCGGCGCCCATCGCATGGCCGGTCATCGACTTGCTGCTCGACACCGCCAGCCGATCGGCGTGCTCGCCGAACACCTCGCGGATGGCCATCGTCTCGAAGCGGTCGTTCATCGGCGTCGAGGTGCCGTGGGCGTTGATGTAGTCGACCTCGTCGGGCCGGATCCCGGCCCGCGCCAGCGCGGCCCGCATCGAGCGCTGGCTGCCCTCGCCGCGATCGGCCGTGGCGGCCATGTCGAACGCGTCCGCCGCCGAGCCGTAGCCGATGACCTCGGCGATGGGGGTGGCGCCGCGCGCGCGGGCGTGCTCGAGCTCCTCGAGGACGAGGACCGCGGAGCCCTCGGACACGACGAAGCCGTCGCGGGTGGCATCGAACGGCCGGGAGGCCATCGCCGGGTTGTACTCGCCGGTATCGGGGTCCTTCGGCGTGCCGAGGGCGCGCATCTGGCCGAAGCCGGCGAACGCCAGCGGCACGAGCGGCGCCTCGGTGCCGGCGCCGAGCATGACGTCGGCCTGGCCTCGGACGATCGCCTCCATCGCCTCGCCGATGGCGTGCCCGCCGGTGGCGCACGCCGACACGACCGCGACGTTCGGGCCCCGCAGGCCGTACGTGATCGCGACCTGGCCGGACGCGGAATCGGGGAGCATGTGCGGCAGGAGGAACGGCGAGACGCGCCGCGGTCCGCGCTCGGTGAGCGTCTTCTGACCGTCGAGCAGGATGCCGATGCCGCCGATGCCGGTCCCGAAGACCATGCCGAAGCGGTCGGCGTTCACGTCGCTCCGCAGACGCCCGTTGTCACCGAGGAACCCGGCGTCGCGCAGGGCCTCGCCGGTCGCCGCCACGGCGAAGTGGACGTTGCGGTCGTGGCGGCGGGCGTCCTTGGCGTCCATGTACTGCCCGGCGTCGAAGCCCTTCACCTCACCGGCGACATCGATCTCGAACGGCGACGGGTCGAACAGCGTGATGCGGGCGATGCCCGAACGACCCGACACCAGGGAGTCCCACGACGCCTCGGCGCCGATGCCGACCGGGGAGACGATGCCGAGGCCGGTGACGACGGCGCGGCGCTCGCTCACGCCGGCGTCTCGCGCAGGGTCGCCAGCCACGCCTTCTCGAGCGGGGCGTCGACCTGGTGGGTGCCCGCCTCGGGGCTGATGCGGCGGATGAGGCCCGAGAGGACGCGGCCGGGCCCGACCTCCACGAAGTCGGTGACCCCGCCGGCGACCATGTGGCGGACGGTGGTCGTCCACTGCACGCCGTGGACGAGATGCTCGGTGAGCTCCGTGCGCAGCCCCTCCGCGGTGCTGATCACCGTGCCGTGCACGTTGCCGAGCATGGGGACCTTCGGGTCGCGGAAGGGGACGCGGGTGAGGAGACGGCCGAACTCGTCGCGCGCGCGGCGCATGAGCGGCGAATGGCTCGCGACGCTGACGGCCAGCCGCGCGGCCTTGCGGGCACCGACCGTCTTGCTCATCTCAAGGGCGAAGACGAGGGCGGGCACGACGCCGGAGAGGACGATCTGGCCCGGGGCGTTCGCGTTGGCGACGCTGATCTCGCCGTGCGCGCGCGCCTGGTCGACGATCTCGTGGACCTGCTCGTCGGAGAGGCCGATGACGGCCCCCATCCCGCCCGCGATGCCGCGCTCCTGCATGATCCGGCCGCGCTCGCGCACGAGGCGCAGCGCGTCGGCGTAGTCGATCGCATCGGCGGCGACGGCGGCGGCGTACTGCCCGGCCGAGTGCCCGGCGAGCGCCTGCGGGAGCACCTCGAAGCCGGCTGCCTCCGCCTCCTCGCGCATGGCGCGCAGGTAGGCGACGCTGGTGGCCAGGATCGCGGGCTGCGCGTTGATGGTGAGGTCGAGCTCCTCGGCGGGGCCCTCGAGGATCAGCTTCGAGAGCGGGATGCCGAGGGCATCGTCGGCGCGGGCGTAGGCATCGGCTGCCGCGGGGGAGCGCTCGACGAGGTCGGCCCCCATCCCGACGTACTGCGAGCCCTGTCCCGGGAAGACGAAGGCAATGGTGCGCGGACGCGCGGACGCGCCCGCATCGGTCACTTGGGTCATGGGTTCGACGCTGCGGGGAATGCGCTCGGAAGTATAACCGAGCGAGCCCTCGCCACCGGCGTCGCGCTCAGGGCCGCGCCACGTACGCGGACACGACGTCCGCGAGCACGGGCAGGCCGAACGCGAGCGCGCTGACCGGCACCCGCTCGTCGTGGCCGTGGAAGAGCGACAGGAACGGCATATCGGCATCGAGGCGCAGGGGCGCGAAGCCGTAGCACGGGATGCCGAGCTCGGCGAGGGCCTTCGCATCGGTGCCGGGGGTGATCATCATCGGCACGGCGGTCGCCTCGGGGTCCGCGCTGCGCAGCGCGTCGTGGACGAGGCCGACGAGCGCGGCGTCCGCGGGCCATTCGATGGCCGGGAGGCTGATGACCGGCTCGACCTCGGCATCAGTGCCGACGACGTCCTGGAGCGCCTGGATGAACGCCACCTGGTCGGTACCGGGCAGGGTTCGGACGTCGATCTCCGCCTCGCCCGAACCGGACATGACGTTCACCTTCTTGCCGGCGTGCACGACGGTCGGTGTGGCCGTGTCGCGGAGCATGGCGTCGATCGACCGGCGCAGGACCGGGTCGTCGACAGCCGCGGCCAGGATGGCGCGCGCCGCCCGGGGGTCCCGCTCGGCGAGCGCCCCCACCTCGGCCAGGCCGATGGCATCGAGGAAGTCGGCGACGACCGGGGTCAGCCGCGCGGGCCGTCGCGCCTGGTCGTCGGCGATCGCCGCCACCGCCCGCGCGAGCTTGACCGTGGCGTTGTCGTCGTGCGGCATCGATCCATGGCCCGGCGTGCCGGTGCTGTGGAGCCGCGTCCAGACGATGCCCTTCTCGGCGACCTGGACCGTGTAGAACCGTCGCCCTCCGATCGTCATCGAGTACCCGCCCACCTCGTTGAGGGCGGCGGCCGCCGGACGCCCATCGGCGTCGTGGAAGAGCTCGGGCCGCAGGTCGACGAGCCCGCGCGCGCCATGGGTGCCGCCGGCCTCCTCGTCGGCGACCGCGGCGAAGATCACGTCGCGCCGCAGCTCGACGCCGGAGCGGACGAGGCCGCGCATGACGGCGAGCTCCATCGCGACCATGTCCTTCATGTCGACCGCGCCGCGACCCCACACGACGCCATCGACCAGCTCACCGCCGAACGGGTCGCGCGACCACGACTCGGCGTCGACGGGCACGACGTCGATGTGGCTGAGCAGGATGAGCGGCGGCTCGGTGGCCGGACCCGTTGCCCGCAGCCGGCCGATGCACGAGCCACGGCCGGGCGTGAGCTCGACGACCTCGGTCTCCACGCCCAGCTCGGCGAGGGCCTCGGCGCAATACCGCGCCGCGAGGGTCTCGCCACCCGATGGGTCGCGGCCGGCGGCGACGTCCGGTCCGCCGTCCGGCGGGTTCACCGACGGGATGCGGATGAGGTGGCGGAGATCCTCGACACACGCGTCGAGGTCGAGGTACGGGCGCAGGTCGAGGCTCATGGCGGGGAGGGTACCGCCCGCGGCCGGAACGCGAGCATGGCCGCGACCGAGACGAGCGGCGCGACCACGCCGACCAGCATCCCGGCCGAGATGTCGATCCGCGTCCACAGCTCGGCCGCCGTCACCGAGCCGATGACGATGCCGATGGTGGATGCCGCGTTGACGATGCCGAAGACGCGGCCCATGCGGTGCGGGCCGGCGCTGTCGGCGAGCAGGGCGTACCACGACGCGCTGAAGGCCGTGAGGCCGCCACCGGCGAGGATCGCGATCCCGTAGATGACCGGCTGCGGCAGGCCGATCACCAGCGCGGCGCCGAAGGCGACGAGCGCCAGCGGCGCGAGCGTGGCGATCGCCCGACGGCCGATGCGGTCGGCGAGGTGCGCGAGCCACGGCCCGAGCAGGATGCTGCCGGCACCGAAGAACGAGAAGGCGATCCCGACGTCGACGACCGTCCATCCGAGGCGAGTCGTGGCCAGCGTGGCGTACGTGGTGATGAAGCCTCCGTAGCTCGCGAGCAGGGCGAGGTTGGCGAGCAGCAGGATGGCGAGCGGGCGCAGGTCGACCGGCGCGGCGGCGCGGTCGACGTCCGAGTCCGTCGACGTGCGCTTCGGGGCGGGAAGGAACAGCGTGCCGATGAGGGCGACGGCACTGGTGGCGGCGACGATCACGAAGGGTGCGCGCAGGCCGCCGATGCTGGCCGCCACGCCACCGACCACCGGCCCGAGGACGGTGCCGGCCGACTGGCCGGCCGAGACGATGCCGTTCGCGAAGGCCCGCCGTGCCGGCTCGACCACCTGCGCGAGGTAGATGCGCTCCGAGACGATCATCGCGCCACCGCCGAAGCCCGCCAGCGTTCGCCAGCCGAGCAGCCACGGTGCGCTGATGGCCGTCGCGATCAGCGCGTTCATCGATGCGTAGAAGCCGAGGCCCGCTCCCATCATCCTCCGCGCGCCCCACCGTTCGGCCAGGAACCCCGATCCCAGCTGGCCGATGGCGTTCGTGACGGCGAAGGCGCCGGTCAGGAGCCCCAGCACGAACGGGGACGCGCCGAGCTCGGTGGCGTACAGCGGCAGCAGCGGCAGCATGACGGAGATGCCGACCTGGCTGATGAAGCCGATGGCCGCGAGCAGCCAGAGCGCCGGGCCGATCGAGGCGAGGACGCGCGCCAGGCGGGTGGCTGGATCCCGATCGGACATGCGCACCGATCCTACGCCGCCAGGGCCCTCCGTCGGATCGCGGTTACCCCGGCGGTGCGGCCACCATGGCGCTCGACTCCGGAGGCGATGGCGCCGGCTGCCGAGCGTTCACCAGCATGGCGAGCGGCAGCTCGGCCGCCAGCAAGAGGACCGCCACGAGGAGCAGCATCGGCGCGCTCGTCGCCAGGCCCAGCCACAGCAGCGCGCCGAGGAAGACGAGATGGATCGCGAGCCTCGTCGCGAATGCGAGCCGCAGATCGAGGATCGCGTCGGCCGCGCCGTCCGGGGTCGCGCGGTTCGGTCCGAGGACCGCCCACGCGGCGATGGCGGTGAACGCCACCAGCGAGATCGCGAACAGGGCCAGCCCGCCGCCCGGGGCGGAGTCGACGAGCGGCTTGACGATGGTGAACGGCACGAGCGTGGCGAGCAGGAGCACGAAGGCGGGGATCGGCACGAGCAGCTGCAGCCACTCGATCGCCGGTCGCCGGTGCGCAACGGTCCGCAGCCGGCGCGTGACGAGGCTGAACGACCACGTCACGAAGAGCCACGCGTAGAAGTTGCCGGCCGGGACGCCGAACCACCCCATGTCCGGACCGATGTCGCGCCACGTCCAGAGGCCCATGCGGATGGCGACGGCGTCGAACGCAAGGTCGAGGGAGATCGCGAGGACGCTGTCGACGACCGGCGCGTACCGCTCGCGGACGCCGAGCGCGTCGGTGATCCGCATCGCCCCGGCGATGATGAGCGCCCAGGTGAGGCCGATGACGATGGGTGCCCGGTCGATGGCGAGCACGAACTCCGGCGAGTATTCGTAGGTCTCGAAGATCACCTGGTTTCCCTGCTCGAGGAGCAGGCCGAAGACGGCCGCGCTCACGAGCTCGAGGAACGGGAGCCGGCCGCGGCGCAGCGCGAGCCAGGCGGCGATGACGAAGAAGACGGCGGCGCCGACCTCGAGGAGGAGGAAGACGGGGTTCATCAGCACCCCGATGGTACGCGCGAGGCGGGTGGAGCGGATGAGCGCCCGATCGGGCGCGACGTCAGGCGGCGACGGCCGCGGGACGCGGGGACGCAGGGCGCACGGCGGCGCGCTGCGGGGTCGGCAGCCGACCGCCCTGGGCGAGCCAGATGCCGAGGAGCAGGATGGCGGACCCGGCGGCGGCGGTGGCGGCCAGCGGCTCCCCGAGGATGAGCATCGCCTGCAGCACGCCGAAGGCGGGGATCATCATCGTGACGCCGGCCGAGCGTGAGACACCGAGCCGGCGGAGGCCCTCGTTGAGGAGGACGAAGGCGGCGACCGTCGCCAGCGCCGAGAGATGGCCGATCGCCAGCAGCGAGGCGACCGGTGCGGCCACGAGGCTCGCGATCCCGCCCTCGAGCACCGCGAACGGCACGAGGACGATCGCCGCGAACAGCGTGCCGTAGAGCGTGATGTCGAGCGGGCTGAACCGCCGGGCCGCCACGCGACTGATGACGAGGTACGTGCCGAAGAGCGCACCGGCGCCGATGAACACGATGTCGCCCAGGACGCGCGAGCCGCTCACCTCGCCGGCGGGGGAGATGACGAGGGCCACGCCGACGATGCTGATCGCGAGGCCGGCGAGTGCCGCGCGGGACGGGCGGTCGCGGAGGAAGACGGCGGCAAGGGCGGTGCTCACCACCGGCGCCACGGCCGGGCCGATGAGCGCCGCATCCGATGCCGGTGCCAGCCGAACCCCGGTGAGGAGCAGCAGGTTGTACCCCACCGCCACGGACATGCCGAGGGCCGCGATGATCGGCAGGTCGGCGATCCGTGGGCGCGAGGTCGTGCCGCGCAGGCGAGGGACCGCCGCCCGGATCGCGAGGAGGATGAGCGCCGCCACCGCGAAGCGCGTCGCCGCCACGGTGACGGGCGGCACGCCGGCCACCGCCACCTTGGCGGTCACCATCGCGCCGCCGAGGAAGGCGGACGCGGTGGCGAGCATCGCGATGGCGACGAGCGACGGCGGAAGGCGGACGATGCGGGACATGCCGCGAGGATGCGGCCCCGCGCTCCTCCGGCCATCCGGCCGAGGGCCGACGTCGGACTACGACATTCGGCCGCGCGGAAGGCCGTGGCGGGTGGACGTAGAATCGGCGCATGACCACCGAGGTGCGCGCGCCCAGCGTCCCGATCTATGTCGCCGGCGAGTTCGTCGAGGCCGGCACGCCGCTCGAGGTGCGCAACCCGGCGGACGGGTCGCTGGTCGCCACCACGTTCCAGGCCGGGGCCGAGGAGCTCGAACGGGCCACGGTCGCGGCGGTCGAGGCGTTCGAGCAGACGAAGCGCCTGGCGGCATACGAGCGGCGAGACGCGCTCGCCCACGTGGCGATGTGCATCGAGCGCGACGCCGACGAGCTGGCGGACCTGCTGTCACGCGAGTCCGGCAAGCCGATCAAGGACGCGCGCGGCGAGGTCGGTCGCGGCGCGCTGACGTTCCGCACGGCCGCCGAGGAGGCGCTTCGCATCGGCGGCGAGTGGATGCCGCTCGACTGGGCCGCGGCGAACCGGGGAAGGCACGGGATCGTGCGGCGCTACCCGATCGGGCCGATCGCTGGCATCAGCCCGTTCAACTTCCCGCTCAACCTGGCCGCCCACAAGGTCGCGCCGGCCATCGCGGCGGGGTGCAGCATCGTCCTCAAGCCGCCATCGGTCGACCCGCTCAGCATGCTCCGCATCGCCGGCTATCTCGACGAGACGGACCTCCCCAAGGGCGCGGTGAGCATCCTGCCCATGGATCGGCCGACCGGGGACCGGCTCGTTTCCGACGACCGGTTCCGGCTCCTCAGCTTCACCGGCTCGCCGTCGGTCGGCTGGAAGATGAAGGCCGAGGCGGGCAAGAAGAAGGTCGTGCTCGAGCTCGGCGGCAACGCCGGGGTCATCGTCGACGCCGATGCCGACCTCGACTGGGCGGTGGAGCGCATCGCCTACGGCGCCTTCGCGTACGCCGGACAGGTGTGCATCAGCGTCCAGCGCATCTACGTGGTCGGCGCCATCGCCGAGGAGTTCGAGCGCCGCTTCGTGGAGCGCGTCGGCCGCGTCCGGGTGGGCGACCCGCTCGACCCGGCGACCGATGTCGGGCCGATGGTCGACGAGAAGGCCGCCGAACGGACCCACGGCTGGGTGATCGATGCCATTGCCGCCGGCGCCCGCTCCCTCGTCCAGGGCGAGCCGGACGGTCGCTGGTATCCACCCACCGTGCTGGCCGACGTCCCGCGCGACGCCGCCATCTGCGCCGAGGAGGCGTTCGCGCCGGTCGTGAATCTCTTCACGGTCGACACGTTCGAGGATGCCGTGCGCGAGATCAACGACAGCCGCTTCGGCCTCCAGTGCGGGGTGTTCACCGGCTCACTCGACCACACGCTCCTCGCGCACGACGAGCTCGAGGTCGGCGGCGTCATCGTCAACGACGTGCCGACCTGGCGCACCGACGCGATGCCCTACGGCGGGGTGAAGGACTCGGGGCTCGGCCGCGAGGGGATTCGCTGGAGCATCGAGGACATGACCGAGCCCCGGCTCCTCGCGTTCGGCCGCACGCCCGCGTCGCGGTGACCGCCGCCGCGACCCGCTTCGCGCGCGTGCTCCGCGCCGACGAGCTGCGTGACGGGGAGCTCATCCCGGTGGAGATCGACGGCACACCGGTCGTCCTCGTCCGCCACCAGGGCGAGTTCTTCGCGGTGCAGAACAACTGCTCGCATCGCGACTTCCCGCTCTCCGAGGCCGGGTTCGACCCGCGTGACGGGGTGCTGGTGTGCGCGTGGCACGGCGGCTGTTTCGACATCCGCAGCGGCGAGGCCGTCGTCCCGCCGGCGACCGACCCGGTGGAGACGTTCCCGGTGCGCCTCACCGACGGCTGGGTCGAGATCGGCCTCGCCGGCTCGCTGGCGCCGGCCCGCGGCGTCGCCTGACGCGATCCCCGTGACGGTCGAGGCGCTCCCCTTCGTCAACTGGCTGTTCTGGACGGCGCTGACCGCCGGGACGGCGCTCGTCGTCGGCGTCACCGAGCGGCTGGGCGGTACGACCCGCGGCTACCGGCTGTTCATGGCCTTCGTGATCGCCGCCACCGCCGCGCTCCTCGTCGTCAGCGACCTTGCCCTGCCTCCGGATGCGGTGGCCGCCGCGACGGAGGGGCTGCGGCGACCGCTGAGCCTCCTGCTCGGTCTCCTGGCCGCCGCCTACCTCGTGGCGTCGGTCGCGCGCTGGCCGCGCGCCGGGCTGGCGATCGCCCTCGGGATCGTCGGGCTCGCGGCGCTGGTCACGATGGCCGCTGCCGGTGGCTCGCGAAGCGCGGCGCTCTTCTCGGCGCAGCTCGTCGTGGCGGCGGTCGCGCTCGGATCGGTCTTCGCGGCGATGCTCCTCGGCCACTGGTATCTCGTCACCCCGAAGCTCTCGCCGACGCCGCTGCGGCGGATGATGTGGCTCCTCATCGCGGCGCTCGTCCTGCAGGGCGTGGTGTTCGTCCTCGCGATCGCGTTCGTCGGCAGCGACGCGCTCGAGGGCGACATCGGCTGGCTGACGTGGCTGCGCCTGGCCGTCGGGATCGTCCTGCCGATCGGCGCGGGCATCCTCGCCATCCTCGCCTCGCGGGCCCCCTCGCTCCAGGCCTCGACGGGCCTCCTCTACATCGGGCTCGCGCTCGTCATGGCCGGCTCGATCGCCGGGTCGAGCCTGACCTATCTCACCGGCGTCCCGGTCTGAGCGGCGTGGACGTCGTCGTCCGCTGCTTCGCGCAGCTCCGTGAGCTCGCTGCCTCGCGCACCGAGCTGGAGCTCGCCGACGGGGCGACCGTGGCCGATGCCTGGACCGCGCTCGAGGCACGTCATCCGGCGCTCGCGCCGCATCGACCGTACGTGCGCCCGGCGCGGAACGGCGTATACGCGGCATGGGACCTCAGGCTCGCCGGTGACGACGTGATCGCCTTTCTGCCGCCGGTCAGCGGCGGCGCTGTGACGGCCATCGTGGATGGCCCGATCGACATCGCCGCGCTCGAGCGCGCCGCGGCGTCCTCCGGCCACGGGGCGGTCGTGACGTTCGTCGGCCGCGCCCGCGACCGCGCCGACGACGATCGGACGGTGACCGAGCTCGAGTACGAGGTCTACCCCGAGATGGCTGAGGCCGTGCTGGCGGAGATCGCCGA
>DASVFG010000036.1:0-27531 GCA_036380155.1 Candidatus Limnocylindria bacterium
CAGGTCGAGACGCCGCAGGTGGAGACCCCGCAGGTCGAGGCTCCGGCCACGGCCGACGAAGTCGAGACCTCCGCCGTCGCGACGCCGCCGGTGGAGGCCGCAGCGGCCGAGCCGGCCGAGACCGCCGACGACGCCGACGCCTCGACGGCGAAGGAGTCCTGACGATGTTGATGCCGAAGCGGGTCAAGCATCGCAAGGTCCAGCGCGGTCGCCGCGCCGGCCTGGCGAAGGGCGGCACCGCGGTGAGCTTCGGGGACTTCGGCCTCATGGCCGAGGAGGTCTGCTGGCTCACGAGCCGCCAGATCGAGTCCGCGCGGCGCGCGATGACCCACCACATCAAGCGTGGTGGCCGGGTCTGGATCCGGGTGTTCCCGGACAAGCCGGTCACGAAGAAGCCAGCCGAGGTCCGGATGGGCTCGGGCAAGGGCGCGCCGGACCACTGGGTCGCGGTCGTGAAGCCCGGCCGGGTCATGTTCGAGATGTCGGGCGTGCCGGAGCCGGTGGCGCGCGAGGCGATGCGCCTCGCCAGTCACAAGCTCCCGATCAGCACGAAGTTCGTCGTCAAGGAGGGCCTCGAGCATGGACATCAGTGAGGTGCGGGCCCTCTCCGACAAGGACCTCGAGGGCGCGCTGCGTGACGCGAAGCAGGAGCTGTGGAAGGTCCGCTTCGACCTCGCCACGCGACAGGAAAGCAACTACAGCAGGCTGCCGGCGACCCGCAAGCGGATCGCTCGCATCCTGACGGTGATGACGGAGCGCCAGCGCGAGGCCGATGCCGCGACCGCTGACGCAGAGAAGGCCAGCTGATGCAGGGCAAGCGAAGAACGAAAACCGGACGCGTGGTGTCCGACAAGATGGACAAGACGGTCGTGGTCAGCGTCGAGCGGCTGCGGCGGCACCCGATCTACAAGCGGGTGGTTCGCCTCAGCAGCAAGTTCAAGGCGCACGACCAGGAGAACACCGCCAAGGTCGGCGACACGGTGCGCATCGAGGAGAGCCGTCCGCTCTCCCGCGAGAAGCGCTGGACCGTCGTCGAGGTGGTGGCGCGCGGCTCCCATGAGGAGCTCGTGGACGGAACGGAGCAGGCATGATCCAGAAGTACAGCAGGCTGCGCGTGGCCGATAACTCCGGCGCGCGAACGCTGTCGTGCATCTCCGTGATCGGACGCTCGACGAGCGACACCGCCGAGATCGGCGACGTGATCGTGTGCAGCGTGAAGCAGGCACTCCCGAACTCGGGCGTCAAGAAGGGCGAGGTCGTGCGCGCCGTCGTGGTTCGCACCACGAAGGAGTACGGCCGCCCGGACGGCAGCCACATCCGGTTCGACGAGAACGCCGCCGTGCTCATCAACGCGCAGGGCAGCCCGCGCGGGACCCGCATCTTCGGGCCCGTGGCGCGCGAGCTGCGTGAGCGCAACTACATGAAGATCGTGTCGCTCGCCCCGGAGGTGCTCTAGATGAACGTGCGACGGGGCGACACCGTGCTCGTGCTCGCCGGCAAGGACCGCGGCAAGCGCGGGACGGTCGAGCGAGTCGAGAAGACGAAGCGCGGCTTCGGTGTGGTGATCCCCGGGATCAACATGGCGAAGCGACACCAGCGCGCTCGATCGCGGACGCAGACCGCGGGGATCATCGATCTCCCGGTGCCGATCCACGTGAGCAACGTGCAGGTCGTCTGCCCGCGCTGCAACAAGCCGACCCGCGTCGGCCACGCCACGCTCGAGAACGGCGGTCGCACTCGCGTCTGCAAGCAGTGCGGCGAGCAGATCGAGGTGACCTCGAAGTGAGCCCGGAGAAGACCACCACGACCCCCGCGAAGAAGGCCGCCACCCCGCGCCGCACGGCCGCCAAGCCGGCCGCGAAGCCGGCCGCCAAGGCGACCGCGACGAACGGCGCGTCGAAGCGAACCTTCACGAAGCCGACGTACGCCGGGCTGCGGCAGCGCTACCACGACGAGGTCGTGCCGGCCATGCAGCGCGAGTTCACGTACGGCAACTCGATGGAGATTCCGCGGGTCGAGAAGATCGTCGTCAACATCGGCCTCGGCGAGGCGATCGCGAACGCGAAGGCGCTCGACGCCGCCGTGGGCGACCTGACGACGATCACCGGCCAGAAGCCGATCGTGACCCGCGCGAAGCGCAGCATCGCGCAGTTCCGGCTTCGCACCGGGATGCCGATCGGCGCCAAGGTCACCCTGCGTGGCCAGCGGATGTACGACTTCCTGGAGCGCACGATGTCGCTGGCGCTGCCGCGCATCCGGGACTTCCGGGGCATCCCGACCCGCTCGTTCGACGGCCGCGGCAACTTCAGCCTCGGCCTGCGGGAGCAGCTCGTGTACCCGGAGATCGACTACGACAAGATCGATCGCCTGCGCGGGATGGAGATCAGCATCGTGACGACGGCGAAGACCGACGAGGAGGGGCGCAAGCTCCTCGAGCTCCTCGGCATGCCGTTCCAGAGCACCTAAGGAGTCCGAACGTGGCCAAGAAGTCGAGCATCGCGAAGTCGCGGCGACCGGCACGCTTCGGCGTCCGGGATCACAACCGCTGCCAGGTGTGCGGACGCTCGCGCGCCTACATGCGGCGCTTCGCGATGTGCCGCATCTGCTTCCGGGAGCGAGCCCTGCTGGGCCAGCTGCCGGGCGTGACGAAGTCGAGCTGGTAAGAGCTCGCTGACCGATGGCCGTCGCCGAGCGACGGCCGCCATCAGCGGCAGGCGCCACCCGGGACGAGCCGGGAGCGAACCGCCGCCGAGGAGAACAACGACCACCTATGAACGTGACCGATCCAATCGCCGACATGCTGACGCGCATTCGCAATGCCAGCGTGGCCCGGCACCGGGAGCTCAGCCTGCCGTCGTCACGGGTGAAGCGCGAGATCGCGCGGATCCTGGCCGACGAGGGCTTCATCGCCTCCTTCGAGACGCGCACCGATCCCGCCTCCGTGCAGGATCAGCTCGTGCTGCACCTCAAGTACGTCGAGGGCCGCACGCCCGTCGTCACCGGGCTGAAGCGAATCAGCAAGCCCGGCCTGCGCGTCTACGCCCGCAAGACCGAGATCCCTCGCGTTCTCGGTGGGCTCGGCGTGGCCATCCTCTCCACTTCCCACGGGATCATGACCGGCAACGATGCCCGGAAGCAGAATCTCGGCGGCGAAGTCCTCTGCTACGTCTGGTAAGGAGCGAACGCATGTCACGTATCGGACGCATGCCGATCGCGATCCCGGACGGCGTGGAGATCACGCAGACGGGGACGCACCTCACGGTCAAGGGTCCGCTCGGCACGCTCGAGCGGTCGCTCCATCCGGAGATGTCCCTCGAGCGCGAGGACGGCACCCTGCGAGTGGTCCGCCCGACCGATGAGCCGCGCCACCGCGCGCTCCACGGGCTGACCCGCACCCTCGTCAACAACATGGTCACCGGTGTCGCCACCGGCTTCACGAAGAACCTCGAGATCTCCGGGGTCGGCTACCGTGCCGCGCTCCAGGGGGAGAAGCTCGTCCTCGCGCTCGGGTACTCGCACCCGGTCGAGGTCGACCCGCCGGCCGGCATTCAGTTCCGCGTCGACACGCCGACCCGCCTCGCGGTCTTCGGCGCCGACAAGGAGCTCGTGGGCCAGATCGCCGCATACATCCGCTCGCAGCGGAAGCCGGAGCCCTACAAGGGCAAGGGCATCCGCTACGCGGGCGAGCAGATCCTTCGCAAGGCCGGCAAGGCCGGCAAGGTCGGAGGCTAAGGACCGATGACGAACCTTTCGCGCGACGCCCTGCGTCGCAAGCGCCACGAGCGACTCCGGCTCCGCATCAGCGGCAGCACGGAGCGCCCGCGTCTGTCGGTCTTCCGCAGCGCGAAGTTCATCTATGCCCAGGTCATCGACGACACGACCGGCCGGACGCTGGCCGCGGCGTCGAGCCGTGAGGCCGAGCTCGCCACCGGGTCGCCGGTGGACGCGGCGCGCGCCGTCGGCAAGGCCATCGCCGAGCGGGCGAAGGCGGCCGGCGTGAGCGCTGTCGTGCTCGACCGGGGCGGCTACCAGTACCACGGGCGGGTCCGCTCGCTCGCCGAGGGCGCCCGCGAGGGCGGCCTCAACCTGTAGAGCGAGAGGAGACACGCATGGCACGCATCGATGCGTCCAAGCTGAACCTGGAAGAGAAGGTCGTCCAGATCAACCGCGTCGCGAAGGTCGTCCAGGGTGGACGTCGCTTCAGCTTCAGCGCGGTCGTGGTCGTCGGTGACGGCAACGGCACCGTCGGCGCCGGGATCGGCAAGGCCGGCGAGGTGCCGGAGGCGATCCGCAAGGGCGTCGAGGACGCGAAGAAGCACCTCATCAAGGTGCCGCTGGTCGGCACCACCATCCCGCACGAGGTCCATCGGCACTTCGGCGCGTCGAAGGTGATGCTGAAGCCGGCGAGTGCCGGCACCGGCGTCATTGCCGGCGGCTCGGTTCGCGCCGTCGTCGAGGCGGCCGGCATCCGGGACCTGCTGAGCAAGGTGCAGAACTCGACGAACCCGATCAACGTGGTGCGCGCGACGATCGAGTGCCTGGCGAACCTTCGCTCGGCCGATGACATCGCCGCGCTGCGCGGCCGCACGGCCGAGCAGCTGCTCGGCAAGCGCGGTGCCGAGCTGGCCCGCACCCCGCACGAGATCCCGGAGCGGCGCGAGCCGATGAACACCGGGTTCGGAGGTGGGCGTGGCCGCTAAGTCGAACGCGAAGCCCCTGAAGGTCACCTGGACCCGCTCGACGATCGGCCACAAGGCCGCGGCGCGCGGGACGATCCGGGCCCTCGGCCTCCATCGGCTGCACCAGACCGTCGAGATCGCCGACACCCCCGAGAACCGGGGCATGCTGCGGCGCGTCGCCTTCCTCCTCGAGGTCGAGGAGCCGGGCGGCGCGAAGGCCGCGGCGACAGAAGAGGACACGAAGTGAAGCTCCACGACCTGCACCCGGCA
This sequence comes from Candidatus Limnocylindria bacterium, assembly GCA_036380155.1. Classification (GTDB taxonomy): domain Bacteria; phylum Chloroflexota; class Limnocylindria; order QHBO01; family QHBO01; genus JACDBZ01. Next base: position 4,950 of record DASVFG010000036.1, read on the forward strand.
CCCGGGTCGCGCAAGCCGTCGCGACGCGTCGGCCGCGGCCACGGCTCCGGCCGTGGCAAGACGGCGGGGCGGGGGACGAAGGGCCAGAAGGCGCGAGCCGGCGGGAACATCCCGGCCTGGTTCGAGGGCGGCCAGACGCCGCTCCACGTCCGCACCCCGAAGCTCCACGGCTTCAAGAACCGGTTCCGCGTCCCGTACGCCCCGCTCAACATCGGCCGCCTGGCCGATGTCGACACGGGCACGCTCGTCACGCCGGACGTGCTCGCGCACGACGGCCTGATCCGCGACACCTCGCTGCCGGTGAAGATCCTCGGCGTCGGCGACGCACCGAAGGGGATCACCATCCACGCGCACGGCTTCAGCAAGTCGGCGATCGACAAGCTCACCGCGGCCGGCTGCACGGTCCAGCTCCTCGGCTGGCCGGACAACGAGCCGATCGACGAGAAGCCGTCGCGGCCGGAAGGCAAGCGATCCGCTCGTCGGAAGGCCGGCATGGAGCGCGCCGCGCGCGTCGATGCCGGTGGTGACGCCGCCCCCGCGGCCGCCGAGCCGACGAAGAAGCAGAAGGCCGCCGCTGCGGCCGCCGAGGCCGAGGCGGCCGCCAACGCGGCACCCCCGGCCCCTGCCGCAGAGGCCGCCGTGACCGATGGCGATGCCGCCGTCAGTGACGGAATCGCCACCGACGCCGACACCGACGAGAGCGAAACGGAGTCATAAGACCTTGATCGAGACGGTCGCCACGGCGCTCCGCGCGCCGGACATCCGGCGCAAGGTGCTCTTCACGCTCGGAATCCTTCTCGTGTTCCGAGCGCTGACGAACGTCCCGGTGCCGAACGTGAACACGGCCGCGCTGGCCAACCTGTTCACGGACAACCCGCTGCTCGGGATCCTGAACATCTTCTCGGGCGGCGGCCTGGCGGCCGCCTCGATCATCGGTCTCGGCGTGAACCCGTACATCAACGCCAGCATCATCATGCAGCTGATGCGCGGCGTGATCCCGGCGCTCGAGGAGCTCAGCCGGGAGGGCGAGTACGGACGCAATCGTCTGAACCAGTACACCCGCCTGCTCACCGTGCCGCTGGCCTTCGCGCAGGGCTACGGCATCAGCGTCCTGCTGAGCGCCAACGGTGTCATCCCGGCGAACCCGCTCTTCAGCATCGAGACGCTGAGCCTGCTGCTGAGCTTCACCGCCGGCACCGTGCTCCTCATGTGGCTCGGCGAGCTCATCAGCGAGCGCGGCCTGGGCAACGGCATCAGCTTCATCATCTTCGCCGGCATCGTCGGCTCGATCCCGCAGCAGATCGGACCGGTCATCAGCGGCCCGGACTCGTTCACGCGGCTCATCCCGTTCATCATCATCGCGGTCGTCGTCATCGCCGCGGTCGTGTTCATCAACGAGGGCCAGCGGCGCATCCCGGTGCAGTACGCCAGCCGCGTCCGTGGCCGGCGCATGTACCAGGGCCAGACGCAGTACCTGCCGCTCAAGGTCACGATGGCCGGCGTGATCCCGATCATCTTCGCCGTCAGCATCCTGCTGTTCCCGGCGCAGATCGCCAGCTACTTCGTGAACAGCGACATCGACTGGGTGCGGAGCGTCGCGTCCTTCATCTCCACGAACCTCAACGGGCAGGACAATATCCCCGTCTACGGGGCCCTCTACTTCCTGCTCGTCGTGTTCTTCACGTACTTCTATACCGCCTTCCAGTTCCGTCCCGACCAGACGGCGGACTACCTGCGCAAGAACGGCGGCTTCATCCCCGGCATCCGGCCGGGCAAGCCGACCGAGGAGTTCCTGTCGCGGGTGACGACCCGGATCACGCTGGGCGGCGCGCTGTTCCTCGGCGGGATCGCGGTGCTGCCGTACGTCGTGTCCGCGTTCATCCCGGGCACGAACAGCCTCCAGCTGGGTGGCACGAGCATCCTCATCATGGTGAGCGTCGTCGTGGAGACGATGAAGCAGCTCGAGGCGCAGATGATGATGCGCAACTACGAGGGCTTCATTCGGTGACGGACGCGGTCATCGACCCGCGGATCGACGACGAGCGCCTCATCCTTCTCCTCGTGGGCGCTGTGGGTGCCGGCAAGGGGACCCAGGCCTCGATCCTCACCCGCGAGCTGCGGATCCCGCACCTCGCCTCGGGCAACCTGTTCCGCGCCGCCATGGCCGCCGGCACGCCGCTCGGCGAGGAGGCCCGCGGCTACATGGAGCGCGGCGAGCTCGTCCCGGACGAGACCACGATCGCGATGTTCATGGAGGAGCTCGCGAAGCCGCCGGCCGCCCGCGGCGCGATCCTCGACGGATTCCCGCGCACGGTGGGCCAGGCCCGCGCGCTCGACGACACGCTCGCCAGCCATGGTGAGCGCATCCGCCGTGTCTTCTCGATCGAGGTTCCCACCGAGGAGCTCGTGCGCCGCGTCGCCGGCCGCTGGATCTGCCCGACCTGCGGCACGCCCTATCACGTCATCACCGACCCGCCGCGCGAGCCGGGGGTCTGCGACAAGGACGGCACCGCCCTGCGTCAGCGGGACGACGATCGCCCCGAGGTCGTGCGCGCGCGTCTCGAGCGCCAGGTGCCGCCGATGCTCGAGGTCGTCGACCACTACGAGCGCGCCGGCATCGTCGACCGCCTCGACGGCACGCAGTCCATCGACCGCGTGACCGAGGCGATCCTGTCCCGCATCGGCACCGTGGCCCGGAGTTGACGGCACCGATGCGCAGCGCGAACGCGGTGACGATCAAGCGTCCCGCCGAGATCGAGACCATGGCGCGCGCCGGCGCGGTCCTCGCCGACATCCTCGCGGCGGTCCACGCCGAGCTGCGGCCCGGCGTGTCGACGGGTGAGCTCGACGCCATCGCGCGCTCGATGATGCGTGAGGCCGGGGCGGTCAGCTCGTTCCTCGGCTATGGCGCGAACCCGCCGTTCCCCGGCGTCCTGTGCGCCAGCATCAACGACGAGGTCGTCCACGGCATCCCGTCGGATCGCCGCCGCCTCGCCGAGGGCGACGTGGTGAGCATCGACGTTGGCTGCATCGTGGACGGCTGGCATGCCGACTGCGCCCGGACCTGGACGGTCGGCGCCGCGTCGCCCGAGGTGGCGACGCTGATCGACGCCACGCGACGGGGCATGGAGGCGGGGATCGCGGCCGCGCTGCCCGGCAACCACCTCGGGGACATCGGTCACGCCATCGAATCGGTCGCCCGCGAGCATGGCTACGGGATCGTCCGGCCCTTCGTCGGCCACGGCATCGGCCAGTCCATGCACGAGGTCCCGAACGTCCCGAACTACGGACGTCCGGGGTCGGGGATGCGCATCGAGGCGGGCATGTGCTTCGCCATCGAGCCGATGTTCAACCTGGGCGGCGACGACGTCTACGTCGAGGACGACGGTTGGACCGTCAGGACCGCCGACGGGGCGCTGTCGGCGCATTTCGAGAACACGATCGCGGTGACTCCCGAGGGTCCTCGCGTGCTCACGGCGGGCTCATGACCCGCCTTGTACCGGTTGGTCGGCTGGGGTATACTGCTCCTTCCGTGGGTCGCCCGTGCGGCGGCCTTTCCGTGTGTCAATCCCATTTCCACCGAGTTCGATAGTTACACGAGGGTGCGTGCCGCTTGGCGAAGAAGGATGCGATCGAGGTCGAGGGTGAGGTGATCCTCCCCCTGCCGAACGCGATGTTCAAGGTGCGACTGGAGAACGGGCACGAAGTGCTCGCGCACATCTCCGGGAAGCTGCGCCAGAACTTCATCCGCATCCTGCCCGGCGACACCGTCCGTGTCGAGCTCAGTCCCTATGACCTCACCCGGGGTCGCATCACGTACAGGATGAGATGAAGGTTTCTGCGTCCGTGAAGCCCCGCTGCGAGCGCTGCAAGGTGATCAAGCGCTCTGGCGTGGTGATGGTCATCTGCGTCGTTCCCAAGCACAAGCAGCGGCAGGGGTAATCGATCGTGGCACGTATCGCCGGCGTCGACATCCCCCGCGAGAAGCGGGTGATCGTCAGCCTCACGTATATCCACGGCATCGGGCCCACCTCGGCCGCGAAGGTCATCGGTGCGGCAAATGTGTCGCCCGATGCCCGCGTCCGCGACCTCACCGAGGAGGAGGTCAACCGCCTCCGCGAGGTGGTCGATCGCCAGTTCAAGGTGGAGGGCGACCTCCGCCGCGAAGTCAGTCTGAACATCAAGCGCCTCATGGAGATCGGCTCGTATCGGGGCCTTCGCCATCGGCGCAATCTGCCGGTCCGCGGGCAGCGTACGAAGACGAACGCGCGGCAGCGCCGAGGCGCCAAGAAGACGGTCGGCGTCCGCCGCAAGAAGTGATCAGGGAGTTCCATGGCAGAGCGTAAGCAGGCCAAGCGCGGGAAGAAGCGCGAGCGTAAGAACGTGCCCACCGGGCACGCGCACATCCAGTCGACGTTCAACAACACGATCGTGACGATCACCGATACGAGCGGGAACGTCATCAGCTGGGGCAGTGCCGGCCTCGTCGGCTTCAAGGGCTCCCGCAAGAGCACTCCGTACGCGGCCGCGCAGACGGCCGACGGCGCCGCGAAGCGCGCGATGGAGCACGGCATGCGGCAGATCGAGGTGTTCGTGAAGGGCCCGGGCGGTGGACGCGAGCAGGCGATCCGCTCGCTCCAGGCTGCCGGCCTCGAGGTCTCCGCGATCACTGACGTCACGCCGATCCCGCACAACGGTTGCCGCCCGCCGAAGCGGCGCCGGGTCTGAGAGGGATTCGATGGCACGATATACCGACGCGGTCTGCCGCATCTGTCGCCGGGAGGGGCTCAAGCTCTTCCTGAAGGGCAGCCGCTGCTACAGCCGCAAGTGCGCGTTCGAGCGCCGCAGCACGCCGCCGGGCATGAACACCCAGCGCCGCCGCAAGGTGAGCGAGTTCGGCCTCCAGCTTCGCGAGAAGCAGAAGGTTCGCAAGAGCTACTCCGTGCTGGAGCGCCAGTTCCGCAACTACTTCGAGAAGGCCGAGCAGCGCAAGGGCATGACGGGGGAGAACCTCCTCCGGCTGCTCGAGATGCGGCTCGACAACGTCGTCTACCGCATGGGCTTCGCGTCGAGCCGCGCGCAGGCGCGCCAGCTCGTCACGCACGGCCATTTCAGCGTCAACGGCCGCCCGACGAACGTCCCGAGCTTCGGCACGAAGGTCGGCGACCGCATCGAGGTGCGCGACAGCCGCCGCGGCCGCGAGTACTTCAAGGTCGCCGGCGAGACGATCAAGGCGGCCCAGATTCCCGAATGGGTGAGCACCGATGCCGCGAAGCTGTCCGGCTCGGTCCTCGCCGAACCGGCGCGCGAGCAGATGCCGCTCGAGTTCAACGAGCAGCTCGTCGTCGAGTACTACTCGCGCTAGGAGTTCCTGACCCGACATGATCGAACTCGAGACCCCGCAGCAGCCCCAGGCGCCGAGCCCGCGCATCGACGAGGTGCACGCGGACGGCAACCTGTCCCGCTTCGAGGTGACCCCACTCCAGGAGGGCTACGGCGTCACGCTGGGCAACGCCCTCCGCCGCGTGCTCCTCAGCTCCCTCGAGGGAGCTGCCGTGACGAGCATCCAGATCAACGGCGTGTTCCACGAGTTCAGCACGATCGAGAACGTCAAGGAAGACGTCACCCAGATCGTCCTGAACGTGAAGAAGCTCCGCCTCCGCTCGTTCGCGCGTCACGCGCTGACCCTGAAGCTCACGAAGCGCGGCGCCGGCCCGGTGACCGCCGCCGACATCGGCGAGTCCGCCGACGTCGAGATCGTGAACCCCGACCTCGTGCTCCTCACCCTCGACTCCGACTCGGGGTCGATCGAGATGGACCTCATCGTCGAGAACGGCATGGGCTACCGCCCGGCCGAGCACGACGAGGAGATGGCGATCGGGGTCATCCCGGTCGACGCGATCTTCTCCCCGGTCCGTCGCGTCAACTACCAGGTCGAGAAGACCCGCGTCGGCCAGATGACGAACTACGACAAGCTCACGCTCGAGATCGAGACCGACGGCACGACGACCGCGCAGGCGGCGCTGAGCCAGGCGGCCGACATCCTCATGCGCGAGTTCGGTCGCTTCGCCGAGATCGGCCGTCCGTCGGTCCCCGGCGGCGACGAGGTCCCGGCCGCGCCGGCCGCGAACCTGCTCGACGCGCCGATCGAGGAGCTCGACCTGCCGATGCGGGCCTACAACTCGCTGAAGCGCAACTCGATCACGAAGATCGGCCAGGTCCTGTCGCTGAGCGACGACGAGTTCCTCCGCATGCGGAACTTCGGGCAGAAGAGCCTCGACGAGCTCAAGGAGCGCCTCGCGCTTCGCGGCTTCATCAGCTCCGACGCGACCTCGATGAGCGCCGACGAGTCGGATCTGCCGGCATCGGCGGAGCTCGACGAGGCCGCCGCGGCCGAGCTCGACCGGGAGGCCTGAGCCGATGCCGCATCGGATCGCCGGGCGCAAGCTCGGACGGACCCACGACCACCGGATGTCGATGCTCGGCAACCTCGCGGTGTCCATCATCCGGTACGAGCGCGTGCAGACGACCGAGGCGAAGGCCAAGGAGGTCCGCGGCCTGGTGGACGGGATGATCACGCTCGCCAAGCGCGGTGATCTCCACGCCCGCCGCCAGCTCGTCAGCAAGATGCCGCACGAGCCGCTCATCGTCGACAAGCTCATGACCGAGATCGCCGAGAAGTACGCCGATCGCGCCTCCGGCTTCACGCGCATCGTGAAGATCGGGCAGCGCGCCGGGGACTCGGCGCCCATGGTCCAGATCGAGCTCGTCTGAGGACGAGCGCACCAGAACCGAACCAACCTCGATGGCCGCTCGGGCGCGATGCGCGAAAGCGGTGATCGAGTACGACGGGACGGCCTTCGCCGGCTCGCAGGTCCAACCCAACGCGCGGACCGTGCAGGGAGAGCTGGAAGAGGCCCTTAACAGGCTGATCGGCAAGCGGACTCGCGTCCGTTTCGCCGGGCGAACCGATGCCGGGGTGCATGCCACCGGCCAGGTCGCGGCCATCTGTCTGGCACCGGACGACGTCGTCCGGGGCGGGGGATGGCCCGAGCTGCGGCGACGGCTGAACGCCGTCCTGCCGCCGGACCTGGTGGTGCGCTCGCTCCGGCCGGCGCCGCGGGACTTCGACCCGCGGCGGGATGCACGCTGGCGCGTGTATCGCTACCGCATCCTCACCGATGAGGAGCGGCGGCCGACCGAGCGGCATCGGACGCTCACGATCGACGACCGGCTCGACGTCGTCGCCATGCAGGCGGCGGCGGAACGGATGGTCGGGGAGCGCGATTTCGCGTCCCTCGGCTCCCACGCGCACGGTCGGACGGTGCGGCACCTCGCCGAGGTGCGGGTGACGCGTCGCGGGGACCTCGTCGAGGTCCGCGTGACGGCGAACGCCTTCCTGCGGCGCATGGTGCGCAGCATCGTCGCCATCCTCCTGGCCGTCGGGCGTGGACGCCTGGCGCCGGAGGCGGTCGATCGGCTCCTCGCGACCGGCGCGCGTGCGCTCGACGGTCAAGCGGCCCCGCCTCGGGGCCTCACCCTGGAGCGGGTCATCTACGGATCAGCCAACAATCGAACGACAGCATCGGCATCGGTCACCGGACCGGGCCGCACACCACGCAACACCGGAGAGCAGGGAACGTGAAGACCTACGCCGTCAAGGCGAGCGAGATCGAGCGCACCTGGTGGGTCGTCGACGCGACCGACCAGACCCTCGGCCGGCTGGCGACACGCATCGCCACCCTGCTGGAGGGGAAGCACAAGCCGATCTACTCGCCGCACCTCGACACCGGCGACCATGTCGTCGTCGTCAATGCCAAGAAGATCCGCGTCACGGGCGACAAGCTGAAGCAGAAGAGCTACTTCCGCCACAGCAACTACCCCGGCGGACTGCGCGAGGAGACGCTCGGCCATCTCCTGGACCGCAAGCCGGAGCTCGTGATCGAGCGCGCGGTGAAGGGCATGCTGCCCCAGAATCGACTCGGCCGCGCCATGTTCAAGAAGCTGAAGGTCTACGCGGGTGGCGACCATCCGCACGAGGCTCAGCAGCCGACCACGGTCGAGCTGTAGGAAGGACGATCGTGAGCACGAACTACGTCTATGGCACGGGGCGGCGCAAGACCGCCGTCGCCCGCGTCCGGCTCCTTCCCGGTGACGGCAGCGTCGTCGTCAACGGCAAGCCGTCCGGCGAGTACTTCGGCGGCGCGATGACCGAGGGCGCGCTCCACCTCCCGTTCCGCGTGACCGAGACCGAGGGCCGCTACTCGGCCAGCGTGCTCGTCGCCGGCGGCGGGGTGTCCGGCCAGGTCGGCGCCATCCGTCACGGGATCGCCCGGGCCCTCGTGAGCGCCCACCCCGATGCTCGCGTCGCGCTGCGCGAGGCCGGCCTCCTCACCCGCGACCCGCGGGCCAAGGAGCGCAAGAAGTACGGCCTCAAGCGAGCCCGCAAGGCGCCGCAGTACACGAAGCGCTGAGCGCCTCCCACAGCCCCGACACCCACGCGCCCCGGCGGTCACGCCGGGGCGCTTTGGTATCATCGGCACCCTCCCCGCACGAACGCAGGCCGCCAACGCAACCGTGATCGAAGCGATTCGCGACTTCATCTCCGGGTACTTCGGTGGCAGGTGGACGTCGATCATCGACATCCTGCTCGTCGCGTTCGTCATCTACTGGCTGTTCATCCTCATTCGCGGCACGCGCGCCGTGCGGATCGTCATCGGCCTGTCGATCCTCTACCTCGTGTACCTCGCCGCCGTGCTGTTCGGCCTCGAGCTGCTGCGGCGTCTCATGGAGACCGCCGCCGTCGTCGGACTGTTCGCCGTGGTCGTCGTCTTCCAGCCCGAGCTCCGGCGCGCGCTCGAGCAGATCGGTCGCATCGGCAGCGTGAACCGCTTCTTCGTGAGCGCCGAGGTGGCCGGCGCCGAACGCGTGGCACGTGAGATCAGCCGGGCGGCGCGCATCCTCGCCGGCTCACGGCACGGCGCGCTCATCGCCCTCGAGCGCGAGACGGGCCTCCAGGACCTCGCCGCGGAGTCGGGCGTGCCGGTGCACGCCGACCTGCGGGCCGAGCTGCTCGTCACGATCTTCTACCGCGGCACGGCGCTCCACGACGGCGCCGTGGTCATCTCCGGCGAGAAGATCACCTCCGCCGGGGTCCTGCTGCCGCTCAGCCAGAACGTGCTCGACAGCGAGCGCTACGGCACGCGCCATCGCGCGGCAATCGGGATCAGCGAGCAGACCGATGCGGTCGTCGTCGTCGTCAGCGAGGAGACCGGGTCGATCAGCCTCGTCGTGCGCGGCCGGATCGAGCGGAACCTCACGGAGGAGCAGCTGCGCCGCCGCATCTTCAACCTCATCCGCCCGCAGGCGCCGCGGCGCGCCGTGCCGTTCCTGCGCCGCTCCCTCGACGGGCGCTGGCAGGTCGGTCCCCGCGACGACGTCCCGGAGCCGCCGATCGATCCCGATGCCCGCGTCGTGAGCGCCGCTCCCGACGTCCCCCCGGTCCGGCGCTGACCGATGGGCTTCCTCCTGCGCAACTGGCACCTGAAGCTCTCCGCCGTCCTCCTGGCGACGGTGCTCTACACCGGGCTCGTCTTCTCCGGCTCGTTCGCGACGCGCACCCTGCAGATTCGCATCGACCTCGTCAACCAGCCGGCGAACTCGTACGTCCTCACCAGCGACCTCGGCTTCATCCAGGTAGAGTTCCGCGCCCCGCGGGACGTGATCGGCGCGGTCGTCGAGGAGGCGTTCGTCGCGCGCGTCGACCTCGCCGATTACGACATGGGCGCGGCACCCGAGCCGCAGTTCCTCGAGATCGACGTGCGCGCGCTCAACGACGACATCGAGGTCATCTCCGAGCAGCAGACCGTCCGGGTCGAGCTCGACCGCATCGACCAGCGCGCCGTGCCGGTGACGGTGGACATCGGGGACGTCCCGGAGGGCCTCGAAGCGGGCACGCCGGAGACGAGCGAGGACGAGGTCCTCGTCCGCGGGCCGGCCTCGGTCGTCGCACGCGTCGACCGAGCGGTGGCGGTCGTCAACCTCGACGCATCGGGGATCAGCTTCGACCGGGCGGTCGAGCTCGTGCTCGTCGACATCGAGGGCCAGCCCATCGGCGAAGGGTTGGTGGACGCGAGCCCGCAGTCCGTCTCCGTCCGGGTCGAGCTCGAGGCGGTCGAGGAAACCCGCCCCGTTCCGGTCCGACCGGCCATCACCGGCACGCCGGCGGCTGGCTTCGCGCTCGAGGCGCTCCGCGTGGAGCCATCGACCGTCATCCTGCTCGGCCGCCCCGAGGCACTCGAGGCCATCAGGGTGATCGTCACCGAGCCGCTCAGCATCGAGGGGGCGTCGTCGGATCAGACGTTCGACGCGGTGCTCGTCCTGCCCGACGGAGTGTCGTACGAGTCTGGCGCACCTCCGGAGGTCACCGTGACCGCCACGATCGGCCCGTCGGTCTCGAGCCGCACGTTCATCGTCGGGGTCATCTGCGACGGCGCGGGCGACAACGCCTGCCTTCCCGGCCTCGATCAGATCGCGGTGACGCTCAGCGGTCCCGGCGAGGCGCTCTCCTCACTGACCGCAGCGGCCCTCACGCCGGTTCTCGACGTCGGAGGGCTGACCCCCGGCTCGTACCAGATCACGCCAGCGCTGCCGGGGCTGCCGGATGGGGTGTCGGTGCTCGACGTGGAGCCAGGTACCGTCCCGGTGACGATCGTGGCTCCCGCGGCTACGCCCGGCCCGACCCCGACGCCCGTCCCGTAGATGGGAGCGCGATTCGGCACCGACGGCATCCGGGGCGAGGTGGGAGGGGAGATCACGGCGGAGCTCGCGCTCGCGCTCGGGCGTGCCGTCGGCCATCGCCACGGCGGCCCGGAGCGCACGGTCGTGCTCGGACGCGACACGCGCCGATCGGGCGAGATGCTGACGGCGGCGCTCACCGCGGGGCTCACCGCGACCGGCACCGACGTCGTCGACCTCGGGGTGGTGACGACGCCGTGCCTCGTGCATGCCAGCACGTCACCGGCCCTCGCCGCCGGCATCATGGTGTCCGCGTCGCACAACCCGGCTCACGACAACGGACTCAAGGTGGTTCGTGCCGGCCGCAAGGTCGACGATGCCGACGAGGCCGAGCTCGAGCGGCTCATCGACGACACTGCGGCGATCGTCACGCGCCCGAACCACGAGCTCGGCCGGGTCCGGCCCGACCGCGGCTCGGTGGCCGCCTACGAGCGCCATCTCATGGAAGCGGCGGGCGACGCCTTCGCCGGCCTGCGGATGGCGATCGACTGCGCGAACGGATCGGCGGCGGTCGTGGCGCCGGAGCTCTTTCGGGCGCTCGGTGCCGAGGTCACCGTCCTCTTCGCTGCGCCCGACGGGACGAACATCAACGACGGCTGCGGTTCGACGCACCCCGAGCGTCTCGCCGAGACCGTTGCGGCGGCGGGGCTCGACCTCGGGCTCGCCTTCGACGGCGACGCCGACCGGCTCATCGCCGTGGATGAGCGCGGCCAGCTTGTCGACGGCGACGCGGTAATGGGGATCTGCGTCCTCGCCGAGCTGGCGCGCGGCACGCTGCGCAACGACGTGCTCGTCGCGACCGTCATGAGCAACGGCGGGCTCGAACGAGCCGTCACCCAGGCAGGAGGCAGGATGGTCCGCACCCCGGTCGGCGACCGCAACGTCTTCGAGGCGATGGAGCGCGAGGACGCCGCGATCGGCGGGGAGCAGTCGGGCCACATCATCTTCCGCGACCTCGCCACCACCGGCGACGGGCTGCTCACCGGGATCCAGCTCGTGCGCGCCATGCGGGCGGCCGCGGAACCCCTGTCCAGCCTGGCCGGCCGCATTCCGAGGCTCCCGCAGGTGGTGGTAAACTCAGCCGTCCGACGCCGGGATGACTGGCAGGCGGACCCCGAGTTCTCCGGCGCCGTCGAGCGCGCGACGGAGGAGCTGGGGGAGCGCGGACGGATCCTCGTCCGCCCGTCCGGCACCGAGCCCAAGATCCGGATCATGGTCGAGGGTGATGACGCCGGAGAGATCGAACGCATGGCCCGTGAGCTCGCCACGCTCGCCGAGGCACGACTGAACTGAACGCCGAACGGTCGGCGAGGAGGCAACATGTGCGGCATCGTCGGATACGTCGGGCCGCGTGACGCGGCGCCGATCCTCATCGAGGGTCTGCGACGCCTCGAGTACCGCGGCTACGACTCCGCGGGCATCGCCATCCTCACCGACGACGGCGAGGTCTTCGTCGAGAAGAAGGCCGGCAAGCTCAGCAACCTCACCGATCACCTGAACGGGGACGCGCCTGCCGGCCATCCCGGCATCGGCCATACCCGCTGGGCGACCCACGGCCGCCCGAACGACGAGAACGCGCACCCTCACAAGGACTGCACGGGCAAGCTCGCCCTCATCCACAACGGCATCATCGAGAACTACCTCCCCATCAAGGAGCGGCTCGTCGCCGAGGGCCACGCGTTCCACTCCGAGACCGACACCGAGGTCCTCGCCCACCTCATCGAGACGAAGTACGCCGGCGACCTCGTCGAGGCGGTGCGGCTGGCGCTCGGCGAGGTCCACGGCGCGTACGCCATCGGCGTCATGCACACGGATCATCCCGACCGGATCGTCGGCGCGCGCATGAACGTGCCGCTCATCGTCGGGCTCGGCGAGGGTGAGGGATTCCTGGCGAGCGACGTGCCCGCCATCCTCGAGCACACGAAGAACGTGGTCATCCTCCACGAGGGCGACATCGCCGACGTGACGCCCACCGGCACGCGGATCATCGGGCTCGACGGGACCGAGGTCGCGCGCGACGTCACCGAGATCCGCTGGAACATCGAAGCCGCCGAGAAGGGCGGCTTCCAGCATTTCACGCTCAAGGAGATCTACGAGCAGCCGCACGCGATCCAGGAGTGCCTGCGCGGCCGCGTCGATCCGAACGGGACGGTGACGCTCGACGAGATCGAGGCGATCGCCGACCGCCTGGCGACGATCGAGCGCGTGTACGTCGTCGGCTGCGGCACCGCGTCCTACGCCGCGCACGTCGCCGCCTACCTCATCCAGGAGTGGGTCGGCCTGCCGGCGCAGATGCAGGTGGGATCCGAGATGCGCTACAGCCCGCCGCCGATCGACGACCGCACCCTGGTCATCGGCGTGAGCCAGTCCGGCGAGACCGCCGACACGCTCGCGCCGCTGAAGATGGCCGCCGAACGCGGCGCGACGATCGTCGTCGTCACCAATGTCGTCGGCAGTGCGATCACCCGCGAGGCCGATGCGGTCTGCTACCTGCAGGCCGGACCGGAGATCGCGGTCGCCAGCACGAAGGCGTTCGTCACCCAGGTCCTCGTGCTCCAGATGATCGCCCTCCAGCTCGCTCGCATGCGCGGGACGCTCCCGGCGAGCAGGCTCCGCACGTACGGCACCGCGCTCCGCAGCCTGCCGCGACTCGCCGCGGAGACACTGAAGACCGCCCCGCAGGTGAAGAAGCTGGCGCGCCGCTACGCGAACGTCCGCGACTTCATCTTCATCGGCCGTGGTGTCGGCTTCCCGATTGCCATGGAGGGTGCGCTCAAGCTCAAGGAGCTGAGCTACGTCCACGCCGAGGGCTACGCTGCCGGCGAGCTGAAGCACGGGCCGATCGCCCTCCTCGACCCCGAGACGCCGCTCGTCGCGATCGCCACGAAGGGCGCGGTCTACGAAAAGGTCGTGAGCAACATCGCCGAGGCGCGGGCACGTTCCGCGCCGATCATCGTGGTGGCCACCGAGGGGGACGAGCACGTGGATCGCTATGCGCACGAGGTGATCTTCGTGCCGGAGACGCCCGAGGCGATCAGCCCGGTGATCGCCGTTCTCCCGCTCCAGCTCCTCGCCTACGAGGTGGCGGTCGCGCGGGGCACCGACGTCGACCAGCCGCGCAACCTCGCCAAGTCGGTCACGGTCGAGTAGCGCTCGCGCGCCCGCCCTGATGACGCGCCACGAGATCGGGATCGACCTGATCGACATCGACCGCATCCACGAGGTCCTCGGGCGCTTTCCCGACCGGTTTCGGCTGCGCGTCCTCACCGAGCGCGAGCAGCGCTACTGCGGCCGCAAGGTCGAGCGCATCGCCGGTCGCTGGGCCGCGAAGGAGGCGATCAGCAAGGTCCTCGGCCTCGGCGTACGTGGCGTCGGGTGGCGCGAGATCGAGATCCTGCCGAACTACGCGGGCGCTCCGCAGGTCACGCTGTACGCCCGCGCCGCACGTCGCGCGGAGGCGCTCGACCTCGAGGAGGTGACGGTGTCGATCTCCCACGAACGACGCATGGCCGTCGCGGTCGCCGTGGCGCACCGGCGTCACGACTAGGGTCGCCCGGATGGCCGGCACACCACGGTCGATCACCCAGCGGCGCGTGGCCCGCCACCTGCCGGCGCGCCCCGAGCGCGCCCACAAGGGGACGTTCGGACGCGTGCTCGTCGTCGCGGGGTCGATCGACTTCCCCGGCGCCGCGCTCCTCGCGGCGCTTGGCGCGATGCGCGCGGGCGCCGGCGTCGTCCGCGTCGCCACCTCGGAGTCGGTGGCGGCGAGGGTTGCGGGTGCCATTCCCGAGCTGACGTGGATGACCCTCGACGAGGAGGCGCCCGGCCTCATCGCCCCGAGTGGCTGGCGGCGCGTGACGACCGAGGCTGCCGGGTACGACGCCGTCGTGGTCGGCCCGGGCCTCGGCAGCCAGCCGGCGACGCAGCGTCGCGTCCGCGGCCTGGTCTCGGCGCTCAGCAGCCCCACGGTCGTGGACGCCGACGGGCTGAACGCGCTGGCCGGCGGCGACCGATGGTGGCAGACGATTCGAGCGCGGCTCGTGCTGACCCCGCACCCCGGCGAGTTCGCGCGCCTCACCGGTGCGCCCGCGCCGGATGCCGACGACGACGCCGCCCGCGCAACGGCCGCGGCGGAGGCGGCGCTCCGCTGGGACCAGGTCGTCGTCCTGAAGGGAGCCCACACCATCGTCGCCGAGCCGGGGGGCGAGCTGCTCGCATCCGCGATCGCGACGCCGGCGCTCGCCACGGCCGGCAGCGGCGACGTCCTGGCCGGCGCCATCGGGGCGTTCCTGGCGGCCGGCGCGACGCCGTTCGACGCGGCCGTGTGCGGCGTGGCGGTGCACGGGGCCGCCGGCCTGATCGCGGCGGAGCGGATCGGCACGGCGGGCGTCATGGCCCGCGATCTCGCCGCCATCCTGCCGGAGGCGATCGGCCAGCTGCGCGGCGATCGTCGCTCGTGACATCCGCGGGCAGCGCGCACCGCGCGTGGATCGAGATCGACCACGAGGCGATCCGGCACAACCTGTCCGTCCTGCGCGGTCGGGCGCCGGAGAGCGCCGTCATCGCCGTCGTCAAGGCGAACGCCTACGGCCACGGAGACGTGGAGGTGGCGCGCACCCTGGTCGCGGCGGGCGCCGAGCGCCTGGCAGTGGCCACGGTCGACGAGGCCGTTCGGCTGCGAGGAGCGGGCATCCGCGCCCCGATCCTCGTCCTGTGGGGGATCGGCCAGGCGGAGCTCGACGCGGTCGTCACCCACGATCTCGAGCCGATGGTCGACGATGCGCGGGCCGTCGCCCTCCTGGCGGGCGCCGCCGACCCGGCTCGACCGCTGGGTGTCCATCTCAAGCTCGACACCGGCCTCGGGCGGCAGGGCGCCGATCCCGACCTGGCGACCGAGCTCGCGACGGCCATCGTCGGATCGCCGGCGCTTCGGCTGGCCGGGACGATGTCCCATCTCGCGTCACCGGGCGAGGACGAGGCGTACACCGAGGTCCAGCTGCTGCGGTTCGCCCGCGCGCTCGACGGCATGCGCTCGGCCGGGATCGATCCGGGCCTCGTCCACGTCGCCGCCACCGGGGCGATCCTCGCCGGCGGACACGAGCTGCAGGGCGCGGTCCGCCCCGGCCTCGGCCTCTTTGGCCTGGCACCGGCATGGGCGACCGCGGTTCGCGCGGAGCTGCGGCCGGCGCTCGCCCTCAAGGCGCGCGCGCTGCGGCTCTTCGACCTCGCCGCGGGCGAGGGGATCGGCTACGGCCTGCGCTTCCGGGCGAGGCGCGACACGCGGATCGCGACGCTCGGGATCGGGTACGGCGACGGCTGGCCACGGGTGCACGCCAACAACGGAGCGGTTCTCGTCCATGGTCAGCGGGCACCGATCGTCGGCGCCATCAGCATGGATGGCCTGATGGTCGATGTCGGGGGAATCGCTGGTGTAACCTACGCCGACGAGTTCGTGCTCATCGGCGAGCAGGAGGGGGCGCGGATCACCGCGGACGAGGTCGCCGCCGAGCGTCGGACCATCAACTACGAAGTCACGACCGCGCTGCGGGGACGGCTCCCGCGGCTCCACCTCGGAGCCGGCTGACCCTCCACCCGCGGTCTCACCAGCACCGATGGCGGCACCGATGACGACTCCGATCGAGATCGACGTCTGGCAGGGGGAGATCGCGGAACTCGAGGTCGACGCGCTCGTCGTCGGCGCCAGCGAGTCCCTGTTCATGACCGGCGGGCAGGCGGCGTCCGTGAAGCGACGCGGCGGCCCCGAGATCGAGCGCGCCGCCGTCCAGCAGGGACCGATTCCTCCCGGCAGCGTCATCGTCACATCCGGCGGCCGGCTGGCGGCGCCGTACGTCATCCACGCCGTCGCCGTCGGCCACGACCGCATCGCCGACCCCGATCGGATCCTCGCCGCGGTGCGTGCCGCGTTCGCGGTTGCGGAGCCGCTCCAGCTGCGCCGCATCGCGATCGGCCTGCTCGGCGCCGAGCATGGCGCCTTCACCCCCGAGGATGCCGCCACGGCGCTCGTGGCCGCGGTCGAGGCCGCCGCGCCCGGCACGCCGATCGACTCGGTGGTCATCGCGACGGCGCACCCGAACGAGACCCATGCCGTCGGTGAGGCGCTGGCCCGCCACCACGCCGCCGCACGATGACGCGGGATCCCGCGCGCGATCTCGCCTCCGTCCTCCGTGAGCGCGGCCTCGGCGAGGGCGCGGCGCTGCTCGTCGACGCGCATCGGCCGCTCGGCCCGCTGCTGTCGGACCTCGGTGCCGCGCTCGGCCCGCTCGCTCGCCTCGTGGGCGGGCGCTGGGCGGACGACGCCACCCGGCTCACCGAGGATCCGGACGGCCTCGAAAGGCTGCGCGACGAGCTGACCCCACCTGGAGCCGACGACGCGCGGGGACCGCGGCATGCCGAGCCCGGCTGAGCTGCTCGGCCGGCTCGTCCGGTTCGTCGGCGAGATCCTCGGCGCCTCGTCCCTGCGGTTCGAGATCGGACCGACGCTCGCCATCCTCGGCGTGCTGCTCGTCTTCCTCCAGCTCGTCGCCCGGCCGATCTCACGCTGGGTCAGCACCGACGCCGGCGGGCTGACGTCCATCGGCCGCTCGATGGCGCTCGCCGCCGAATCGGGAACCGACGTGGTCGTCAGCCTCGGCGGTGGCGGCCTGGTGCGGGCGACCGATGCCTTCGCCCGACTCCAGACGCTCGCGGCCCTTCCCGTCCTCGCCCACGTGGCACGGGCCGCAGCGCGGGCCGGCGTCCCGCTGCGGGTGCTCACGAACGATGCGCTGGCCGCCGTCCTCGCCGAGGCGACCGTCGAGGCCGGCCACGCGACGACGGCCACCGAGGAGCGCGCGTCGCGTTCCCGCGTCGTGGTGGTGGGCGAAGGTCGAACCAGCGGGGCGGGCCTCGCGATGACGGCTCGCGCCCGCCCTGCGGCCGCCGTTGCCGTCGGATCCCTCCGCGAGGAGGCCGTCCTCCACCTCGACGGTCTGCGAGGCTCGGCCGGCGCACTCGTGGCCGGGACCGCCGAGGCGGCCCAGGTCGGGTCCGTGCTGCTCGCCGGTGGGGGCGCTCTCGTCGGTCCGGAGCCGTTCGTCGCGGCGGCCGACCTGCGGGCCGACGTCCGCGAGCGCACGATGGTGATGGCGGCCAACCGGCTGATCGCGGTCGTCGTCGCGGCCGTCGTGCTCGGCTCGATCATCTCGATCGCGGGCATCGTCGACGCCAGAGACCTGATCACCACCGTCGCCCCGTGAACCGGCCGATCCTGCCCCTCCTCGTCGTCACCGTCGGCGTGCTCCTCCTCGTCGACCTCGTGGTCGTGAATCCGACCATCAGCGACATCGCGGCAGTGGCCGTCGAGGCCGTGATCCTCGTCGGCGCGGGGGCCGCCATTGCCGTCACCGCCTCGCTCGCCTGGCGCCGCGCCGTCGACCTCTGGAGCCGGCGCGGCGACCCGATCGGCGCGGCCCTCGTGCTCGTCGGCATCGGTGCCATGCTCGTGGCCGGACTGCGACCCGGCGCGACCGGCGCGTCCGATCCGTGGGTCGCGTGGCTCGTCGGGGCGCTGCTCGTCCCCATCGCGGCGACGCTCTTCGGCCTCCTGTTCGTCACCACCGTCGTCGCCGCGCGGCGATCGGTGGCCTCCCGGCGTCGGGACGCGTTCGTGCTCATGAGTGCCGCGCTCGTGATGCTCGTCCTGCTCCTGCCGATCGGCGGCCAGACCGGCGGCGCCCTCGCCACCGCCGCGGGCTGGGTCCTCGCCGGCCCCGTGGCGGCCGTCTTCCGCGGCATCCTGCTCGGCGTGGCGATCCTGGCCGCCGTGGCCGCCGCCCGGACCCTGCTCGGCGTGGGGGCCGGCGATGAGTGATCGACGGGCACTCGTGCTGCGGCTCCTGCCGCTCGTGTTCGTGCTCGTGCTGGCGGCCGCGTGGCTCGTTCCCGCGACCGACGCGCTCGACCTGGCGGGTGATCCCGCCGCGGCCGATGGCTTCGCCGCGGCGCTCGACGACCTCCCCGATGCCCCCGTGGTGCTCGTCGGCTTCGATCCCGACCTCGGGACGTACGCCGAGATCCGGCCGACCGTTCGGACCGCGCTCGCGGATCTCCTCGCCCGCAACGCGCGGCTGATCGTCGTGAGTCTCACGCCCGAGGGCCGCGCGCTCGCTCTCGCCGAGCTGGCACGCCTCGCCCGATACGAGGCGAACCCCACACGCATCCTCGACCTCGGCTACGTCAGCGGCGCGGAGGCCGCCCTGGTGGCACTCGCCCGAGCGCCGGTGATCCCGTCCGCGGCGAGTGGCGAGCTCGCCGATGGCCTCCGCGACGAGGGGATCGGCGGCGTGGACGCCGTCGTCGTCATCGGCGGCAACGACCTCGGGCCGCGGACGTGGGTCGAGCAGCTGCAGCCGCGCATCGGGCGCGTTCCGTTCCTCGCCATCGCCCCGGCCACGCTCCTGCCGGAGCTCCAGCCGTACGTGGGCGGCGGCCAGCTTGCCGGCCTGCTCGGCACGCCGCGCGACGGCGCCGCGTACCGCGCGTCGACCAGCCTGGGGACGCTCGCCCCGATCGTCGAGGCCGATGCGCCGCCGGCGCTCCCGATCCTGGCCGGCATGCTCGTCGCCATCGCGATCCTCGGCCAGGCGTGGCTCGCACGGGCTGGCACCACGGTCGGGACCCTGGGCCGCGAGGGGCGGGAATGATCGACCTCCTCGGCACAACACCCGCCGACGTGGTGGCCACGTGGGTCGCCGCGATCGCCACCGTCGTCGTGCTCGGCGGGCTGCTCGGCGAGCGCCGGCTGTTCGGATGGTCCCAGCACCTCCTCGCCGGCCTCGTGACCGGCTTCCTCGCCCTGCTGGCCGTCACCGAGGTCATCGTGCCGCGGGTCGTGGCGCCGCTGGTCGCCGATCCCGCCGGCCGGCCTGAGCTCGCGGCCGGCCTCGTCCTCGTCGCCGCGGCGGCCGGTGCTCCGTGGCTGCCCCGGATCGTGGCCGCGGTCCCGGTGTCGATCGGGATCGGCGCACTGGCGGCGTTCGCCCTGGGCGGCGCGGTCATCGGCACGCTCCTGCCGCAGCTGGCGGCCACCATCGTCGGGCCGGGATCCTCGCCGCTCGAGATCGCCGCGGCAGCGGCCTCGGCGCTCGTCACGATCGTCGTGCTCGTCGCGTTCCTGCGCGGCACGCCCCGCGGACGCGCGCTCGGTGCGGCCATGGTGGCTGGCCGCGGGCTCCTGCTGATCGGGATCGGCGCCTGGATCGGCGTCCTCGTGCTCTCGCGCCTCGTGCTCCTCTCGGACCGCATCGGCTTCCTCGTCGGTGATTGGCTGGGCCTGCGATGAGCGTCGACGTCGACACCGAGCTGGCGGTCCTCGTCGACGTCGGGTCGGCGTGGGCGAAGGCCGGGGTCATCGGCCGCGTCCAGGGTCGCTGGCGGCTCGTCACGTCGGTGGCGCAACCCACCGCCTGGGGCGCGGCGGAGCTGCGGCGGGCGCTCGTGACCCGCCTCGAGGCCGCGCTCGACCCGCGGCTGGCGCATCGGGCGGCGGAGCTCCTGGCGAGCGCAAACCGAATCGAGTGCCACACCGCCCGACGTCCGGCCCGCCTCGCGGTGGTGGGCGTCTCGCGCGAGCTCTCCGGCGGCGCTGCGCGACGAGCGGCCGAAGCGGCCGGCTGGGAGGTCGCCGAGCTCGTCACCCTCGACGACGGCCGCTCGCTCGCGAACCGCCTGGCCGTCCTCCAGGCGGTGGAGGCCGATGGCTGGCTCCTCGCGGGCGGGTTCGACGGGACGCGCAGCGCCCGCGCGCGCGAGGCGATGTCGCTCGTGGCGGCGGCGCGGCGCACCGGCTCGGGGCCGATCCTGTGGGCGGGCGCGGCCGATCTTGCCGACGAAGCCCGCGACCTCTTCGAGCCCGGGGCGGTCACGATCGTGCCGAACGTGCGCCCCGATGCGCGCCGGGACGATCCGGTGCCGCTGCGCGACGAGCTCCAGCAGCTCCTCCGCCGCGTGCTCGCCACCGACGAGGCCAGCCACCTGTCGGCGATGGCACTGCCGCGGGCGGTTGCCACCCTTGCGGCATCGAGCGGCCTCCGTGTCCTGGCTGTCGACGTCGGGGCGCGCGGGGCGGTCCGCGCGATCGCGGAGCCCGACGGGTCGGTCGTGAGCCGGATCCATGGCACCGGCGGTCTCGCCGGCGTCGGCCGCCTGCCGGGTGCCGCCGCGCGGGTGAGCCGGCTGGCCGGCGACGGAGGCGACGAAGCGGTCGTCGCCGATCTCCTCGCCACCCTCCGGGCGCGGCCGGCGACGCTCCCGGAGACGGGGGAGGAGCTCGCCGCCACGCAGGCCGCGGCGCGGGTCGCGATCGCCGGCCTGTTCGAGGACGGCGCACCGGTCGGGCTCGATCTCGTCGTGGGCTGCGGCTCGACCATCGCGGCCGCACCGACGCCGGCGCAGGCGGCGCGCATTTTGCTCGATGCCGTGCGACCGATCGGTGTGACGCAGCTGGCCGTGGATGCCGGCTCGCTTCTCGGGCCGCTCGGGTCGCTGCCGGACGACGAGATCGGGGAGGGCATGGCGCTCCTCGCCGACGACCTGCTCGCCCCGCTCGGGACCGCGGTCGTCACCCGCGGCGGTGAGGCCGGCAGCCCGGCGATGCGGGTGACGGTCCATCGCAGCGGGTGGCCGAGCCAGGCACCCATCGAGGTCCGCCACGGCCAGCTGCAGATCGTTCCGCTCGGCCGCGGGCAGGACGCGGAGGTCACCATCGAGCTCGGCGAGGGCGTCTCGCTCGGCGCCCCGCGACGCTCGCCGCGGATCGTGGCGCAGGTGACCGGCGGGTCGATCGGTCTCGTGCTCGATGCGCGCGGCTCGCCGATCGTCCTGCCACGGCGCGGCGACGACCGACGGGCGGTCCTCGCCTCGTGGCGCGAGGCCATGGCGCGCGAGCCCGCCGGCGGCGTGGAGCGTGTCTCGTGAGCGTCCTGCACCGCGTGCGGCTGCCGATCGGCGCCGTCCCGATGGTGGAGGTCGGTCATGCCGTCGAGCCGGCCGAGGTCCTCGCCACCCGCCGACCGCCGGGAGCCGGGGTCACGGTCCCGATCGCCGCGCGCCTGCGCCTCACGCCTGCCGAGGCGGCGGAGCGCCTGGCCGTGGCGCCGGGCGACATCGTCGACGCGGGGACGACGCTCGCCGCCGCACCGGGTGGCCGCACCGTTCGTGCGCCGCACCACGTCCTCTTCCTCGGCTACGACCGCGACGACGGGACGGCGCTCGTCGCGCCGCTGCGTGGCAGCGACCCGATCGTCGGCCACGTGCGTGGCGAGGTGGTCGGCGTTGCTCCGGACGCCGTCGACCTCGAGGTCAGCGGAGCGATGCTCCAGGGCGTCGGGGGCAGCGGCGGCGCGGTCCACGGCGAGCTGCGGGTGGCCGTCCACGATCCGGGCGAGGAGCTGCGGGCCTCGCTGATCGACATCGGCGCCACCGGGAAGATCGTGGTGGGTGGGTCGCGCGCATCGGCCGAGACGCTCACCCGGGCGCGGGCGATGGGCGTCGCCGGCATCGTGCTCGGTGGCATCCTCGACAAGGAGCTGCGCGACTTCGAGGCCACCCAGGCGCGCCGGCGCCAGGTCGGCGGCGACGGCGCCCCCTTCGCCGTCGTCCTGCTCGAGGGGTTCGGGAAGGTCGGCCTCGAGCCCGCGCTCTTCGCCTGGCTGCGCGCGAACGAGGGCCGCATGACGACGATCTTCGGCGACACCGCGCGCTGCTATGTCTACGACGCGGACCCGCC
>DASVFG010000037.1:0-4345 GCA_036380155.1 Candidatus Limnocylindria bacterium
CCATGACGCGCTGTGAGCCGGTGTTGAGCACCATCGTGGACGCCCACACCCGCGTGGCGTCGGTCTCCTCGAACGCCCTGTCGATCAGCGCGCGGGATCCCTCGGTGGCGTACCCCTTCCCCCAGGCCTCGCGCCGGAAGCGGTAGCCGAGCTCCGGCTCGCGCGGATCGCCGCCGTCCCGCTCCGGGCGCAGGTGGAACCAGCCGACGAACCGACCGGTCGCGCGCTCCTCCACCGCCCAGAAGCCGTAGTGCGGGCCACGCGCGTAGTAGGCGAGCCACGCCGGAAGCACCTCGTTCACCACGACCTCCCGTGGCGTCGGGTGGCCGCCGTTGATCCAGCGCATGACCTCCGGATCGCTGTCGAGCTCGACGATGTGCTCGACGTCGTCGGTCGTGAACTCCCGGAGACGAAGCCGATCCGTCTCGAGGTACGTGCGTCCGTCAGCCACCCGCCAGGATCCGCCGGAAGAGATCCGGGTCGACGTTCCCACCGCTGAGGATCACGACGCGCGCGTCGTCGCCGCCGGGACGCGGAACGTGGCCCGGCAGATGGGCGGCCATGGCGGCGGCGCCGGACGGTTCGACGACGAGCCGCGCGCGATGCGCGAGCTGCCGCATCGCCTCGGCCATCTCGTCCTCGGTGACGGTGACGATCTCGTCGAGGAAGGCGCGGAGATGGAGGAACGGCAGCGGACCGAGCGAGTTCGTGCGCAGGCCGTCGGCCATCGTGCGGCCGGTCTCGTCCGCCGTCCACGTCACGAGCTCGCCGGACTCGAGCGATGCCTTCGCATCGGCCGCGAGCTCCGGCTCGACGCCGATGACGCGAGTCTCCGGCCGGAGGGCCTTGATGGCCGTCGCGACGCCAGCCGACAGCCCACCGCCCGAGACCGGGACGAGGACGCTCGTCACCTCTGGCAGGTCCTCGACGATCTCGAGGCCGATCGTTCCCTGTCCCGCGATGATCGCCGGGTCGTCGTACGGCTCCACCATGACGAGGCCGCGCTCCTCGACGAGGCGGAGCGCCAACGCGTGCCGTTCTTCCGAGTCCGGACCGGTGAACTGGATCTCGGCGCCATCGCGCTCGACGCCCTCGATCTTCACGCGGGGCGCATCCGACGGCATGCAGATGACCGCCTTCGCGCCCAGCAGCCGTGCGGCGCGCGCCACCGCCTGCGCGTGGTTGCCGGACGAGTACGTCACCACACCCCGGGCGCGCTCCGCGTCCGTGAGCGAGGCGAGCTTGTTGTACGCGCCGCGCATCTTGAATGCGCCGACGGGCTGGAGCGACTCGGGCTTCAGCCAGGTCGTGTCGTCCCAGCGCAGGAGCGGTGTCCGCGTCGCCACGCCGCGGATGCGATCGGCGGCGGCCCGGATCTCGGGCAGCCCGACCAGTCCGGCGTTGGCAGCGTTCATCGGGGCCGCGCGGCGCGCATCGGTCAGTACGCGCGTGCCCAGGTCGCGACCTCGGTGCCCGGCTTGCCGCAGTGCATGCACGGTCCTCCCGGGTCGCGCGTCTCGAGCGGGAGGAAGCGGATCGTGGCCTTCGTGGCAGTGCTGATCTCGGCCTCGCAGGCGGCGTCGCCGCACCACGGGCCGGTCCAGAAGCCGCCCTGCTCGGTGACACCGGTCACGAATCCGTCCCACGACTCGATCTCGTGCGAGTTCGCGTCGCGGAACGCGAGCGCATCGGCATAGAGGGAGCGCTGCACGGCGCGGAGCCGATCGGCCATGCCGGCGGCCAGCGTGTCGAGCGCGACCTCCTCCTTGTCGCCACCGAGCCGGCTGGCGACCACCGCCCTGCCGGCGGCCATATCGCGCGGGCCGAGCTCGACCCGGACCGGGACGCCCTTCAGCTCCCACTCCGCGTACTTGAAACCCGGCCGGTACTGGTCGCGATCGTCGAGCCGGACGCGGACGCCGGCGGCGGCGAGGTCTCGTCGCAGGCCATCGGCCACGTTGATCACCGACGCACGCTCTTCATCGGTGCGGAAGATCGGCACGATGACGACCTGGATGGGCGCCACCGAGGGTGGCAGCCGGAGGCCGGCGTCGTCGCCGTTCGCCATGATCGTGCCGCCTACCATGCGGGTGCTGAAGCCCCAGGAGGTGGCCCACGCGAACTCCGATTCGCCGGCGGCGTTGAGGAACGTCACGTCGTAGGCCTTCGCGAAGTTCTGCCCGAGGAAGTGCGAGGTCCCGCACTGGAGGGCCTTCGTATCGCGCATGAGCCCCTCGATGCAGTACGTCTCGACCGCGCCCGGGAACCGCTCGCCCGCCGACTTGCGGCCGCGGTGGACGGGGATGCCGAGCACGTCCTCCGCGACCTCGCGGTACACGTCGAGCATCTGGAGCGCCTCCGCAGTCGCCTCCTCGGCGGTGGCGTGCGCGGTGTGGCCCTCCTGCCAGAGGAACTCACTGGTGCGCAGGAAGAGGCGGGTGCGCATCTCCCAGCGCAGGACGTTCGCCCACTGGTTGTAGAGCAGCGGCAGGTCGCGGTAGCTCTGGATCCAGCGCTTGTAGGTGGACCAGATGATCGCTTCCGATGTCGGTCGGATGGCGAGCGGCTCCTCGAGCTTCTCGCCGCCGCCGTGGGTGACGACGGCCACCTGCGGCGCGAAGCCCTCGACGTGCTCCGCCTCCTTCTCGAGCAGGCTCATCGGGATGAGCAGCGGGAAGTAGAGGTTCTGGTGGCCGGTCGCCTTGAACCGATCGTCGAGCGCGCGCTGGGTCAGCTCCCAGATCGCGTAACCGTGGGGCTTGATGATCATCGAGCCCTTGGCCGGGCCGTGCTCCGCCAGGTCGGCGCGCTTCACGACCTCGACGTACCAGGCGGGAAAGTCCTCGGCCTGCGTTGGCAGCTTGTTCGTGCTCATGGACCGCCGATGCTACCCGATGCGGCCGTTCAGACCGGAGTGACCTCGTACGCCACGCCGATGACGACACCGTGGCGCGCATCCACGGTGACGAGCACGAACGACGTACAGGCACGCGCGATCGGCCGGCCGCTGGTCGCGGGAACATCGCAGCCGCCGCGCCCGAACCTGACCGTGTAGATGCCCGGTCGGTCGGCATCCCACTCGGCCACGACCGGATCGGAGTACGTAGGGCGCAGCGCCGCCACCTCCGGATGCGTTGAGGCCAATCGGTCCAGCGCCGGAATGACCGCATCGGGGATCGCGTACCTGCGCTGAGGACCGTGTTTACCCTCGCCGAATCGGATGCCACCGAGCGGACCGTGCAGCCGCAGGTCGTCCGACCACCCGGCACCCGCAACGCGCCCAGTGACCTCGATGCGAAAGCCGTTCGGATGCTGCTGGCGGACCTCGATTCGCAGGCGCTCGTATGGCTCGCCGTTGCTTGTCTCGAGGAGCGTCGCGAGCTCCCCCGCGATGGCCAGCGCCTCGGTCGTGGTGACGCCTGGCGATCGGGCGATCTTGCCAACGATCTCGCGTGCATTGGCATACGGGTGCCCGGCCACCAGGACAGCCGGATCGGTGATGGCCGGAGTCGGGATCGGGGTCGGGGTCGGACCCGGGGTCGGGACCACGGCCGCTGTCGGCGACGCCGACGGCGCGACAGTTCCGGTGAAAGGACCCGTGTCCCGCGCGGTCATCCATGTCGACCGGAAGGTCCAGACGGCCGATCCGAGCGCGAGCAGACCGATGATCAGGACGAGCGCGAGGTTCCGGGTGCGACGGGTCAGCGTGCCGGGTTCGTCGTCGAAAGGATTGAGGGCGCCCACCGGCCCGTCCTCGTGTTCGCCGTGCCGGCCATCAGAGATTGCCCCGCCGCGCCTGCTCGATCTCGATCGCCTCGAACAGCGCCTTGAAGTTGCCGACCCCGAAGCCGCGGCTGCCGTGGCGTTCGATGATCTCGAAGAAGAAGGTCGGGCGATCCTGCACCGGGCGGGTGAAGATCTGGAGGAGATACCCCTCCTCGTCGCGATCGGCCTCGATGCCGAGCTCCTCGAGCGTGTCGATCGGCACGCCGACGTCGCCGACCCGGTCGGGGAGCGTCTCGTAGTACGCATGCGGCATGCCGAGGAACTCGACGCCACGCTCGCGGAGCGCGCGGACGGTGCCGACGATGTCCTCGGTGCGCAGCGCCATGTGCTGGGTCCCCGCGTCGAGGTAGTAGTCGAGGAACTCCTGGATCTGGCTCTTCTTCTTGCCGGCCGCGGGCTCGTTGATCGGGAACTTGATGCGGCCGTTCCCGTTCGTCATCACCTTGCTCATCAGCGCCGAGTAGTCGGTGTGGATCACCTTGTCGTCGTAATGGATGAGCTGCGCGAAGCCGAGGATGTCGCGGTAGTAGTCGACGTAGCGGTTCATGTCGCCGAGCGC
>DASVFG010000038.1:0-27144 GCA_036380155.1 Candidatus Limnocylindria bacterium
AGAGGCGCGCAGCAGGTCCGACCAGACCTCGGCATCCGTCTCGCCGGACAGCTCGCGTCGCAGGACCGGGAAGCGGTCGTCGCCGGCGGCGCGCTCGAAGCCGGCGGCCTCGTAGACCTCGATCGGGCCGGTCGACGGCAGCCAGGCATCGGCCACGACCTCCGGGTAGGCCTCGAGGGCCGTGATGCCGCGCCGGTCGAGCTCGTC
This sequence comes from Candidatus Limnocylindria bacterium, assembly GCA_036380155.1. Classification (GTDB taxonomy): domain Bacteria; phylum Chloroflexota; class Limnocylindria; order QHBO01; family QHBO01; genus JACDBZ01. The sequence continues at coordinate 208 of DASVFG010000038.1, forward strand.
GCACACCGCCTCGAGCAGGGCGACGCCCCAGGCGCTGCGAGTCGGCGCATCGGCCGCACCGCCGACCACCTGGAGGCAGGTGACCACCCACGGGGCCGGTGACTCGGGGAGCTCGGGGTACCGCTCGCGGATCGACAGCGCGCGCGGGTAGGCGCTCAGCGGCCCGAACTGGGCGTAGCCGACGGCGGTGCGCGCCGCGGCATCCGTGGCGTGGGCAAGCATCGCGTACGAGCCGGCGGCTGCCCGGCCGGCGAGGAGGCGCTGGCGCTTCAGGTTCGCGCGCTGCACCGCGTCCGGCGCATCCGCCTCGGGAGCGTCACGGCCGCCATCGATCCGTTCCCAGTAATCGCAGGTCCGGCAGCGCGCGCCGGGCCGCGCCGGGTCGGGGATCTCGTCGAACGTCGCCTCGTCGACGAGGCTGAACGTCAGCTCAGGCATCGGGAGCGTGTGCGGCCGAGGTGGCGGCGTTGGCGAGGAGATCGCCGGCGTGGAGCAGGGCGCGCATCGTCGCGATCTCGGGTGACGGCGGGGCATCGGCAGTGCGATGCGGCAGGCGCGATCGGATGGCGGCGTGGACGGCGGCGACACCCGTGCCCGGTCGCATCGGTGCGCGGAAGTCGAGGCCCTGGGCGGCGCACAGCGCCTCGATGGCGAGCACCTGCTCGGCGCGGTCGACCGCGGCGGCCAGCTGGAGCGCGGCGGTCCCGCCCATGCTCACGTGGTCCTCCTGGTTCGCGCTCGTCGGAATCGTGTCCACGGACGAGGGATGACTGAGCGATTGGAGCTCGTTCACGAGGGCGGCCGCCGTGTAGTGGGCGATCATCAGCCCCGACTCCATGCCGGGCTGCTCGGTGAGGAAGGCGGGGAGGCCGCCGGAGAGGTGCGGGTCCACGAGACGCGCCGTCCGTCGCTCCGAGATCGAGGCGAGCTCGGTGACTGCCATCGTCGCGTAGTCGAGCGCCAGGGCGAGCGGCTCGCCGTGGAAGTTCCCGCCGCTGATGACCTCGCCGGTCGGGAAGACGAGCGGGTTGTCCGTCGCCGCGTTGAGCTCGATGGCCAGGACCCGCTCGAGCTCGGCGAGGACGTCGCGGGCAGCGCCGTGGACCTGCGGCATGCAGCGCAGGCTGTAGGCGTCCTGCACGCGATGCTCGGTGTCGGTGCGGTGCGAGCTCCAGATCTCGGAGTCGGCGAGGAGCGCGCGAAGATGGCGGGCGACGACGACCTGGCCGGGATGCGGACGGGCCGCCACGAGGCGCGCGTCGAAGGCGGCGCCGGTGCCGAGCATGGCGTCGAGGCTCATGGCGCCGATGACGTCCGCGCTGATCGCCAGCCGCAGGGCGTCGTGGTGGCCGAGCGCGCCGATGGCCGACATGAGCTGGGTGCCGTTGAGGAGCGCGAGCCCCTCCTTGGCCGCGAGGTCCACCGGTCGCAGGCCGGCGCGGGCCAGCGCATCGGCACCGGGGCCGGGGCCCGCTCCGTCCACCGAGGCCTCGCCTTCGCCGATGACGACGAGCGCGAGGTGGGCGAGCGGCGCGAGGTCACCCGAGGCGCCGAGGCTGCCGCGCGACGGCACGACCGGGTGCACCGCGGCGTTCAGCATGCCGAGCAGCAGCTCGACGACCTCGACCCGCACGCCGGACAGGCCGACCGCCAGCGCATTGGCGCGGAGGAGGAGCATCGCGCGCACCACGTCATCGGGCAACGGGTCCCCGACGCCCGCCGCGTGCGAGCGGACGAGGTTGCGCTGCAGCTCCGCGGTTCGCGACGGGTCGATCCGGACGTCCGCGAGGTCGCCGAAGCCGGTCGTGACCCCGTAGGCGGTGGCGCCGTCGGCGACGATGCGCTCGATGACGGCGCGGGATGCCCGCATGCGATCGGCGGCATCGGGGTGGAGCTCGACGGCGCGCCGGCCGCGAGCGACCTCGACGACGCCGTCGATGGTGAGGTCCCGGCCGGTGAGCTGGAGCGGCGGCATCGGTCCCTATACTACGCACCGTGCGACGGCTGCCGGATCCCATGAGCCGCCTCGTCGTCGAGGACGACGCGGCGCATCGCCTCGGGGGCGCCGTCCCCAGCCCCGCCGCCGCGTTCCTGCTGGCGGTGATCGCCCTCCCGGCCCTCTTCTGGCTCGTGATGCTGAAGCGCACCACGAATCACACCGAGCCCGAGGAGTGGCTGATGCGCACCGTCAGCTCCGTCCAGGGATGGGTCGAGGTCAACGTGCCACCCCTCGAGGGTCTCATCGTCGCCATCAGCGCGCTCGGCTCCGGCTGGTTCGTCGCCCTCGCGTTCGCCGCCCTGGGGCTGCTCGCACTCGCCCGCGGCCGTCGGGACCTTGCGGTGCTCCTGGCGCTCGGCACCCTCTGCTTCCCGATGGAGTGGGCGCTGAAGTACTTCGTGTCGGCCGAGGCGATCAGCCTCCCCACCCTCGTCGCCGCCATCTTCAACGTCAACGACATCGGCCTCGACGATCTCGCCGATTTCCCGGCCGGCCATGCGCTGCGCGCCACCGTCCTCTACGGCATCGCCGCGTTCTGCGTCGCGCGCCTTGCCCATGACGTCCGGCAGGGGATGATCGCGTACGGCGTGGCGGTGGTGCTCATCGGTGCCATCAGCGCCACCCGGATCTACCTCGGCGCGCACTACCCCATGGACGTCCTCGGCGGATGGATCGCCGGGGGCGCGCTCCTCTCGATCCTCGTGGCCATCCATGTCCTGCGGGTCGACGAGCGCGCGCGAGCCCGGGACGCCGCCGAGGCCGCGGCACGGCGCGCCGGCCGGCAGCGACGGGTGGCGGTTCCGCGTCGCCAGCCGGCGGCCGCTTCGCCCCCGACCGAGCCGAGCGAGGGCTGATCGCTGCTCGACTTCATCGACCGTGAGGTCATCCCGTTCATCCTCCAGATGTACGACGCCGTGGGCTACGTGGGCGTCGCCGTGGCCGTCGCGCTCGAGACGATCGTGGCGCCCATCCCGTCCGAGGTCATCCTGCCGATGGCCGGGTGGAAGGTCAGCCAGTCGACGCTCGACCCATCGATCGTCGAGCCGCTCACCGGCCTTGCCTGGAACATCCCGCTCGCCGTGCTGCTGGCGACCGTCGGCAGCCTGGTCGGCGCGCTCGTGGGCTACGCCATCGGGGCGTGGGGCGGGCGTCCGCTGCTCGATCGCTACGGACGCTACGTCGGCATCGGCGCCGAGGACCTCGACCGCGCCGACCGCTGGTTCGGCCGCTGGGGCAGCTGGGCGGTGTTCCTCGGCCGGATGGTCCCGTTGGTCCGCACGTTCGTGAGCTACCCGGCCGGCATCAGCCGCATGCCGCTCGGTCGCTTCGTCCTGTTCAGCACCCTCGGCTCGCTGCCGTGGAACGCGGCGCTCATCTACGCGGGGTTCGTCGTCGGCGAGAACTACCCGCAGATCGAAGCCGCGTTGAAGCCGTACGAATACGTCATCTACCTCGGCGTGCTGGCGGTGGTGGCGTTCGTCGTCGTGCGCTGGTGGCTGGCGAAGCGGCGCCGGTCGTCCGCCACCTGATCGACGGCTCGGCCGCCGCCTTGCGGCCGATGGCCGCGCGTGCCACGATCGACGCAACCGAACATCGCCAATTCGTCTTCGGGGCGGGGTGCAACTCCCCACCGGCGGTCGGCTCCGCATCGGGGCCAGCCCGCGAACCGCATCGGTCATCACGACCGACGCGGCCGACCTGATCCCCGGCACGCGCCGGGGCAGACAGGGCCGACGGTCACAGTCCGGATGGGAGAAGACGACCGTGACGCGTCGCGTCCGTTTCGCGGCAGGCTGCCGGGCCAGGAGCCCGCGGTCGCCGGATGACGGCCAGGGCGCCGTCCCGGACCGCCCCGTGACGCTGCCAGCCGCACGGAGCCCGATGACCGCCCTTCCCGCCACCGATCCGCAGCATCGCGAAGGCCTCGACCTGCGCCTCACCGGCGTCGGCGTGCGCTTCGCGGTGCCCTCCGGGACGCTCGAGGCGCTCGCCGGGCTCGACATGGTGGTCGAGGCGGGCTCGTTCACCGCCGTCATCGGCCCGAACGGGTGCGGCAAGTCGACCCTGCTGCGGCTGCTCGCCGGCCTGCTCGACCCGACGGCCGGCACGGTGCTGGTCGGGGGTCACGAGCCGCGAGCCGGCGACGGTCGGGTTGGCCTGGCATTTCAGCAGCCACGCCTCGTTCCGTGGCGGTCGACGCTCGATAACGTCGGCATGCCGCTCGAGCTGGCCGCGATCCCGGCGCGTGAGCGCCGTCAGCGCGCCGGTGACGCGCTCGCCCGGGTGGGGCTGGAGAGCGCCGGGCACCTTCGGCCCCGCGAGCTGTCCGGGGGCATGGCTCAGCGTGCCGCCCTGGCGCGGGCGCTCATCACCGATCCGCCGGTCCTCCTCCTCGACGAGCCGTTCAGCGCGCTCGACGCCCTGACCCGCGAGGCCTTCGACGCGGAGCTCCAGCGGCTGTGGCTCGACCGACGACGAACGGTCGTGCTCGTCACCCACAGTGTCCCCGAGGCGCTGACCCTCGCCGACCGCGTCGTGGTCATGACGCCACGGCCCGGCCGGGTGGCGACCGTGGTGGAGGTCGACCTGCCGCGGCCCCGCCCGGTCGAGCTGGCGGGAGACCCGCGGGCCGCCGAGCTCGCCGCCAGGATCCGCGCCGCGCTGGCGGCCGCGCACGCCGACGAGCTGCGCCCGTGGACGGATGCCCGCGCCGGGGAGCCGGTGAGATGAGACGCCTTGGGAGTGCCGTCGTGAGCGGCCTCGTCTTCCTCGCCCTGTGGAAGGTCGTCACCCTCGTCGGTGGCTATCCCGACTACATCCTGCCGGCGCCCGAGGTGGTGCTCGAGCGCGCGGCGCGAGCGATCGGCTCGGGCGTGCTCTGGGAGCACGTCGGGGTGACGCTCCTCGAAGTCGTCCTCGGCTTCGTCGCCGGTGCCACCGTCGCCGTCCTGACCGGGATCGCGCTCGGCAAGAGCGTGCTCGTCGAACGCGTCCTCTCCCCGTACCTCGTGGCGGCGCAGGCCGTCCCGATCCTGGCGCTGGCCCCGCTGCTCGACATCTGGTTCGGCGGTGGGCTGCTGGCGCGTGTCGTCATCTGCGGGCTCATCGTCTTCTTCCCGATCGCCATCGCCACGATGGTCGGGATCCGCTCCACCGACCCGCAGCTCGACGAGATGCTTCGCTCGCTGGGCGCGACGTCGGCGCAGCGCACCCGGCTGCTCGAGATCCCGTCGGCGCTGCCGGTCCTGTTCGGAGGCCTGCGCGTGGGGGTCACGCTCGCGGTCATCGGCGCCGTCGTCGCCGAGTGGGCGGGTGCCAGCGCCGGTCTCGGCGTGCTCATCAACATCGCCAACCAGGGGCTGTTCGACACCCCGCTCATGTTCGTCGCTCTCGGCGCGCTCGCGATCATCGGCCTCGTCTTCTACGGCCTGGTCGTGCTCGTCGAGCGGCGCCTCGTCCCCCGATGAAAGGATCCCCGATGCGTCTTCCCCGCCTGATCGCTCCGCTCGTCCTCCTGGCGATGCTGGCCGTCGCCTGCAGCCCGGCCGGCTCCACCGGCACGGCGACCGCCGGCGAGCCGCTCCGCGCGGTTCGACTCCTCCTCGGCTACCGGCCGGACGTCCAATTCGCGCCGTTCTACGTCGCCCAGCGCGAAGGCTTCTTCGCCGATGCGGGCCTCGAGGTGACGATCGAGCATGCCCAGGCGCCGGACGTCCAGCGCCTCGTGGCGAGCGGCGAGGCGCAGTTCGGCGTTGCGGACGCGACCGACGTGATGATCGCCCGCACGGCCGGCATCCCGATCCGGTACGTCTCCACGCTCTACCAGGCCTTCCCGGTCGCCCTGATCGGGCCGTCGGGGACGGTGCCGGAGGATCCGGCCGATCTCGCAGGGCTGTCGATCGGAACGCCCGGGCGGTTCGGTTCGTCGTGGCACGCGCTCCTCGCCCTGCTCGATGCCGGCGGGCTGACCGAGTCCGACGTCACGATCCGCGAGTATCCGCAGTTCAACCAGGTCGACGGCCTGGTGAACGGCGACGTGGATCTCGTGACCGGGTTTCGCAACAACGACACGCTCCGCGCGGCCGACCGCGGGATCGACGTGGCGACGCTCACCCTCGACGAGGTCGTGCCGCTGCCGGGGCCTGGGGTGATCGCCGGTGACGACCTGCTTGCCGACGACCCGGAGCTCGTGCGCGCGTTCGCGCAGGCCGTCGCCGCCGCGCAGGCAGCCGTGCTCGACGACCCGGACCTCGGGTTCGCTGCGGCCGAGGCCGAGGTTCCGACCATCGCGGAGGATCCCGATCTCGCGCGCGCCGTGCTCGACGCGACCGTCGAGCTGTGGGCCGGCGACGGGTTCGGCGACGGCGTCGTCGACGGGGACGCCTGGGAGTCGGCGGCCGCGACGATGGAGCGGCTCGGCTTCATCGACGGCTCCGTGCCCGTGACGGAGATGATCGCGCCGGACGTCCTCGGCGCGGGCTGAGGCCGGCGGGCTGACCCGGCGGGCTGACTCAGCGGGCGGCGCGTTCCGCGGTCTCGACGGTCTGGCGGAGAACCATCATCGGGGTCACCGGGCCGACGCCGCCGGGCACCGGGGTGATGGCGCGGACGACCGGGGCGACGGCCTCGGTGTCGACGTCGCCGACGATCTGTCCGTCGACGGCGTTGATCCCGCAGTCGACGATGATCGCGGAGCGGTTCACCATCTCGGGCCGGATGAGCCGCGGTGAGCCGGCCGCCGCCACGAGGACGTCCGCGCGTCGCGTCTCACGCGCGAGGTTGCGCGTCGCGCGGTGGCAGATGACGACCGTGGCGTCGCGGGCGAGCAGGAGGGACGCGACCGGCCGGCCGACCACGGCCGATCGCCCGACGATGACTGCGCGCCGGCCGGGGATCTCGACGCCGGCGGCCTCGAGGATGGCGATGACGGCAAGCGCGGTGGCGGGGACGTGCGCCGGCTCGCCACGGGCAAGGCGGCCGGCGTTCGTCGGGGTGGCACCGTCGACGTCCTTGCCCGGGTCGAGGAGCTCGACGAGGCGACGGCCCTCCGCGACGTCCGCGAAGGGCTGGGCGATCACGATGCCCGCGACGAGCGGGTCGCGGTTGAGGGCGTCGATCGTGCCGTCCATCGGCGGGCCGCCGGCATCCGTCTCGACGAGGCGGGTCGCGATGCCGACGGCACGGGCCGCTCGTTCGAGGCCGCCGGCGTAGAGCGCGGCCGCCTGGCTCGTCCGGTCGCGGATGATCGCGAGCGTGGGGCGTTCCTCGGCCTCGGGGTCGACGAGCCGATCCACGCGATGCTGCAGCTCCCGGCGGAGATGCGATGCGAGATCCCGCCCGTCGAGCAGGCGCGCGCTCACGCCAGCCGCTCGGCGACCGCCGCGCGGATCTCGCGCTCACGACGGTCGAGGCCGCCTCGCAGCTCGCGGACCAGCCCCTCGGCGTCGGGGCGCAGCGCGTCGTCCTCGGGAAGGTACGGGAGGTTGATCTCGACGTTGAGCAGCGCGCCGCGGATGGCGGCGGCCGCCAGCTCGGCGCCGACGCCGACGTCGCTGATCGCATTGCGGTTGCCGATGGGGGCGAGGCGCCAGGCGATATCGAGGACACGTGATGCGCGATCGGCCGTGGCCATCGGCGCCCGGATCGCCTCGCGGGTGGCGGCGTCGACCTGGACGCGGCGCGCCTCGCGGTCGCGCTCGGTTTCGCGCGGCAGGCGCCGGGCATCGAGCACGGTCCGGTAGGCGGCGGCGTCGACCTCGGCGAGGCGCACGAGCTCGGACTGGAAGCCGGCGGCCGCGACGCCGATCTCGGTCAGCTCGTCCTCGCGTCCCTCGGCCGCCGGACGGCCGCGCGTCAGCTCGACGACCATCTGGACGAGCGCGGCGGCCATGGCGCCGGTCAGTGCGGAGGCGCTGCCACCGCCGGGGATCGGGTCGTGCGTCGCGAGGCGGGCGACGAGATCGGCGACCGACAGGTCGGCCAGGCGCGTCTCCATGTCGTCGGCGGCCCTCGCCTGCGGGCGCCCCGCAGCCGGCTCGGCCCGGACGACGCCGGGTGGATTGTAGGCCGCGGCGCCCAGGGGGACCTCAGGCCGGGTTCGATCAGGCGGCGGGCTCGACCGCGTCGAGGAACCAGCGGCGCCTGCGTCCGTCGAAGACCACCGCGGCACGGCCGCCGTCGTCGGTGCGCAGGACGAGCGTGACGCGCGGTCCGCGCTCGGCCGGGTAGGCGGCGCGTTCGTCGCGGACGGCGTCGAGATCGGTCACGCGGAGGTGATGTCCCGGCCAGCTGATCTCGGCGGGACGATCGGCGCCGCGGTCCCAGCGGACGCGCGCTTCGACGGGGGGAACGTGGACGAGTGCCATGCGGATGCTCCTTCAGATTGCGGGATCCTGCTCGGGCACTCGAACAGGTGTTCCATTCACCTGGTCGCAGCATATCGAACGCATGTTCGAACGTCAAGCGTCGGGATCGACGTCCGGGGGCGGCTCCTCGACGGGGTGCGCGCGCACGCGCTCCACGACCTCCGGTTCCGGTGCGGTCGGCCGCTCGCCGAAGTCGAAGCGACGCGCGGGACGTTCGCGCAGGAGACGGGCGCGGGTGATCGCACGGTCGCCGAACCGGCCGCGAACGGCATCGATCGATCGGGCCAGCCGATCCTGGCGGTCGCCGTCATCGAACAGCGTGAGCTGTTGGGCGTCGGTCAGGGAGATCGCGGTCAGGCCGATGAGCCGCACGCCGCGCCCTTCCACGAGCGTCTTGTCGAGCAGCGCCAGCGCCGTCGCGTACAGCGGCTCCGACTCTCGCGTCTGGCGCGGCAGGGGCGCCTGGCGGGTGAGCGTCTCGAAGCCCTCGTAGCGCAGCTTGAGCTGGACGGCGCGCGCGGCGAGGTCGTGGTGCCGCAGGCGGCTCCCGACCGACTCGGCAAGGTCAAGGAGCGTGGCGGTCAGCCGCGATCGGTCCCGCGTGTCGGAGCCGAACGTGTGCTCATGCCCCACCGACTTCGGCGCCTGCATCGTCGAGACGGTGCCGGGGTCGATCCCGCGCGCTCGAGCGGACAGGTCGTCGCCGTGCTTGCCGAAGCGGCGATGCAGCGTGCCGGGCGCGAGGGCCGCCAGCTGGCCGATCGTCGTCACCCCGTAGTCGGCGAGGGCGGCCTGGGCCTGGGGGCCTACGCCCCACAGCCGGCGAATCGGGAGCGGGGCGAGGAACTCCGCCTCGCCGCCCGGTGGTACGACGACGAGCGCATCGGGCTTGCGCAGGTCGGACGCGACCTTCGCGCACAGCTTGTTCGTCGCCACGCCGACCGACACGACGAGCCCCACCTCGTCGAGCACGCGGCGCTTGATCTCCCGCGCGATCGTCTCGCCGTCGCCGAACGCGGCGGTGCTCCCCGACACGTCGAGGAACGCCTCGTCGAGGCTGATCGGCTCCACGAGCGGCGTATACGAGGCGAAGATCGCCATGACCTCCTCGGACAGCTCGCGATACCGCTCGGGGCGGCCCGGCAGGAACACGCCCTGCGGACATCGGCGGGCCGCGGTGCGCAGCGGCATCGCGGACTGCACCCCGAAGACGCGAGCCTCGTATGAGGCGGCCATGACCACCCCGCGCTCGCCGGGGTTGCCGCCGACGATCACCGGCTTGCCCCGCAGGCTCGGGTCATCGAGCACCTCGACGCTCGCGTAGAAGGCATCGAGGTCGGCGTGGAGGATGGTGCGCATCGGGGCAATGATGCGCCGCGGACCCGTCCGATGACGACCGCTATCATCGGCCCCGTGGAGACGGAGGCCACCGACTGGCGGAGCCGTATCGTGACCGCCGACGAGGCGGTGGCCGGCGTGCGCCCGGGTGCGCGCGTGTTCGTCGGATCCGCCTCCGCCACCCCTCGACGGCTGCTCGGCGCTCTGGCGGCACGCCAGGATGCGCCGGCCGGGATCGAGCTCGTCCACTTCCTCACCGACGGCGCGCGCGCGGCGACCGCGGCCGGCCCGACCGAGTTCCGCCATCGGACCTGGTTCGTCGGCAGCGACCTGCGCGACCCCGGCCTCCGCGTCGAGTACGTTCCGCTGTCGGTCACCGACGTCCCACGCCTGCTCGACGCGGGTCGTATCGAGCTCGACGTCGCCTTCGTCCAGGTCCGGCCGCCCGACGCGGATGGGACCTGCAGCCTCGGCGTCTCGGTCGACATCACGCGCGCCGCGGCGCTCGCGGCCGGGCGCATCGTGGCCGAGGTCAACCCGCGGATGCCGCATACCGGACCGGCGTCCACGATCCCGGTGGACCGCATCGACGCCTTCGTCGAGGTGGACGAACCGATCATCGAGTACACGCATCCGCCCATCGGCGCAGTGGCGGAACAGATCGCGCGCTACGTGGCGCGCCTCGTCGACGATGGCGCCACGCTCCAGGTCGGCCTCGGACGCGTGCCGAACGAGCTGCTTCGCTATCTCGGGGAGCGGCGCGGCCTGCGAATCCACTCGGACGTCCTGACCGACCCGATCATCGACCTGCTCGACGCGGGTGCGCTCGGCGGTTCGATCGTCGGATCGATGGCCATGGGCACGCGGCGTCTCTACGACCTGCTCGACGGCAACCCGGACGCGACGCTCGCTCCGATCGAGGTCGTCGCCGATCCCGCGACGCTGGCGACGCTTCCGCGGCTCGCCTCGGTCACCCAGGCGTTCAGCGTCGACCTCGCGGGCCAGGTGTGCACCGAGCGGCTGGCCGGCGAGCGCTACGGCGGGCTCGCCGCGCAGACCGCCTTCCATCGCGGCGCGGCGGCGTCGCCGGGCGGCAAGGCGATGGTCTGCCTCGCCTCGACCGCTGCCGACGGGAGCTCGACGATCCGGACGCGCCTCGAGCCCGACGAGCCCGTTGCGATCGCCCGCGGGGACGTCCACTGGGTCATCACCGAGTACGGGATCGCGTATCTCCATGGCCGGTCGATCGCGGAGCGGGCGGTGGCACTGATCGAGATCGCGCACCCCGATCACCGCGAGCGCCTCCTTGCCGAGGCTGTCGGGCTCGGGATCCTCGACGCCGGTCAGAAGCTCCGCAGCCGCGTCGCCTACCCGGTCGGTGAGGAGCACGCGGCCGAGCTGCGCGATGGGCGGCAGATCCTGGTCCGTCCGACGCTGGCTCGCGACGCCGGTCTGCTCCAGGACCTCTTCTTCCGGATGCGCGACGAGGACGTCCGAACCCGGTTCTTCCGCCGCCTGCGATCGCTGACCGATGAGATGGCGCAGCACCTGTCGAGCGTCGGATTCGAAACCGAGATGGCGTTCGCCGCGGTCGTCGGGGATCGCGAGGCGGAGCGTATCGTCGGGTCGGCGTGCGCCTACGTCGACCCGAGCAGCGGCATGGCCGACGTCGCCTACATGGTCGACCCGGCCTGGCAGGGGAGCGGCCTCGGGTCCGTCCTCCAGGACCGGCTCGTCGCCTTCGGGCGCCGCAAGGGCCTGCGCGGGTTCACCGCCGACGTGCTCGCCGAGAACGCCCCGATGCTCAAGGTCTTCCGCCGTTCCGGTCTGCGCATGGAGACCGAGCTGGACTCCGGCTCGTTCGAGGTGCGCCTCTTCCTCGACTGATCGATTTCGGTCGTCCGGGGCCGGTGGTCCTGTACCACTTGACCGATGGTCCTATGCTCGAACTCCTGCGGTCCGTGCCCACGGCCGCTCCGAGCACAGATCGAGGGGTCCCTGTCCGATGCATCGTCGTCAGCCGCGCCGTGCCGCGGTCCGCGCGCTTCTCGCGCTCGGGCTCGTGCTCAGCGCCCTCATTCCCGCGCAGGTCGGCGCCGTCAGCCCGAAGGTCACGCTGTCGACGCAGGCGTCGCCGCTCGAGGTCACCGTCAACCTGCCCATCGCCTACGTCGTCGACCTGAAGAACGGGACGAGCAACGCGCTGAAGAACGTCCGGATCACCGGCGCCACGTCGACTCCCCTCACGTTCCTTGCCGCGTTCTCGACCGGGTCGTGCGAGCCGGGCGTCGCCGTGTGCCAGTTCAACGGGCTCGCGGCCGGTGCGACGGCCAGGGCGATCTTCTACTACCAGGCACCGAGCACCCCGCAGACGTTCACGTTCACCGCGTTCGCGAACTTCGACGGACAGACCACCTCGTCCCCGGCGCAGTACCAGAACACCTCAGCCGCGCCGGTCCTGACGGAAGTGCTTGCCGTCAACGAGAACCTCGTGCGCGGCCATGCGATCGGGCAGTTCACCACGTTCTCGACCGGCCTCGACACGCTGAGCACGACGAACCGCCACGGGACGGAGGTCTACCTGACCGATACCGGCGAAGTGACCGTGCGCGACCTCACGGCCACGGCGGCGAACCAGTACGCCAACTGCCGCAACCTGCTCGGCGTCGCCTGCTTCGGCGAGGCGTCCGAGCTCGACGTGAAGGACGGCCTGCCGGTGGCGGGCGGTCTCGAGGTCACGATGCGCTGGGACTTCTCGGACCTCCCGAACGGGATGACCGAGAAGAAGATCCGCTTCGTGCACTTCTTCGACGGCGGGACGACGTTCGAGCTCATCACCGCCCAGTGCTCCTTCGTCAACGGCGTCGTGCAGAACGTCCCGTGCCTCGACGGCGAACCGATTCGCCTCGCGGACAAGGACATCCAGGCGACCGTCATCCTCGGGTCGAACGGGGTCGTCCGCGGCTGGTAGCCGCGGCCGGCCCATCGGCCGTCGACGGCGTCAGCTGAGGAGGATCCGCGTCCGGGCGGCGCTGACGACGTCACCCTTGCGCTCGTAGGTGCGCAGCGCCTCGGTGCGCACGGCGCGTGACTCGTCGTCGTGCCCGGTGAAGCGCAGGACCTCCCCGAAGTCGTCGAGCGCATCGGCGAGGAAGACGAGGGCATCCGAGCGGCGCCGCAGGGCCACGGCCTCCTGGGCGAGGGGGAGGGCCTCGTCGCCGTGGCCCTCGCGGGCGAGGAGCATCGCGAGCACCGACCGCCACAGCGCCTGGGCGTCGAGGTCGTCCTCCATCGCCATCTCGCGGACGCCCTCGACGAGAACGCGCGCCTCGTCGAATCGGTCGAGGGTGTAGAGCACCCGCGCCAGCTTGCCGTCCACCGAGGCCAGTAGATAGCGCTCCCCCATGGCGCCGAGCGCGTCGTGATCGGCGCGCAGGAGGCGTTCTGCCGCTGCGAGGTCGCCGGCCAGGAGCTCGATCTGGGCCGAGTCGATCGAGCTCGAGGAGGCGAGGACCGCTGACCCCAGCTCGCGCAGCTGGAGCACCGAGTGCGCGAGCTCGTCGCGCGCCTCGTCGATGCGACCGTCCATGGCGATGAGCTGGGCAAGGGACGCGCGGATGAACGCCGACGTCCGCCGGTCCCCCTCGACCTCGCTGAGGAGCCGCGTGCACCGTTCGATCGCCTCGCGCACCGGCGTGGGACCGAGGAGCGCGGCGGTCGCGTACCCGGAAGCGCCGCGCGTCGCGTAGCGGTGGTTGCCGGCCGCCCGCGCGTGCGCCACGACCTGCTCGGCGGCCTGCGCCGCCTCGCCGAACGCGAGGGCCATGCCGGTGCGACCGAAGCGCAGCCGCCACGCGAGCGCCAGGCCGTCCCGGTCGTCGTGGGCGTCGAAGATGGGGAGCGCCGCGGCGACCGCGTCGTCGACATCGGTCCCCCAGTGCGACGCCGAGCCGGTGTAGAGCTGCGCCGCGAGCCGCATGAGTCCGCCCTTCGCGGCGAGCCGCGTTTCGCCGAGCTCCTCCGCCGTCTCGACCGCGGTGGCGAGCGTCGACTCGGCGTCGGCGAACGAGCCGATCTCGGTCAGGGCCTCGCCGAGATCGACGAGCAGCGAGACGCGCTCCGGCGAGGGATCCACCCGGTCGACGGCGCGTGCCAGCAAGGCCGCCGCCGCCGGCATGTCGCCACGGCCCATCGCCCTGTGCCCGGCCGAGCCGAGCCGGCGCGCCGCATCCAGCCCGATCTGGCGGCCCTTCGCGTCGTACGGGCCGAGCTCCCCGAGGTAGCGGTGTGCCTGCTCGAGGTGGTAGCCGAGGATCTCCTCGTACTCCGTCTCGCGGTGGCGCTCGCGGTTCACCCGGTCCGCCCAGCCGACGAAGGCCACGTGGAGGTCGGCGCGGACGCGCTTCAGCATCTGTCCGTAGGCGGCGTCGCGGACGAGGATGTGGTGGAAGCGATACATCGCGTCGTCGGGCTCGGTCGCCTCGAGGCGTCGGACGAGCTGCTTGCCGGCGATGGTGTCGAGGTGGCCGGGGACGCCTGCGACAATAGCCTCCGGGACGAGCGCCTGCACCGCGGCCTCGGCGAACTCGAGACCGATGACCGACGCCGGCTCGACGACGCCCCGCTCCGGGACCGACAGCAGCCCGAGCCGTGCGGCCACGAGCGCTTGGATCGTGGGCGGCACACTGAGCTCGGCGAGGTCAGCAGTCGCCTCCCAGCCGTCCTCGACGCGCTGCAGGTGGCCGGAGTCGACGAGCATCGAGAGGAGCTGCTCGACGAACAGCGGGTTGCCCTCCGCGGCGCGCACGACGCGGTCGCGAATCACGGCGTCGATGCCGGTCGATCCGAGCAGGTTGGCGATGACCGCGGCCGCGTCATCGTCCCCGAGCGGCTGGAGGTCGACGATGGTGGCATCGGCCGCATCGATCCATTCGCGGTGCCGGTCGTGGACCTCGTGGCGCGCAGAGCAGAGGATGACGATCCCGACGTCGCGGGCCTCGTCGAGGAGATGGCCGATGAGGTCGATGAGCGTCCGCTCCGCCCAGTGGATGTCGTCGATGACCAGGACGACCGGACCGGCGGCGGTGCTCCGGCTCTCCAGGAAGCGACGAATCGCCCAGAAGAGCTCGTCGATGCCGAAGGGTCGGGCGTTGAATCCCAGGATCGAACCGAGCCGGTGAGCGAGCGCCTCGTCGCCGGTCAAGGCGCTGAGCTTCGCCATCCCTTCGGCGGCGGTGTCGTCGTCGGCGATCTCGGCGGCGGCTCGAAGGGCCATGATGACGGGCCAGAACGTGATGCCGTCGCCGTACGGCAGGCAGCGGCCGCGGAGGACCGTGGTGCCGGGGGCGACGGCCGCGATGGATTCCGCAATGAGCCGCGATTTCCCGACA
This sequence comes from Candidatus Limnocylindria bacterium, assembly GCA_036380155.1. Classification (GTDB taxonomy): domain Bacteria; phylum Chloroflexota; class Limnocylindria; order QHBO01; family QHBO01; genus JACDBZ01. Next base: position 15,300 of record DASVFG010000038.1, read on the forward strand.
CCCGCCTCGCCGATGACGATCGCAGCACGAGCTCGATGCTCTGCGGCGGCCGCAGCGAAGGTGGCGCGCACCCGAGCGAGCTCCTCTGAGCGTCCGACGAACGGCGATTCCTCGCGACGGGTGAAGCCTTCGCTCGACGTGCCGACCGACAAGAGCCGATATGCCGCAAGAGGCTGCGCCTTGCCCTTCACCTCCAGCGGTGGCACCGGCTCGACGGCGACGGCATCGCGCACGAGCCGGTACGTGAGATCGCCAATGAGGATCTCGTTCGGGCCGGCTGCCTGCTCGAGGCGCGCGGCGGTGTTCACCGTATCGCCGGTCACGAGTCGCTGGTTCGAGATGCCGTCGCCCGTCACGACTTCGCCGGAATACACGCCGGTGCGCGTCGTCAGGCGCACACCGAACGTCGCCTCCAGCTCGTCGTTGAGCCGGTCGAGGCTTGCCTGCGCCTCGTGCGCGGCACGGACGGCGCGCAGCGCGTCGTCCTCGTGGACGACCGGCAGGCCGAAGACCGCCATGATCGCGTCACCGATGAACTTCTCGATCGTGGCGCCGTGCCGCTTCAGGTCGGCGGTCATGGTGTCGAAGTAGCGGGTCATCACGGCGCGGACCGACTCCGGGTCGAGCGCCTCTCCGAGCTTCGTCGAGCCCTGGAGGTCGCTGAACACGATCGTCACGGTGCGCCGCTCTTCGCGCGCGGGCGCCGGCGGCGCGAGCGGCGTGCCGCAGAAGCCGCACATGCGGAAGCGGTCGGGATTCTCTTCTCCGCAGCTCGGGCAGACCAACATCTCGCCCGATTCTACGGTCGCGCGACGACGACCTCGCGCCGCACGGCATCGGGTGCGATCAGACCGAGCAGCCGCTCGCCCTCGGCGACGGTGGCTTCGGTGACCGTGCGCGGCTGGCGACGGAACGGGCGGAGCATGATGGACACCGCCTCAGCGGTGCGTCGCAGCTCCCACGTCCCGGCCACTCGCCCGTCGACGAGGATCGTCGGCAGCACGTCGGCGTTCTTGCTGAACACCCGGTCACGGTCCTCGTCGGCGATGATCCGCTGCCGTTTCGAGGCGGCGTGCGAGAGCAGGGCGCTGTCCCAGCGGGCGAGGAGGCGGGGCGGGACCATGGTGTCCGAGGGAGGGCGTGGTGCGTCGGCGAGGTCGTGCAGGACGCGGCCGTCAGCGGCGGACAGGGTGATGGCCTCGTCGCCGAGCGCCGCGATGGCGGCGCGCCAGATGCCGATGCCGCCGCGCCCACGGCCGACGTAGGACGCGAGGTCGTCGATCGAGGCCGGACCGAACGCGGCGAGGTAGCGGCGCGCGAGGTGCGCGTGGGCATCGGCCACGCCATCCCCGGGTGCAGGCCGCGGTGCGCTGGAGGCGAGCCAGTCCTCGGCGAGCGCGTACTGGGATCGGCCGTAGCGCTCACCGTCGAAGGGAACGTGGACGAGTGGCACGAACGCCGAGTAGTGGCGCCATGCGGCGCGGGCCACCACGGCGGCCTCCGGCTGGCGCCAGGCGGGACGGGTCACGGCGTTCGGATCCACGCCTGCCTCCGCCGCGAGGAAGCGGTCGATCTCGAGTGACGACATCGGTCGCTCCCGGAGCGCCGCGTGGACCGCCGGATGTGCGGCGTGGAGGCGCTTCGCGATGGGGGAGGTGGTGGGGTCCTCTTTCGTGAGCTGCCGCCATCCGTCGACCCGCATCGGCTGGACGACCGACCACATCGGCCAGAAGTCGTCGGCGGCCACGACATGGATGGTGCGACGCATCAGCTGGCTGCGGACGACGCGCCGGCGTGCGATGGCGCCGGCGAGGTCCGCGGTCCGCGGATCGGCGGCGCGCGTCGCGGCGGCGACCGGTGGCCACTCGGGGTGCTGCGCCTGGAGCGATCCCACCGCCGAGACGAGCGCGGCGGCATCCCCGGCACGCAGCGGCTCCAGGAGGTGTTGGCGGGCAAGCGTGGCGCGACCGAGCGCGCCGTCATCCATCGGCGACTCCGCCGTCACCGAGCGGCGGCTCAGGCGAGGCGGCGAATGACGCCGACGACCTTGCCCTGGATCTGGACGTCGGTCGCGTAGATCGGCTCCATCTCGGCATTCGCCGGCTGGAGCCGGATGCGATCCGCCTCGCGGAAGTACCGCTTCAGCGTCACGCCGTTGTCCTCGAGCAGGGCCACGACGATGTCGCCATCGCGCGCGGTTGCCTGCGGCTGGACGATCACGAAGTCGCCGTCGTCGATGAGGGCGTCGATCATGCTCTTGCCGCGAACGCGGAGGACGTAGGAGTCGGCGCGCGCCTCCATCGACGCGGGGACGTCGAGGGTCTCGGCGGCGTCGTCATACGCCTCGATCGGCAGGCCGGCGGCGATCTCGCCGAGGACGGGCAACGCGAGTGTGTCGCGCTCGACCTTCATGCGGAACGGCGTGACCTTTCCGGGGCTGGCCGGGCGGGCCTCGCTGTCGGGTCGCTGGATGAGCCGCAGGGCGCGCGACGAGTGCGTGCCGCGTTCGAGGAGCCCGTCGCGCTCGAGGGCGAGGAGGTGATGGTGGACGGCGCTCGTGGACGCCAGCCCCACGGCGTCGGCGATCTCGCGCACCGATGGTGGGTAGCCGCGCTCCTCGACCGTGCGGGCGATGCAGTCGAGGATTCGCTGCCGCCGTTCGTGGTCGTGCCTGGTCACGTTCGTCCTCCGTGCCGATGGCGCCGATAGCTCATGGCGCGACCGTAACAGAACGCATGTTCTACTGTCAAACCTGCCGGACGCGGCCGTGCTGGTATCATGCCGGCCCGACCACGCTGGCTGGAGCCGCACCCGTGAACCTGTCCTCGACGTCGCGCTACATGCGCATGGGGCGTCTCGTCATCAAGCTGCCGACCTACGCCCGCATCGTGTGGGGCATCGTCCGCGACCCCCGGACCCCGATCGGCCTCAAGGGCATGCTCGCCGCGGCGCTCGCCTACGTCGTCTTCCCGGTCGACCTCATCCCGGACGTCATCCCGATCCTGGGCCAGGCGGACGACCTCACCGTCCTCCTCCTCGTCCTCGACCTGTTCATCCAGAACGCGCCGCCCGAGGTCCGTGCCGAGCACACCACGCGGGCTCGGAATGGCACCGCCGACCTCGACCGCGACCTCGAGAAGCTGCGCGGCCTGATGGGCGGTCGGTTCGAGCAGATCCGCGACCATCTCCCCGAGCTGCTCGATCGCTACGGGTCGCTCCGGGATCCCGATGAGCTCAAGCGCGCCCTGGCGTCGTGGCGACGCCGGCGGACGCCGACCCACCCCGAGAAGGAGCACGCATGAAGGTCATCCTCAAGCAGGACGTGAAGGGCCTCGGTCGCGAAGGCGACCTCAAGGAGGTCAAGGACGGCTACGCCCGCAACTTCCTCCTGCCCACCGGCAAGGCGCTCGTCGCCGACAAGGGCGCCGTCGCGAACTGGGAGCGACATCGCGATCAGCGCGAGGAGCGCGACCGATCGGTCCGCGCCGAGGCCGAGGCGACCGCCGAGAAGCTCCGCGAGCTGAAGCTCGAGGTCCCGGTCAAGGCCGGGGAGAAGGGGCGGCTGTTCGGCGCGGTCACCGCGCACCAGATCGCCGACCTCATCCGCGAGGAGGGGATCGAGCTCGACCGTCACGCGCTCCACCTCCGCGAGCCGATCAAGGCGCTCGGCGAGTACAAGATCGACGTCCGCATCATGCCGGGCGTGGAGACCGCGGTCGCGGTCAGCGTGGTCGCGCAGTCCTGATCGGCTGACCCCGATGGACACCGCGGCGGCGGCGGCCCGCTGGGCCGACACCTGGAAGCGCGCCTGGGAGGCACTCGATCCCGATGCCATCGTCGCGCTGTACGCCGAGGACGCCGTGGTCAGCACCGAGCCGTTCCGCGAGCCGGCGCGCGGCCGCGACGCCGGCGTCCGCGGCTACGTATCCCGCGTGTTCGGCGAGGAACGCGATCCGCGCGTGTGGATCGGCACGCCGATCGTCGACGGTGATCGCGCTGCGATCTCGTGGTGGGCCTCGCTCATCGAGGACGGCGCGGATGCCACGCTGGCCGGGACCTCCGTCCTGCGGTTCGACGGCGCCGGCTTCGTGGTCAGCCAGTGGGATGCGTGGAATGCCCTCGAGGTTCGGCGCGACCCACCACCGGAGGCGGAGCTGACCTGACCCGGCGGCACGCGACACCCGAGCTGTCACGTCTCGGTGCTCCACTCGTCGAGACGTCCGCCGATGGGATTCACCGGTCTTGTCCACATCCTCCGCGCTTGTCCACAACATCGCCGACTTATCCACGGGCTCGGCGCTGATCGGCATGCCGCGCGGGGCGCCGGCTTCGTATCGTCGGGAGTGAGATGAGCATCGACAAGCTGGCCCCCCAGGCGGTCGAAGCCGAGCAGAGCGTGCTCGGCTCGATCCTCATCGACCCCGACGCGATGCTCAAGGTCGGGGACTTCCTCAAGCCCGGCGACTTCTACCGCGCACAGCACGGCGACATCTACACCGCCATGCTCGCGCTCCACGGCCAGCGCGAGCCGATCGATCTCGTCACCCTCGGTGACGAGCTGCGGCGCCAGGATCGGCTCGACGAGATCGGCGGCCCGGCCTACCTGACGACGCTCATGAACTCTGTGCCGACCGCGGTCCACGCCGAGCACTACGGCCGCATCGTCGAGCGCAAGGCGGTGCTCCGCAATCTCATCGGCGCGGCCGGACGCATCGCGGCGGTCGGCTACGAGGAGGCGAACGACGCCGAGGTCGCCATCGACCGGGCCGAGTCGATCCTGTTCGAGATCAGCCAGCGACGGACGGACGGCGGCTTCGAGACGCTCTCCACGCTGCTCGGCCAGGCCTACGACCGGCTCGAGTACCTCCACGAGCATCGTGGCCAGATTCTCGGCGTGCCGACCGGGCTCGCCCATCTCGACACCCTGCTCGGCGGCCTCCAGCCGTCGGACCTCATCATCCTGGCCGCGCGCCCATCGGTCGGAAAGACGAGCCTCGCGCTCAACATCGCGCAGCACGCGGCGGTGCGCGAGAACAAGAAGGTGGCGATCTTCTCGCTCGAGATGAGCCGAGAGCAGCTCGCCCTGCGCCTCCTCTCCGCGGAGACCGGCATCAACCCCCGCCCGCTGCAGACCGGCTTCGTGGACGAGACCGACTGGAGCAAGATCGCGACGGTCATGAACGACATGGCCACCGCACCGATGTGGATCGACGACTCGCCGGCGCTGTCGGTCATGGAGCTGCGCACGAAGGCGCGGCGCCTCGAGGCCGAGCAGCGCGGGCTGGACCTCGTCATCGTCGACTACCTCCAGCTCATGCAGGCATCGACCGTGAGCAAGGATGCGAACCGCGTCCAGGAGGTCAGCGAGATCAGCCGTGGGCTGAAGCAGCTCGCCCGCGAGCTCAAGGTCCCGGTCGTCGCCCTCAGCCAGCTGTCGCGTGGCGTCGAGCAGCGCGGCACGGCCGAGCCGCGCCTCTCCGACCTGCGGGAGTCGGGGTCGATCGAGCAGGACGCCGACGTCGTCATCTTCCTGTACCGGGAGGCGGAGCAGAACCCGGACGCCGAGGTGGAGCTCGTCAAGGCGAAGATCGCGAAGCACCGCAACGGACCGATCGGCGACGTCCCGCTCCAGTTCCGCAAGGCGAACACCCGGTTCTACAGCGTCGCGGCCCGCGAGGAGATCGCGGCCTACTGATCCAGCCGAGCGGCCAAGCCCTCGTTCGTGGACTCAACGACCCTTGCGTGCCGGGAGTAACATCGCTCGCTAGTACCGACCGGTCCGCAGCGTCTGACCCGAGCTCCCCCGATCCGCGCCTCGAACGCACGCAGATCACGGCTCCAGATCGCGACCGTCCATCGTGGATCGGGCGCGTGCGACACAGGAGGCAGAGGGAAGGGTGTACGCCGACAAGACCATCCGCTGTCGCGACTGCGGGATGGACTTCGTGTTCTCCGCGGGCGAGCAGGAGTTCTATGCCAGCAAGGGGCTGACGAACGAGCCCCAGCGCTGCCAGAGCTGCCGCGCCGTGGCCAAGCAGAACCGGGCGCTCGGCATCGGCAACGGCGGAGGCAACGGGGGCCAGCGCGAGATGCATGCGGCGGTCTGCGCCGAGTGCGGCGGCCAGGCGCTCGTCCCGTTCCTGCCGCGCAACGACCGTCCGGTCTACTGCAGCAACTGCTTCGACAAGGTGCGCGCGCGGGACTGACCCCACGCATCGGCCACCGCGCGACGAACGCCGCCCGCGAGGGCGGCGTTCCGGCATTCGGCTAGCATGGACGCCTCCCACGCTCGAGGTTCGTCCGTCCCGCCATGTCCGTCATCGCCGTCGTCGGCGCCCAGTGGGGCGACGAGGGAAAGGGACGCGTCGTCGACTACCTCGCGGACGACGCCCAGCTGGTCATCCGCTATGGCGGTGGCAACAACGCGGGGCACACGGTGGTCAACCCGCACGGCCACTTCAAGCTCCATCTGATCCCGTCGGGGATCTTCCATCCGGGGACGCGCAACCTGCTCGGCAACGGCGTGGTCATCAACCCGCCGGCGCTCGTCACCGAGCTCGACGGCCTGGCCGCCGCCGGCTTCGACGGCGACAACCTGTTCATCAGCGACCGTGCGCACGTCGTCATGCCGTACCACGTCCTGCTCGACCACCTCGACGAGCGCGAGCGCGGCAGCGCGAAGATCGGCACCACCTCGCGGGGCATCGGGCCGGCCTACGTCGACAAGGTTGCCCGTCGCGGGATCCGGATCGTGGATCTCATGGAGCCCGACGTGTTCCGCGCCCGGCTGGCCGCGACCATTCCGCGCGTCCGCCGCCTCGCGCTCGGCTACGCCGATGACGAGATGGCCGATGCGATCGCCGAGGCGACCGACGAGTCCCTCATCGCCGACGCGTACCTCGCCGCCGGCGAACGGCTGCGCCGCCACGTCGTCGACGGCCAGGCGCTCGTGGACGAGGCACTCGAGCGGGGCGAGCGGATCCTGCTGGAAGGCCAGCTCGGCACCATGCGCGACATCGACTGGGGCATGTACCCGTACGTGACGAGCTCGTCGCCGATCCCGGGCGGCGCGAGCCTCGGCGCCGGTCTGCCGGCCGTGAAGATCGACCGTGTCCTCGGCGTCGTGAAGGCCTACACCACGGCCGTCGGGTCGGGTCCGTTGCCGACGGAGCTCGAGGACGTCGACGGCGAGCGGCTGCGCGAGCGCGGCGAGGAGTACGGGACGTCGACCGGCCGCGCGCGGCGCTGCGGCTGGTACGACGCCGTGGCCGTGCGCTTCAGCGTCCGGCTGGCGGGCTACTCGAGCGTGGCGCTCACGAAGCTCGACGTCCTCGACGGCTTCGAGCGCATCCGCCTGGCCGCGGCGTACCGAGATCCGACCGACGGTCGCGAATGGACGACGGTCCCGGCGTCGACATCGGTCTACGAGCGCCTCGAACCGGTCTACGAGGACGTCGACGGCTGGCTCGCCGACACGACCGGCTGCCGCACCTGGGCCGACCTGCCCGCAGCGGCCCGTGCGTACGTCGAGCGCCTCGAGGCCTTGGCGGGGGTGCCGATCAGCCACGTCTCGGTTGGCCCCGAACGTGCCCAGATGATCGTCCGATGACCCACGAGGAGCTGACCCGATGAAGCTGGGCGTGATCGTCCCGCAGGGATGGACCGGCGAGTACGACGGCTGGGAGGCCGACCGCGCGTGGGCGCGCACGGTGGCCGTGGCGCAGCAGGCGGAGCGCATCGGCGCCGAGTCGATCTGGCTGTTCGATCACTTCCACACCGTGCCGAAGCCGACCGACGAGCTGACGTTCGAGTCGTTCACGTCCCTGTCGGCGCTGGCTGCGCTCACCGAGCGTGTGCGCCTCGGGCACATCGTCATCTGCAACGGGTTCCGCAACCCGGCGCTGACCGCGAAGATGGCGAGCACGCTCGACACGATCAGCGGAGGTCGCTTCGAGCTCGGCATCGGCGCCGGCTGGAAGCGCGAGGAGTGGCTCGCCTACGGCTACGGGTTCCCCGAGACGAAGGAGCGTCTGGCGATGCTCCACGATGCGCTCGAGGTGGTGAGTCGCATGCTCGAGCCGGGGCGCGACGTGCACGCCACCTATGACGGACCGCATCACTCCGTGCGGGACGCTCGCAACCTGCCGAAGCCGATCCAGCCGACCGGGATGCCGATCATGGTCGGCGGCAACGGGCCGAACGTGACCTGGCGGCTCGCCGCGCGCTATGCCGACGAGCTCAACCTGGACGGCATGTCGCCGGACGAGATCCGCGAGGCGCTCCCCACCATCCGGGCTCGCTGCGAGGAGATCGATCGCGATCCGGACTCCCTGGCGGTGAGCGTCCATGTCTGGTGGGGCGCCGAGGCGTGGCGCGCGACCGGCAGCGCCCGGCGCGAGCTGCTGGCGGCGTACGACGAGCTCGGGGTGAGCCGGGTCATCGGCCTGCTGCAGGCCTCCGCCGATGACGACGCGGCGCTCGAGATGCTCGCCGAGGATGCGCGAGCCGCCGGCATGGAGCTCGACTGACCGACGCCGATCCGGCAGCGGGCGTGCGACGTACTCGTAGCGTGACCGATGAGCCGCGCCGCGCGATCGCCTGGTTCCGCCGTGACCTGCGGCTGACCGATAACCGGATGCTCGAAGAGGCGACGGACGACGCCGAGCGGGTCTGGCCGGTGTTCGTCGCCGACCCTGAGCTGCTCACGCGCTACGCCTCGGCTCCGGGCCGGGTGGCCTGGTTCGCGGCCTCGATCCGCGCGCTCGACGAACGGCTGCACGGTGCCGGCTCCGGCCTGACGGTCCTCGTTGGCGATCCGGCCGAGGAGCTGCGGCGCTTTGCCCGCGAGGTGGATGCCGACATCGTCGTGGCTGGCGCGGACGAGGACCCCGCCGCGGTCGCGCGTGACGAGCGGGTCGCGCAGGCCGTCGACCTTCGGCTCGTCGACGACGCGCGGATCGTGCCCCCGTCCGAGCTGCGGACGGCGGGTGGCGTGCCGTACACGGTCTACACGCCGTTCCGTCGTGCGCTCGACGTCCGCGTCGACGCTGACCCGTCCGTGCTGACCGGTCGGGCCGAGGCGCGCCTCGACCGCCTGGCTCCCCGCCCGGCGGGGGCCAGCGGTCCCGACGCCTTCCCGACGAGGGTGCCGCCGCATCCGCTCCCGGAGCCGGGCGAGCAGGCCGCAACCGATCGCCTGCGCGGCTTCCTGCGCGGGGATATCGACGCCTACCGCAGTGAGCGCGACCGCCCCGACCTTGACTCGACGTCGCACCTGTCGCCGTACCTGCGAGTCGGGGCGATCAGCGTCCGCGCCTGCTGGCGGGCGGCGCTTGGCGCGGCGGATCGGGCTCGCGAGCGGGGCGATCGGATGATGGCGCAGGGGGCGTCGACCTGGCGCGGTGAGCTCGCCTGGCGCGAGTTCTTCGCCCACGTCCTCGCCGCCCATCCGCGGCTCGCGCGCGAGAGCTTCCGGGCCGAGTTCGACGCCATTCACTGGGCCTCCGGCCTCGAGGTTGACGACGCCCTCGAGGCATGGCGCTCGGGTCGCACGGGCTACCCGTTCGTCGACGCCGGCATGCGACAGCTCGTGGCCACCGGCTGGATGCACAACCGGGCACGGCTCGTCACCGCCAGCTTTCTGGTGAAGGACGCGGGTGTCGACTGGCGGAGGGGCGAGGCCGTGTTCCTGGATCACCTCCTCGACGCCGACACGCAGCAGAACAACGGCAACTGGCAGTGGGTGGCGGGCGTCGGCACCGATGCGGCGCCGTACTTCCGCATCTTCAATCCCACGCTCCAGGCGAAGAAGTTCGACCCGGACGGCGCATACGTGAAACGCTGGATCCCGGAGCTGGCGGGCGTGCCCGATGCCTTCATCCACGAGCCGTGGCGGGCGCCGGAGCCGCCGGCAGACTATCCGCCGCCGATGCTCGACCACGCCGAGGCGCGCGCCCGCTCGCTTGATCGCTACCGGGCGGTCTCCCGCACCTGACCGCCCGAGCTCAGTCGGCGGCCTGCCTCCCGAACGCGCCCGCCCGCACGCGGCCCACGGCGATGCCGGCGGCCGCGAGGAGGACGATGGCTGCCGGGATGCCGACATAGACGAACAGGTCCCGCGTTGCCATCTCGCCGGTGTTCACCCACATGATGGCGACGGCGCCGACGATGCCGATCACGCCGAGCCACACGACGGCGGCGCGCAGCGCGTTCGGGTCCCTGGTCCATGCCGCGGCCCCGAGCGCCAGCAGGCCGAGGATGACGCCGCCGGGCATGACCGGATCGGTGAGCGAGCCGCCGCCGGTGAGGAGATTGCCGCCGGCAAGCAGCAGCGCGATGACGCCGATGACCAGCACGATCGTGCGCGAGGCGCGGACCCACAGTCCCATGCCGCGCCTCAGGCGACGCCGGGCCGGCCGAGCGGACCGGCCTGCACGCGCGCCCACGTCATGCGGGCGGCGGCGAGGGCGAGCACGAGCGCGGGGACCGCGATGAGGGCGATCACGCTCGGATCGTCGGTTGGCATGAGCATCACGCCGAGCAGCGCGATGGCGATGACGGGCGCGTCGATGCCGAGCCAGGCCGCCACCGCGCGCGACGGTCGCGGGTCCTCGACCCAGAGCGCCGCGGCAAGTGCGGCGATCCCCAGCGCCAGGCCGCCGAGGAATGGCGGATCCGCCAACGACTCGCCGCCCATCACGCCGCTCACGGTCATGAGCAGTGCCCCGGCACCGATGGCGACATAGAGCCCACGGGTGAGGGCCAGGGTGACCGCGCTCATCGGTCGGCGTCCATCCGCGCATCATGCGCGCCGGCCCTCGTCATGGGAAGGCCTGCGGCTATACTTCGCCAAAGCCGCAGCGACCCACGTCGTGCACCCGATTCGCGCCGTCACCACCCATCGCGCCGACCAGAGCCCGCGCCGCCATGCCGCGCGGGTTTGCCATATCTAGAAGGAGGTTGCATTGATCGATCACGCTCCCGTCCGCGATGCAACCGAGTCCCGCCTGCGACGGGCCTACGGGTTCGAGGAGGTCGCGCTCGTCCCGGGGGCCGTGACCGCCGACCCGTCCGAGGTCGACCTTACTACCGAGCTCGGTGGCTTTCGCCTGGAGATCCCGTTCGTCGCGGCCGCCATGGATGCCGTGGCCGATGTCGACTTCGCCACCCGTCTGAGCGGCCACGGGGGCGTGGCCTTCGTCAACCTCGAGGGGCTCTACACCCGCTACGAGGATGCGTCGCCGATCATCGAGCGGGTCGCGGCCGCGGAGTCCGGACAGGCGGCCGCCCACGTCCTCGCCGAGGCGTACGAGGAGCCGGTCCGCGACGAGCTGATCACGGCCATCATCACCCGCATCAAGGCGCGCGGCGCGGTCGCGGCCATTGCCACCACGCCCGCGTCGGCGTGGCACCACGCCGAGCTCGCCGCGGATGCCGGCGCCGACCTCTTCCTCGTCCAGTCGCAGGTGAGCAGCGCCCGGCACATCTCCACCTCCACCCGTGTGCTCTCGCTGTCCGACTTGACCGGCGCTTTGAAGCTGCCGGTCCTGGTCGGCAACACGGTGAGCGGCGAGGCGGCGTACCAGCTCATGCACCAGGGGGCCGCGGGCATCTTCGTCGGTGTCGGTCCGGGCGCGGCGTGCACCACCCGTGAGGTCCTCGGAATCGGCGGCCCGCAGGTGAGCGCCACCCTCGAGGTCGCCGCCGCTCGCGATCGGTTCGAGCGCGAGACCGGTCGCTACGTCCCGATCGTCACCGATGGCGGCATGAAGACCGGTGGCGACATTGCCAAGGCGATCGCCTCCGGCGCGGACGCGGTGATGCTCGGGTCGCCGTTCGCCGGCGC
>DASVFG010000039.1:0-13830 GCA_036380155.1 Candidatus Limnocylindria bacterium
GGCGGTCCTTCCGCCGCTCGGCGATGGCACGGGTCCGGACGTCCACCCGTCGACCGCGGAGCTCGAGCAGGAGGAGGAGGCCCACCTCGCCGAGTCCGCCGAGGCCGCCGAGGCGGGCATGGCCGATGCCGCGCTCGAGGCGACCGAGCGCGCGTGGGAGATGCCGCCGATCGACCTGCTCGCCGACGCGCCGGAGTCTTCGGCCGCCCAGCTCGACCTGTCGGCCAAGGGACGCCGCATCCGCGAGACGCTCGCGCACTTCGGCATCGGCGTGAAGGTGGCGCGCATCCAGGAGGGACCGGTCGTCACGCAGTACGCCCTCGACGTCGACCCGGGCATCAAGCTGAGCCGCATCGAGGGTCTCGCGGACAACCTCGCGCTCGCGCTCTCGGCGCGCAGCATCCGCATCGAGGCCCCGATTCCCGGTGAGCCGTACGTCGGCGTCGAGATCCCGAACGCCGCGTTCGACCTCGTCACCCTCAAAGAGGTGCTCGCCAGCCGCAACTTCGCCGAGATGAGCGAGCGCTCGAAGCTGGCCTTCGCGCTCGGGCAGGACGTCACCGGCCAGCCGTTCAGCGCCGATCTCGCGAAGATGCCGCACATGCTCATCGCCGGGGCGACCGGATCGGGCAAGAGCGTGTGCGTGAACGCGATCATCGACTCGCTGCTCATGAACGCGACGCCGGCCGAGGTGAAGCTGATCCTCATCGACCCCAAGCGCGTCGAGCTCGCCCAGTACAAGGGGATCCCGCACCTGCTCACCGAAGTCATCGTCGAGCCCGACAAGGCGGTGAACGCCCTGAAGTGGACGGTCGGCACGATGGAGAGCCGCTACGCCGAGTTCGCGGCCCGCGGCGTCCGGAACATCGCCGGCTACAACGACGCGCTGCGTCCCGGGCAGCCGCGGATGCCGTACATCGTCATCGTCATCGACGAGCTCGCGGACCTCATGATGGTCTCCGCCTACGAGGTGGAGGCGACGATCACCCGAATCGCGCAGCTGGCCCGCGCGACGGGCATCCACCTCATCGTCGCCACCCAGCGCCCGAGCGTGCAGGTCATCACCGGCCTCATCAAGGCGAACATCCCGTCGCGCATCGCGTTCGCCATGACCTCCGGCGTCGATTCGCGCACGATCCTCGACACGACCGGCGCCGAGGACCTCCTCGGCCGCGGCGACATGCTCTACCAGCCGATCGACGCGCCGCGCGCCGTCCGCCTGCAGGGCGTGCTCGTCACCGACCCGGAGATCGAGGCGGTCGCCCGTCACTGGCGCGGCCAGGGCGGCCCGCAGTACCGGCCGGAGATCACCGCCCCGAAGCGCGACGGGAAGCCCGGCGGGCGACCCGGCGAGGAGGACGAGGACGACGACGCCGATGCGCTCCTGACGCAGGCGGTCGACATCGTGCGGCGCAGCGACAAGGCCTCGGCATCGCTCCTCCAGCGGCGCCTGCGCATCGGCTACGCGCGTGCCGCGCGCATCCTCGACCAGATGGAGGACCGCGGCATCGTCGGGCCGGCCGATGGCTCACGCTTCCGCGAGGTGCTCGTCACCACCGATGGCTGGGGAGGCGACGTCGACCCCGACGAGGACGAGGGGTGACCGACGCCGTCCACAAGCTCGGCGAGGTCCTGCGCGCCGCCCGCGAGGCGAAGGGCGTCGACCTCCCGCGCGTCGAACGCGAGACGAAGATCCGGGAGCGCTACCTGTCCGCGCTCGAGCGAGGGGAGTACCGCGAGCTTCCGGGTGCCGTCTACACGAAGGGCTTCCTCCGCAACTACGGCACCTACCTCGGCCTCGATCCCGAGTACCTCATCGATCTCTACCGGATCGAGACGAGCGACGCGCGCGGCGAGCGACCAGCGCCGGCAGCCCCGCCACGACCGATCGGCGTGCGGCGCACCCGCGGCTTCGTGGTCACCCCGGGCGCGGTGGTCGCAGCGATCCTCACGCTGGCCGTCGGCGGCTTCTTCGCATATCTCGGCTACGAGCTCGTGAACTTCGCCCGCGAGCCCGAGCTCCGCATCACCGAGCCCGCGGGCAACGTCAACGGCCACACCGAGCTGACCATCGCCATCCGGGGCGTGACCGAACCGAATGCCCGCGTCACGGTCAGCAACCTCACCGAGAACCCGACGGTCACCGCCGATGCGGCCGGTTCCTTCGAGATCGTCGTCCAGCTCGTCCCCGGATCGAACGTCGTCCGGCTCGAGGCGTACGACAGCGTCACGAACCGCACCTCGCCTGCGCAGGAGCGCACGATCATCGTCGTCAACGAAGTCGCCGCCTCGCCCTCGGCGGGGACGGCGCTGTCGGTGGACGCACCGTCCGGGGAGGGCGTGCTGCGCGGACCGGTCACCGTGTCGGGGCGCGCCGCGGCAGGCGGCGAGGTGACCGTCACCGCGTCCCTCCAGCGTCCGCCGACACCGACGTTCGAGATCACCGACGGGTCTGGCGCCGCCGTGGAGGTCACCGTGGCCGACCCGCGTGCGCCCGAACCGGTGACGCTCGCCGTCGATGGCGGCGGCGCGTTCACCGGCACGATCGAGCTGGCGCCGGGGGCCTGGCGGCTCACGATCGCCTCGGCCGGCGCGACGGTCTCACGCGACGTCGCGATCGGGACCGGCGACGGCCTGAGCGCGCGGCTCACCATCGGGGAAGGAGGCTCGTATCTCGAGCTCGACGAGGACGGTGAGCCGCTCGACGGCACGTCCGGCACGATCGTCGCGGAGGGCGACACGATCACGGCCAGCGCGGACGAGACGCTGCGGGTGCGGGCCGGCAACGCGGGCGCGGTGCGCCTCAGTGTCAACGGCATCACGATCGGCGCGATGGGCGACCCGGGCGCCGTCATCGAATGGCAGATCACACGCGACGGCGGCTGACGCCGGACGCGACCGGTCAGCGAAGATAGGGGAGTCATGGCAGGAGAGTCATCGTTCGACGTCGTGAGCGACTTCGACCAGCAGGAGCTGGTGAATGCGCTCGACCAGGCGCGCCGCGAGATCGCGACGCGCTACGACTTCAAGGGCAGCAAGGTGGCCTACGAGCTCGGCAAGGATGAGATCGTCCTCACCGCCGACGACGAGTACCGCGCCGGTGCGGCGAAGGATCTCCTCGAGTCGAAGGCCGTCCGTCGCAACCTCTCGCTCAAGATCTTCGAATGGGGCAAGGTGGAGCCGGCGAGTGGCGGAACGGTCCGCCAGCACGTCACGCTGAAGCGCGGCCTCACCAGCGAGCAGGCCAAGGAGCTCTCGAAGCGCATCCGCGACGAGTTCCCGAAGGCGAAGCCGGTGATCCAGGGCGATGCCGTGCGGGTGAGCGCGAAGTCGAAGGACGACCTCCAGGCGGTGATCGCCGACCTGCGCGCGCTCGACTACCCGGTCGCCCTCCAGTTCACGAACTACCGATAGGCCGCCGATGGCGCCGGCGCGGGCTCCGACCGACGCGGCCCTCGTCGCGGCCGCCCGACGGCTTGGCCGCCGGCTCGTCGGCCGGGGATGGCAGCTTGCGGCCGCCGAATCGTGCACTGGCGGCCTCGTCGGCCACACGATCACCCAGGTGCCCAGCGCGAGCGACCACTTCCTCGGCGGCGTGGTGAGCTACTCGGACGCGGTGAAGCACGAGCTGCTCGGTGTCGACGGCGACCTCCTCGCGCGGAGCGGCGCGGTCTCGGCTGAGGTGGCTGAGGCGATGGCCACGGGCGCGCTCGAGCGGTTCGGCGTTGCCGACCTCGCCGTCGCCGTGACCGGCATCGCCGGGCCGGATGGCGGATCGGCGGACAAGCCCGTCGGGCTCACCTACGTCGCCGCGGCGCGCCGCGATGGCCGGGCGATCGTCGAGCGACACGTCTGGCCGCACGACCGCGACGGCAACAAGCGGGCGTCGGCACTCGCGGCGCTCGAGCTGGCGCATCGCGCCGCCGAGGACTGACCGCGTGGTGACGCGCGGCGAACGCATCCACGTCGTCGGCATCGCCGGATCGGGCGCGGCTGGGACGGCGCGGCTCGTCCACGACGCCGGCGCCGTGGTCGACGGCTGCGACCTCGACGCCCCGTCGCCGTACACGCCACCGCTCGACGCCGCCGGCATCGAGTACGTCGTCGGCCACGATCCGGCGCACCTCGCCGGCGTCGACCGCGTCGCCATCTCCCCCGCGCTGCGCGCAGTCGCGGGCCACGCGGAGCTGGACGCGGCGGGAGCCGCGGGCCTGCCCATCCTCACCTGGCAGGCGCTCCTCGGCGAGCTGATGAGCGCCCCCGGCCGCATCGGCCTCGCCGTCACGGGAACGCACGGCAAGTCGACCACCACCGCCCTGCTCGGCCACCTGCTCGTCGTCGCGGGCCTCGATCCGACCGTCGAGGTCGGGGCCGTGGTCACCGCGTGGGGTGGCTCGATCCGCGCCGGCGCGGGCGCGCCGTTCCTCGTCGAGGCCGACGAGTTCGGCGGCAACTTCCTCAACTACCATCCGGCCATCGCGGTCGTCACGAACGTCGAGATGGACCACCCCGACGCCTTCGCCGACCGCGACGCGGTACTCGACGCATTCGAGCAGTTCGTCCGCGGCATGGCACCGCATCCCGCCGTCGGCGCGCGGCTCCTCGTCGCCGCGGCCGATGATCCGGGGGTCGACGATCTCGTCGCTCGCCTCGCCGACTGGGAGGGGAGGATCGTGCGCTACGGCGCCACGGGAGAGATCGGCGCCGCCGACGTGTCCTTCGATCGAGACGGGACGACATTCTGGCTGTGGGACCGCCGCTGGCGGATGGGCCTCGCCGGCGCGCACAACGTCGCCAACGCGACCGCTGCGCTCGTGGTGGCGCGCGCACTCGGCGCCGACCTCGACCACCTCGCCGAAGGGCTGCGGACGTTCGCCGGAGCCGGGCGGCGGATGGAGCTGATCGCGGATACTCCCACGGTGACGATCTACGACGACTACGGCCACCATCCGACCGAGGTGCGCGCCGCCCTGGCGGCGGCGCGCCAGCGGCTCGGGCCGGGCCGGCGCCTGTGGGCCGCGTTCGAGCCGCACATGTACTCGCGCACCGCCCTCCTGCTCGATGAGTTCTCCACCGCGTTCGTGGACGCGGACGAAGTGGTGGTGGCCGACATCTTCGCGTCGCGCGACACGCCCGCGGCGATGGCCTCGACGAGCGCGGAAGCGCTGGCGGACGCGATCGAGCGCGCCACCGGCACGCCGGCACTCGCCACCGGAGATGTCGATACCACGACCGAGTACCTCGCCACCCATCTCGGCGACGGTGACGCGGTGCTCGTCATGGGGGCCGGCAAGTCCTATCGCATCGCTCGCGACCTCGCCGCGCGCCTCGCTCCACGGGGTGCCGCGTGATCGGCGCCCGCGCCGCGGTTCTCGGGACGCTGCTGGCCGTCGCCGTCGCCGTCGCCTACAAGGCCATTGTCGGCCTCGTGGATGCGTCGGGTGCGAGCGGACAGCCGCAGACGATCCTCATCCTCCTGCTCTCCGCGTTCCTCGGCGTGCTCACGGCGGTTGTGACACGCATGCTCCGGCTGCCCGGTGCCACGGCGCCGACCGTGCTGGTGCTCGGGTGGACCCTCGTGCCGATCGTGCTGGCCGCGATTCCCAGTGCCGCCACCGAGCTCTTCGGCAGCAGCGGTGCGCTGTCCGCCGGCCAGGCGCTCGCGCTCGCCACCGCGACCGTGGCGGCGGCGATCACCCTCGGAGTCCCTGCCGAGCGTCGCTGATGGCCGATCGCGAGCTTCTCGACGAGCAGATCGCCTACTACCGAGCGCGCGCCGCCGAGTACGACGCGACGTCGCCGCCACCCGACGGAGATCCATTCGGACCCGGCGCGACGGCGGTCCGTGATGCGCTCCGCGCATTCGCGCCACGGGGCCGCGTCATCGAGCTCGCCGCCGGCACGGGCCAGTGGACCGGGCTGCTGGCCGATGTCGCGGACGAGGTCCTCGTCACCGACAGCTCGCCGGAGATGCTGGAGCTCAACCGCGCGAAGACCGGCGACCGGCCGAACGTGACCTACGCGGTCGCCGACGCGCTCACCCTCGCACCGGCGCACGACCGAGACGTGGCGTTCTTCGGCTTCTTCCTGTCCCACGTCCCGCCGAGCCAGTTCGCGGCCTTCTGGGACGTGGTGGCCGGCGTGCTCGCCCCCGGCGGCCGGGTCTTCTTCGTCGACGAGGGACGCCACTTCCTGTGGCGCGAGGACTGGATCGACGAAGCCGGCGGCATCGTGCGGCGCCCGCTGACGGATGGCACCGCGTTTCGCGCGGTGAAGGTGCTGTGGCGAGCCGACGAGCTCGAGGCCCGGCTCCGCTCGCTCGGCTGGCAGGCATCGGTGACGGAAGCGACGCCGTTCTACTGGGGGACCGCGGACCGATAGTTGACGGTGCAACTATCGGCGTGGCATGATGACGGCATGCCTGCGATCACCGTCGACGACGTCACCGTCCTCCCGCGTCTCCTCCGTCCCGATCCGACCACCATGCGCGAGCGCGCGGTGCTGGGTGTCACGAGCGCCCCTCGGGGATTCGAGGGGGACGGGTTCCCGGTGCGCCGCGCGTTCCACGGGGTGGACCTCGGCCAGCTCGACCCGTTCGTCCACATGGACCAGATGGGGGAGGTCGAATACGCCCCCGGCGAGCCGAAGGGGACGCCATGGCATCCGCACCGCGGCTTCGAGACCGTCACCTACATCATGGACGGCACCTTCGAGCACCGCGACTCGAATGGCGGCGGGGGAGTGATCACGAACGGTGACACGCAATGGATGACGGCGGGCGCCGGCATCCTGCACATCGAGACACCGCCCGAGGCCCTCGTCGTGTCGGGTGGCCTCTTCCACGGCATCCAGCTGTGGGTCAACCTTCCGAAGGCACAGAAGTGGTCGCCGCCGCGCTACCAGGACATCCGAGCCGGCGAGGTCGGCCTCGTCGCCTCCCACGATGGCGGCGCGCTCCTTCGCGTCATCGCCGGCGAGCTCGACGGCCACAGCGGGCCGGGTGTGACCTACACACCGATGACCCTGCTCCACGCGACGCTGAGCCCCGGTGCGGAGCTCGAGCTGCCGTGGCGCGCGGACTACAACGCCCTCGTCTATGTCCTTGCCGGCGCCGGCACGATCGGGGCAGAGCGACGACCGATCGGCATGGGCCAGCTGGCGGTCCTCGGACCGGGCAACGGCCTCCGCGTCATCGCGGATCCGCGCCAGGAGAGCCGCAGCCCGAACCTCGATGTGCTCGTCCTCGGCGGTCGCCCGATCCGCGAGCCGATCGCCTGGGCCGGACCGTTCGTGATGAACACGCGCGACGAGGTGATGACCGCGTTCGCGGACTACCAGGCGGGGCGCCTGGGGAGCATTCCCGCCGTCCACGGCGCGCCGACGACCCTCCAGGAGTCCCGCGGAGATGCCACGCCCGGCTGAGCCCACCGACGAGGCGCACCGGCACGCCTGGACCGTCGTCGACTTCCTCGTCCTGGACGATCGGCCGATGATGACGCAGCGCTGCGGCTGCGGGATGGCGCGCACGATCCCGGCGTGGGATCGCACATGGACGCCTCCCGCTCGCCCGGACGACGACACCCGCTGACCGCCCCCGCCGCGCGTCGAAGCCTCGACGCAGCGGCTCGCCGTCCCGCAGAATAGCCGCCACGCGGAGCGCCGCCGGCAGCGGAGCCGTCGCACGCGTCAAGAGGGCCGATCCGATCCCCGAGCCAACCCGGGCCCCCGACGAACCCGATACGCCCTCGCCACCCGACGCGACGGGTGGCGAGGAGACGCTCGCGGCTGCCCGAGCGCGAATCGCGGACCTGGAGCAGCAGGTCGCGCGCGCCCAGTCGACCGGGGCGGTGGGGGACGCCCTCTACCGCATCGCGGAGACCGCGAGCAGCGCGAGCGACCTCCAGGCGTTCTACACGCGTATCCACGAGATCGTCCGCGAGCTCATGTACGCGGACAACTTCTACATCGCGCTCTACGACGAGCTCCGGGGGATGGTGAACTACCCCTTCTACATCGACGAAGAGGACCCGGACACCCCCGATCCCGCGGTCTGGGAGCCGCTCGGCACCGGGCAGGCGGCCGGGTTCACCGGCTGGGCGCTGCGGCTCGGGAAGCCGGTTCTGCTGACGCGCGACCAGCAGCAGGAGATCATCGAGCGCGAGCGGCTGGCCCTGATCGGCATCCCGGCCAGTGACTGGATGGCTGCGCCACTGCGGACCGACGATCGGACGATCGGCCTGGTCGTGGCGCAGAGCTACCGCGAGGACCGGGTCCACACCCAGCGGGATCTCGAGCTCCTCACGTTCGTCGCGCAGCACATCGCCACCGCGCTGACCCGCGCCCGGGCCATCGAGGAGACGCGGCAGCGCAACGCCGAGCTGGCGATCGTCAACGAGATCAGCGCGGCGCTCGCCAAGCAGCTGGAGTTCGACGCGATCATCCATCTCGTCGGGCAGCGGATCCGGGAGATCTTCGCGGCCGAGACGATCCTCATCGGCATCCACGACGAGGCCACCTCGACGATCGCCTTCCCGTACTCGGTCGAGGACGGCACCGCGATCCCGATCCCGACCATCCCGTTCGGCGACGGGCTGAGCTCCCGCGTCATCCAGTCGCGGAAGCCGCTCCGGCTCGGCTCCGCCGCCGAGTCCGAGGGACTCGGCGCGATCGTGACCGGCACGGTGAAGGAGAGCTGGCTCGGGGTCCCGATCCTGTCCGGCGAGCACGCGATCGGGGTCGTGGCCATCGAGGCGACGCCGGCGCACGCGTACTCGGACGCCGATGAGCGCCTGCTCTCGACACTCGCATCGGCGATCGGCGTTGCGCTCGAGAATGCCCGGCTCTTCGCGGAGACGAAGCGCCTGCTCGCGGAGAC
The DNA here is from genome assembly GCA_036380155.1 of Candidatus Limnocylindria bacterium. Taxonomy (GTDB): domain Bacteria; phylum Chloroflexota; class Limnocylindria; order QHBO01; family QHBO01; genus JACDBZ01. Next base: position 8,876 of record DASVFG010000039.1, read on the forward strand.
GGAGCAGCGCAATGGCGAGCTCGCCGTGGTCAACGAGATCGGAGCGGCGCTCGCGCAGCAGCTGGACTTCGACGCGATCATCGAGCTCGTCGGCAACCGCCTGGCGAGCATGGTCGACTCGCGCGACATGTACATCGGCCTGTACGACCGGGACAAGAACCTCATTCGCTTCCCCTTCGAGCTCGAGCGAGGGGCTCGCATCCACGGTGAGCCGATCGAGCTCGGCCTCGGCCTCACCTCGATCCTGTTGCGCGAACGCCGTCCGCTGCGATTCGGGACCGCGGACGAGCAGACGGCGGCCGGCGGCTTCCTCGGGACGTATGCCGAAGGCGAGCAGGGCTCGATCTCGGCCTCCTGGATCGGTGTGCCGATCATGGCCGGCGCCGAGGCGATCGGTGTCATGGTGTTCGGCGCGGATCGCGAGCATGCCTACACCGCGAGCGATGAGCGCATCCTGAGCACGGTGGCCTCGAGCCTCGGCGTCGCCCTCGAGAACGCGCGCCTCTTCGGAGAGACGAAGCGGCTGCTCGCCGAGACCGACGAGCGCGCCGCCGAGCTTGCCGTGGTCAACAGCGTCCAACAGGGCCTGGCGGCCAATCTCGACATGCAGGCGATGTACGAGCTGGTCGGGGAGAAGATCCGCGAGGTCTTCGATGCCCAGGCCGTCGACATCGGCATCATCGACGAGGAGGCGGGGCTCGTCCGGTACCCGTACGCCATCGAGCGCGGAGTGCGCTATCCCGATGAGCCCACCAGTCTCGCCGCGTCGGTCCTGACCCAGGCGATGCTCGAGGCCGGCGGCCCTCTCAACATCAGCGATGTGGAGGCCTGGGAACGAGAACGGGGGGCCGCCACCACCGTGCAGGGTGAACCCTCGAAGTCGGTGCTGCTTGCTCCCCTCGTGGCCGGGGGCAGGATTCGCGGTCGTGTCTCGCTCCAGAACGCCGACCGCACGCACGCGTTCTCCGCCTCCGACGAACGCCTGTTGAGCACGCTTGCCGCCAGCCTGAGCGTGGCGCTCGAGAATGCGCGCCTGTTCGACGAGACGAAGCGCCTGCTGGCCGAGACCGATGAGCGCGCCGCCGAGCTGGCGATCATCACGAGTGTCCAGGAGGGGCTCGCGGAGAACCTCGACATGCAGGCGATGTACGACCTCGTCGGCGACAAGATCCAGGGGATCTTCGACGCCCAGGTCGTCGACATCGGCGTCATCGACCCTGCCGATGGGCTCATCCACTACCCGTACACGATCGAGCGCGGCGAGCGCTTCCCCGACGTGCCGATGCCCGCCGATGTCGGTGTGCGTGCGTACGTCATGGCGCAGCGCCTGCCGCTCGTGGTGAACCACGACATCTTCGGGTTCGCGCAGTCCCAGGGCTGGGAGTGGAGCCTCCAGGGCGAGGCCCCGCAGTCGGCGGTCTGGGTGCCGCTCGTCGTGGGGGACGAGGCGCGCGGTGTGATCTCGCTCCAGAACCTCGACCGCGAAGACGCCTTCAGCGAGCAGGACGTCCGGCTCCTCGGCACCCTCGCCGCCAGCCTGAGCGTCGCGCTCGAGAATGCCCGGCTCTTCGACGAGACGAAGCGCCTGCTGGCCGAGACCGATCGCCGCGCGGCTGAGCTGGCGATCGTCAACAGCGTCCAGCAGGGCCTCGCGTCCGAGCTCGACGTCCAGGCGATGTACGAGCTGGTGGGGGAGCGGGCGAGCGACGTCTTCGACACGCAGGTCGTCGACATCGCCGTCTACGACCGTGAGGCGGGAATCATGCGCTTCCCGTTCACGCTCGAGCGCGGCGTCCGCTTCCCTGTGGCGGATCGGCCCGTCATGGGCTTCCGCAAGCACGTTATCGAGTCGCGGTCGCCGCTGCTCATCACCCACGACCTGCGCGGAGTGGGCCTCGAGTACGGGCAGCCCGACCACATCGTCGGGGAGCCTGCGAAGTCCGCCATCTTCGCGCCGCTCCTCGTCGGCGACGACATCCTCGGCGTGATCTCGCTCCAGAACCTCGACCGGGAGTACGCCTTCGACGAGCGCGACGTGTCCCTCCTCACGACGATCGCGGCCAGCCTGGCGGTGGCGCTCCGCACCGGACGGCTGATCGACGAGACCCGCCGGCGAGTCGGCGAGCTGGCGACGATCAACACCGTCGGAGAGGCGATCAGCGCGCAGATCGAGGTCGGGCCGCTCCTCGCCCTGGTGGGGGAGAAGACGCGCGACGCGTTCGACGCGGACATCGCCTACGTCGCCCTCGTCGACGAGGAGGCGGGTCGCATCGACTTCCCGTACTACGTCGAGGACGGGAAGCACGAGCCGCAGGAGCCGCTCCAGATCGGCGAGGGACTGACGTCGATGGTCCTCCAGGCACGGCGGCCGCTCCTCCTCAACCGCGACGAGGACTGGGCGAAGCTCGGCGCGCGCGGACGCGGCACGCTCTCGAAGTCGTGGCTCGGCGTGCCGATCATGGCGGGGGACCGGGCGATCGGCGTGATCAGCATCCAGAGCACGACCCAGGAGGGCCGCTTCGGCGGATCCGACGAGCGACTGCTGGCGACGATCGCCGCCAACGTCGGCGTCGCCGTCCAGAATGCCCGGCTCTACGATGAGACGCGCCAGCGCGCCGAGGAGATGGCGGCGCTTGCCGAAGTCGGGCGCGAGATGTCGGCCACGCTCGAGCTGTCGGTCGTGCTCGAGCTCATCGCCGATCGCGCCAGGACGCTGCTCGACGGCGACACGAGCGCCGTGTTCCTGCCGTCGGAGGACACCGGGGCGCTGCGCGCGATCGTGGCCACCGGCCGCATCGCCGACGAGGTCCGCGCCGACGAGATCGTTCCCGGTGAGGGGATCATCGGCAGCATCGCGACCACGGGTCAGGCCGAGGTGGTCAACAGCACGAACGCCGACCCACGGGCGATCATGATCCCCGGCACGCCCGAGGACGACGACCGCCTCATGGCGGTGCCACTCTCGATCCGCGGCGAGGTGGCGGGCGTCCTCGCCCTCTGGCGGACGACCGAGGCCCGGCCGTTCACCAGCTCGGACCTCAGCTTCCTCGCCGGCCTCTCGCAGCAGGCGGCCATCGCCCTCCAGAACGCTCGCCTCTTCGCGGATGCGCAGGAGTCGCGGCATGGCGCGGAGCAGGCGAACGAGGCGAAGAGCAGCTTCCTCGCGGCGATGTCGCACGAGATCCGAACGCCGCTCAACGCCGTCATCGGCATGAGCGGCCTGCTCATCGACACGTCACTCGACGATGAGCAGCGCGAGTTCGCCGAGACGATCCGCACCTCCGGCGACGCCCTGCTGACGATCATCAACGACGTCCTCGACTTCTCGAAGATCGAGGCCGGGCGCGTCGACCTCGAGGCGCGCCCGTTCATCCTCCGCGACGCGGTCGAGGCGTCGCTCGACATCCTCGCCCCGGCCGCCGCGAAGAAGGGCCTCGAGCTCGTCTACGCCATCGACGACGAGCTGCCGGCGGCACTCATCGGTGACGCCGGCAGGCTGCGCCAGATGCTCCTCAACCTGCTGTCGAACGCGGTGAAGTTCACCGAGCGCGGCGAGGTCGTGGTCACCGTCAGCGGGAGCCCGTTGCCGGCCGCCAGCGGCAAAGGCCCGGCACGCTGGGAGATCCGGGTCGACGTCCGCGACACCGGCATCGGCATCCCGACCGACGCCATGTCGAAGCTGTTCCAGTCCTTCAGCCAGGTGGACGCCTCGATCGCCCGGCGCTACGGCGGAACCGGCCTCGGCCTCGCGATCTCCCGGCGGCTCGCGGAGCTCATGGACGGCACGCTGCACGCGGAGTCGAGCGGCGTGGCGGGGGAGGGGAGCGTCTTCCACCTGGCGGTCCACATGCCGGTCGCCGCGCCCGGATCCGTCTCCTCCGCGAGGCCGATGCGCATCGAGGCGGACCTGAGCGGCAAGCGCGTCCTCGTCGTCGACGACAACGCCACGAACCGCCGGATCCTCGTCGCCCAGACCGCCCGGTGGGGGATGGTGCCGCGCGAGACCGAGTCCCCATCGGAGGCACTCGCCTGGCTCCAGGCGGGGGACCGCTTCGACATCGCGCTGTTCGACCTCCAGATGCCCGAGATGGACGGCCTGGAGCTCGCGGAACGGGTGGCGGCGCTGGGGGCCGACGATGCCTCGAAATCCGTGCCGGTGGTCATCCTGTCGTCGATCGGGCTCCGCGAACGCGAGGACGCGCCGTTGGCGGGGTGGCTCGCCAAGCCCGTCAAGCCGTCCGCGCTGCACGACACGATCGCCACGATCGTGCTCGGCGGCACTGCGCCGCGGGTGGCGGCACCCGTGCCCGAGGGCCCGAGCGCCACGCTCGGGACCCGTCATCCGCTCCGCATCCTCCTCGCCGAGGACAACCTCGTGAACCAGAAGCTCGCGCTTCGCCTGCTCGCCCAGCTGTCCTACGAGGCCGCCGTGGCCGGGGACGGGCTCGCGGCGATCGAGGCCGTGGAGCACGGCGAGTTCGACGTGGTGCTCATGGACGTCCAGATGCCGGAGCTGGATGGCCTCGAGGCCACCCGCCGCATCCGCGCCCGATGGCCGGAGCGGCCGTTGCGCATCGTCGCGATGACGGCCAACGCCATGGCCGGCGACCGCGAGGCGTGCCTCGCCGCCGGGATGGACGACTACATCAGCAAGCCGATCCGTCCGAGCGAGCTGGCGGCGGCGCTGGAACGAACTCCTCAGTCCACGTCGTCACCGGAAAGGACGAGTGCATGAGCGACCTCCACGATCAGGCCCTCGACAACGGAGTGATCGAGGGACTGCGGGCATCCGTCGAAGGCGACACCGCCTTCGTCGTCGAGCTCATCGAGGCGTTCCTCGCGGACAGCGCGACGCAGCTCGACGCGATCGAGACGGCCGTCGCGGCGGGGGACGCGGAGGCAACGGTGCGGCCCGCGCACACGCTGAAGTCGGCGAGCGCCACCCTCGGGGCGAT
>DASVFG010000040.1:0-9080 GCA_036380155.1 Candidatus Limnocylindria bacterium
GACAGCAGCCGCTCCAGCCAATCCTTCCGCTCGCCATTCGGCGCACGCAAGGCAATCGACCAGCTCCTCGACGCGCCGCCCGCGCCCGCGACGCCGACGAAGGGGAAGCGCTCGAAGTCCTGACCGCGGCCTTGTCAGCGGCGGCACCCCGCCGCGATACTCTCGGCCGGTGAGCCGATCCCAGCAGCGAGGACGAATCGGGGCGTGAACTGCGGAGCCTGCGGCGCCGACAACGAGGCCGGCCGGAAGTTCTGTGGCGACTGCGGCGCACGGCTGTCGGCCGCCTGCCCGGCGTGTGGCACGCCGAACGCCCCCGGCACGAAGTTCTGCGGCGAGTGCGGTGCCGGCCTGGCCGCGGCTGCGGCTGGGGCCGCGGCGACAACTGACGCCAACGTCGCCGATCGTGGCGCCGTCCCGAGCACCGAGCGGCGGCTCGTCAGCGTCCTGTTCGCCGACCTCGTGGGCTTCACGACGATCTCGGAGCAGCGGGATGCCGAGGACGTCCGGGACCTCCTGGCCCGCTACTTCGAGCGCAGCCGCGAGATCATCGAGCGCTACGGCGGCACGGTCGAGAAGTTCATCGGCGACGCCGTGATGGCGGTGTGGGGCACCCCGACCGCCCAGGAGGACGATGCCGAGCGCGCGGTGCGCGCGGCCCTCGACCTCGTCGACGCGATCAGCGCCCTCGGCGCGGAACGCGGGATCGAGAACCTCGCACTGCGTGGCGGCGTGCACACCGGCGAGGCCGTGGTGACGATCGGCGCGAGCGGCATGGGCATGGTCGCCGGTGACCTGGTGAACACGGCGGCCCGCCTGCAGTCCGTGGCGGAACCGGGCACGGTGCTCGTGGGCGAGGGAACGCGACGCGCCGCCGACACCGCGATCGTCTTCGACGCGGCCGGCTCGCAGACGCTGAAGGGCAAGGAGCTGCCGGTCGCGGCGTTCCGTGCGATCCGGGTCGTGGCACAGCGCGGCGGAGTCGGGCGCTCCGAGGGTCTCGAGCCTCCGTTCGTCGGTCGCGAGGCGGAGCTGCGCCTCATCAAGGACTTCTATCACGCCACCGCGCGCGACCGCGCCCCGCGGCTCGTCAGCGTGATCGGCCAGGCGGGCATCGGCAAGAGCCGGCTGGCGTGGGAGTTCCTCAAGTACATCGATGGCGTGACCGAGGTCGTGTACTGGCATCAGGGTCGCTCCCCCGCCTACGGCGATGGGATCAGCTTCTGGGCGCTCGGCGAGATGGTGCGCATGCGAATCGGCGTCGGTGAACGCGCCGAGGAGGCGGAGACCCGCGAGCGGCTGACGGCGACCCTCGAGGAGTTCGTGGCGGATGCGGACGAGCGACGAGCCCTCACCGATCCCCTCCTCCACCTGCTCGGGATCGGCGGCGCCGTCGCCGGCGACCGTGGGACGCTCTTCGGCGCGTGGCGCGCCTTCTTCGAGCGGATCGCGGAGCACGCCCCGGTGATCATGGTGTTCGAAGACCTGCAGTGGGCCGACGACGGGCTGCTCGACTTCATCGAGGAGCTGCTCACCTGGTCGCGCGGTCGCTCGCTGTATCTCATCACGCTCGCCCGCGCCGAGCTGCTCGACCGACGGCCGAACTGGGGCGCCGGCCAGCGCAGCTTCACCTCCCTCAGCCTCTCGCCGCTGGGCGATGCGGACATGCGCGCGTTGCTCGCGGGCCTCGTGCCCGGGCTTCCCGGCGAGGTCATCGACGGCATCGTCGATCGTGCCGAGGGCATCCCGCTCTACGCCGTGGAGACGGTCCGCACGCTCCTGAACGACGGAAGCATCGAACGAGATGGCGACGCGTTCCGGCTCGTGGGCGAGCTGCGCGCACAGTCGGTGCCGGAGTCCCTCCAGGCGCTCATCGCCGCGCGAATCGACGCGCTGCCCGGCGCCGAGCGCACGCTCGTGCAGGACGCCTCCGTGCTCGGCACGTCGTTCCCGGAGGCCGCGTTACGTGCCGTCGCGCGAAGCGAGGACACCGAACTCGGTCCGAAGCTCCAGCACCTGGTCCAGCGCGAGATCCTCGTCCGAGACGACGATCCGAGGTCGCCGGAGCGAGGCCAGTATCGGTTCGTGCAGGGCCTCCTCCGCGAGGTCGCCTACGGGACGCTGTCGCGCGACGACCGCCGCTCACGCCACCTGGCGGCGGCGCGCCACTACGAATCCCTCGGGGACGACGAGCTGTCGGGCGTGCTCGCCCAGCACTACGTGGACGCCTACCAGGCGCACCCGGACGGCCCGGAGGGCCTTGCCGTGGCGACGCAGGCACGCGTGGCGCTGCGAGCGGCTGCCAGCCGAGCCACCGCCCTTGGCTCGCAGCGCCGTGCGCTGAGCTACCTGGAGAGCGCGATTCTCGTCGTCAGCGATCCCCGGGAGGAGCTCGACCTCCGCAGCGACGCATTCGACGCCGCGGGCGACGCGGGCCTGCTCGACGATGCGACCGCGCATGCCCGGCGTGCGATCGCCCTCGCCACCGAGCTCGGGCACGATGGCGCGCGGCGTGAGCTGACCGCCCGCTACGCGAACATCCTCCTGGAGGGCCATCAGCAGCAGGCGAAGCAGGTCGTGACCGAGGCGCTCGCCGAGCCGGGGCTCGGCCCGGAGTCCGATGGATGGGTGCTCCTCACGGTCATCGCGGCGAAGACCGAGATGCGAATGACGAACGACGAACGCGCGGTCGAGCTCGCCGACATGGCCCTTCCGCACGTCCAGCGCGCCGGCGAGGAAGGGATGACCCTCGACCTCATCATCACGAGGGCCGTCTCGCTGGCGAACCTCGGCCGCACCTCGGAGGCCATCGTCCACCTCACGGGGGCGTTCGAGGTCGCCGTCCGCAAGGGCCTCGACGATGCGACGAACCGTGCCGCGGTCAATCTCGGCTACGTGCTGCAACCGGACGACCCGCAGGCCGCGCTGGCGGTCTCGAAACAGGCACTCGACACGTCGATCGCCGCCGGCGTGGTGTGGGGCATCCGCTACCTCCTCGGCAACGCGGTCGACGCCGCGATCGAGATCGGTGACTGGGACTGGGCGCTGGGGATGATGGACGATCACGAAGCGATCCTCACCGAGCCCGCCGAGCTCCTCTGGTTCGGCACCTTCCGCAACGTGATCCAGGCCTACCGCGGCGCCGACGTGCTCGCGGCGAGCGAGGCGCTGTACGCGACGGCGTTGACGTTCGACGACGTCCAGTACCACATGGTGGGGGCGTACGGCCTGGCCGTCAGCCTCCTGCTCGCGGGCGATACTGAGCGGCTGATGCCGCTCGTCGATGACAGCCTGAAGGGCGGCCTGTCGGGATCCGACGCGACGATCTACGCGATCCGGGGCGCAGTGTGGGCGGGGGACGTCGACACCGCTCGGCGCTACCGCGACCTGGCGGATCGCATGCCGCCCGGGAGGCGGACGGCCACGCTCAGACTCGTGATCGACGGGGGGATCGCGGCGCTCGAGGGACGTGCCGCGGAGGCTCGGGTCGCGTTCGGGGAGGCACAGCGCGCCTGGCGCGACATGGACGCGCGCTTCTGGCTGGCGATGACCGACCTCGACATCGTCATCACCGGCGCCATGGAGCCGGATGAGCGGCGTCGCGCCGCCGAGGAGGCCCGAGCGATCTTCAGCGATCTTCGGGCCACGACCCTCCTCGACAAGCTCGACACGGCGCTCGCGGGCGCCGAGGCCCACGAACAGTCGCGGGCGCGTGCACCATCGGTCGTCGAGGCAGAGATCGCGCAGGAAGCCTGACCCGCCTCCGGACGATCAGTGGAGGCGGCCGCCGCCCTCCTCGCCGCCCTCGTCCCCCGCGCCGCCCTCGCGCAGGAATCGCTCGATGTCGGCGATGAGTTCGTCGCCCTCCGGCAGCCGCGACTCGTCCGCGAGCGCCTCGAGACGCGTGACGTACGCCTTCGTGTCGTCGTCCGACGCGCTTGCCGCATCGAGCATCGATCGTCGCTCCAGGGCTCGCGTGGCGAGCGACCCGACCGGCAGCTCGACGCCGAGATGGCGGCCGAGCGCGGTGAGCAGGGCGATGGAGGCCGTCGGATACGTGGCGTTCACGTAGTGCGGGACCTGCGCGAAGAAGCCGACCGCCGGGATGCCCGTCGCCGACGCCGTCAGCTCGAGAACCGAGAGGGCGGCCGATGGGACGCGCAGCAGGCCGTCCGGACCCTGCCGGATCCCGGACGGCAGCAGGCCGGAGGCCGATGCAGTCGCGAGGATCGGCACCGGACGCGTGTGCGGCACGGCCGCCGGGATGGCGCCGAGCGACGCCCAGCTGGCCGTGCGCAGCCGCCTGGCGAGCGTCATCACGTCGTCGGCCAGCTCCCGCCATCGGTAGTCGGGTTCGGGTCCGGTCAGGACGAGGAGCTCACGCTCCCCGATCGTCGTGGCGGTGAGCGTGAGCGACGGCCACTCGAGCGAGATCGGACGGCCGTCGACGATGTCCAGGGTGGGCCGGCGCGCGCGGTAGTCGTAGATGGCATCGGCGTCGAACGTGGCGACCAGGCGACCGCCGTCGGCGAGCTGCGCGGCCGCCGTCGTCCCGGCCGAGCCGGCATCGACCCAGCCCTCGAGTGCGGCGACGAGCACCGGTGCGGTGAAGCCTGGGTCCTCGTCGATCCGGTACAGCGACATGCGCCAAGGATACGTGGCCGGGCCGGATCTTCCGAATCCGCGCCACGAGGGGTGGCCCGCCCGGCGTCCGACGGGCACAATCACCGTCGCATCACGGCGATCACCGGCAGACAGGAGGACCCGCATGCACGAGGGTATCCCGAGCGCCCCCCAGGAGCGGCCGATCGAACCATCCGAGCCGCCGCCGCCGGCGACGGCGTCCGATCCCGCGCGCGACGCCACGCTCGACGACCCACGGCTGCTCACCATCCTGAGCACCGAGCATTGGAGCCTGCTGTCCGCCCGGGGGCTTGCCTACAACGAGGCGTTCGTCCGCGCGGGCATGTTCTTCACCCTGCTCGCGACGTCGCTCGTCGCCATCTCGTTCCTCGCCAATGCGGTGGAGGACGCCCCCGAGACGTTGGTCGTCGTCGCGGCATTCCTGCTCGGGCTGGTGTTCATCGTCGGTGTGCTGACGACGATCCGGATCGTCGGGTGCAACATCGAGGACGCGAACGCGATGCAGGGCATGAACCGCATCCGCAACGGCTACGTCCAGATCGTGCCCGGCGTCGCCCCGTTCTTCGTCACCGATATCCACGACGACAACTACGGCGTCGCCCGCTCGTACGGGTTCAAGCCCTCCCGGCCGATGCTCCGCGACCTCGTCTACGGGCTCTCGACGAGCGCGGGGCTCGTCGTCATCGTCGACGCCATCGTGGGTGGGGCCATCGGCGCGGTCGTTGCCATCTGGCTCGGCGCCTCGCTCGGCGCCTCGATCGTCATCGGCATCGTCACAGCGGTCGGTTCGTTCGTGCTGCTCTTCCTGCTGGCCATCTGGCTGACCCTCTCCGCGGGCAAGGAGACGGTCTCGATCTACCCGTCACCGGATGCGCCGGAAGGCGGCGGCTGGTGAGCGGCTGATGCCGAAGAAGCCGAAGGCGCCCGCCACGGTCGACCCGGACAAGCTCGTCCGTCAGTCCGCCGGCACCTACCGGACGGCCGACGATCGGTTCGAGGTGCGAGACGCGGGGACCGGCTGGTTTCTCGTGGACTCCGAGCAGACCAACGACTTCGGCCAGGAGCTCATCCAGGGCCCCTTCCCGACGCTCGCCGCGGTCCGCACCGCCATCCCGCCGGCACGCTCGGCGAAGGTGACACCGATCAGGTCGCCGGCCGCGAAGCAGGTACGCAGGAAGGACTCGACCAGGCCTGGAACGGGGGCGAAGCGCGCTGCTGCGCCGGCGCCGCCACCGCCACCGCCGAGCTGGATCGACAAGCTGCCGAAATCGGACGGGGCCGCGGTCCGCCGGCTCATTGCCTCCCTCGAGCGTGACGGCATCGGCGACGCCGAGGCGCTCGTCCGGCGCGATCGCGAGGGCATCGGCCCGGCCCTCGCCGCGCGGCTCATCGAGCGCGGGCTCGCTGAGATCGTTGACGAGCTCCCCGAGCGCGGCCGGCCCGGCGCCCGCGAGCTCGTGCGACGGGCGGTCGAGCTGTTGACGGCCGGTGGCACGAAGACCGGCGCGGATCGGCCGGGCTGGGCGCTCGTCGAGATCGGCCCCGAGCCGGAACCGCCGAACCGCCGCATCACGATTCGCGAGCTCGACGGCTGAGGTACCCGCGTGGAGGCGCGACGAGCGACCCGCGACGACATCCGGCCGCTGGCGGCGGTGCTCGCACGGGCCTTCGCCAACGACCCCTTCTTCGGATGGCTGGCAGGCGACGTGTCGGAGCGCGGCCAGCGGATGCGTGACGGCTGGTCGGCCATCCTGCGGCACGCATCGGCCGGGCTGGCGGCGACCTGGACGACCGATGACCTGACGGGCGCCGCCATCTGGATCCCGCCCGGCCGTCCGGCCTCGGGAGTCCTCGACACCGTCGCCTGATTCCCGGCATGGCGCGCATGACGACCTGGCGCCGCCTCGGCCAGGTATCGGACGCGATGGAGGACCTTGCCTCGCGGCGGCGGCGGCACGCGCCGGAGCCGCACTGGTACCTGTCGGCGCTGGGCGTCGAGCCGGATCGCCAGGGCGAGGGCGTCGGCTCTGCCCTGCTCGCGCCGGTGCTGGCCGAGGCCGATGCGCGGCGCGAGCCCGCCTATCTCGAGACCGCGGTCGGTCGCAACGTGCTCCTCTACGAGCGCCACGGCTTCGACGTCGTCGAGGAGCTCGTCCTGCCGAAGACCGACATCCACGGCTGGTTGATGCTGCGCCAGCCGCGCAGCTAGATCAGGGCCAGCGAGGCGCGCGACCGTCGGCGGCGGGCAGCTCGTGCCAGTCGTCCCGAATCGGCGCGAAGGTGTCGATCACCACCGCACCATCCGGTCCCGCATGGGCCTCGTGCGGCACGCCCCCGAGGATCCGCCACGTGCCGCCGGGACCCAGGTCCCGCACCTCCTCGCCGATGCGGAATCGCATCTGTCCGGTGATGACCATCCCGTTCTGCTCGGAAGGATGGGTGTGCTCCGGGACGTGGGCGTCCGGGTCGAGCTCGACGATGGCGAACGTCAGCTGTTCGCCTTCCACGACGCGCGCCCGGATCCCTTCCCACACCTGCGTGGCGGGCAGCTCGTCCAGGGTTCGCAGGTGTTCTTGCCGGGCCATGCGCGTCAGTGCTCCCTTCGGAGGTACATGAGGACGAGGCCGGCGGCCGCGGCGATGCCGGCGCCGCCGAACACGATGAGGCTGCTCCACCGGACGGCGGTCGGATGGATGAGGCCGGGGGCGAACGTCTCGACGGCCAGGACCGAGCCGATGGCACCGACGACCGCGAGTGCGAGACCCATGAGGAACGCCCACACCTCGCGATCCCGCATGCCGTCCGCGACCTCGCCGGCGACGAACCCGAAGACCACGAGCCCCGCGGCCAGGCCACCGGTCAGGAGGAGCAGCGTCACATCGGTGAGCCCGCCGAGCCCGAGCAGGATGGGCAGCGCCAGGCTGCCGAGCCCGCCCCGCAGCCAGGCCTTCGCGTACGAGCGGAAGATGACGACGGGCAGGGCGACGACGATGTCGGGCACGGCCTCCGGCTTCGCGGCTTGCGCCTCGCGGGCGGCACGATGCGCTTCGCGCGCGGCCTCGTCGGCGCCGCGCGGCGCCTTGCAGTGCCAGCAGGCGGTCGCCTGCGGGTGGTTCGACTTCCAGCAGACCTGGCATGGCCAGCGCTCGGCGGTGGTCATGGGAGGAGCGTACCGGGTCGCGCTGGTCCGATCGAGCCCCAAGCCGCCCGGGCCTTGCGCGGGCGCGGGCCGAGGTGCAAGGTGGGCCGAACGCCAGGGGCGCTCCGGGCGTATGACTGGTGACGCGGCCCGACCCCCGGGCTGACCGAGCGGAGGCTGACCCCATGCTCATCAAGCGCGAAGGCAGCGGCACGAAGGACGATCCCTGGCAGCTCTCGACGGCACCCGGGACGAGCGACTACACGATGTACCGCGACGACACGGCCGACCCGCCACAGCTCGTCTGCCAGGTCGGCTCGACGAAGCTCGCCTACCACGCATCGGCCGTCGACGATCTCCATGCATGGCTCAAGGCACAGGGCGATTGGGTGCCCCTCGGCGCCACCGACGAGCAGAAGGACGCGCCGGCCGGCACCGTGGAGGCCTGGGGACGCGACCCGTCGAACCCGAAGGGCGGCTGGTACGGGTTGCGGAAGGGCTACCGCGGGCGATTCGGGATGTACCTGCCACCGCTCCTCGAGGCGCTCGGGCTCGCGGAGCTCGAGCACAACCCGCGCAACAACCGGATCCGCGCGCTCTGACCGCGACGTCGGCGGCCGATCGGCTTCGCCGCCTCCTGACCGACGCGGCCGCCGGCCGGTTTCCGCCCGCCGATGGCGCGTTCGAGGTGCTCCCCTCCCCCGGCGGTCCGGCCGATGCGATCGTCGCCTTCTCGGCGCACTCGGTGCTGAGCGCGGACATCGACCCCGACGCCGTCCACCGAGCCCTGCCGGGCGACGATCCGGGCGCCCCGATGAGCGCACCGTTCGTGGCGTGGGTGGCGGAGACGATCGGCGCGGAGGCGGGCTCGCTCGATGTCGTGCTCGTGGCCGATCCGTCGCCGTCTGGCACCGCGCTGGACGAGGTCGAGGCCGATCATCCGCGCGTCGTCCGCGCGCAGTCCTACCGCGACGAGATCAGCACCTGGACCGACCCCGAGCGGACGGGCCTCGCGATCCTGGGCCGCGGGCTCGCAGGACGGCTCGAGGTCAGCGTCGAGGTCGAGCCGCAGCATCGCGGCACCGGACGGGGCCGTGTGCTCGCCGCCGCCGCCCGGGGGCTCGTGCCCGCCGGCGAGCACCTGTTCGCGCAGGTTGCCCCCGGCAACGTCGCGTCGCTCCGCGCCTTCCTGGCTGCCGGGTATCGCCCGATCGGCGCCGAGGTGCTCTTCCTCCGCCATATCGGCCCGCGCGACGCCTGACGCATCGCCAAACGGCAACCGGCGTGACGCGCGCGCTCG
>DASVFG010000041.1:0-8136 GCA_036380155.1 Candidatus Limnocylindria bacterium
AAGACGTACCTGATGTGGATCCTCAACGTAACTCCCGACTCGTTCTCGGGCGACGGTCTCGCACTGCCCGAGCGGTCCACGGACGAGGTCGTGGCCGCCGCGCTCTCCCAGGCCGGGGTGTTCGTTGCGGCTGGTGCCGAGATCCTCGACGTCGGCGCCGAGTCCACCCGACCGCGAAACGCGTACGGCGACCATCCCGAGGTCGACGCCGAGACGGAGGCGGCGCTCGCGGTCCCCGTGGTCCGCGCGCTGGCCGATGCGTTCGGCGATCGCGTCCACGTCAGCATCGACACGAGCAAGGGCGGCGTGGCGGCCGCGGCGGTGGCCGCCGGCGCGACGATCGTGAACGACGTGTGGGCCGCCCGTCGCGACCCGGGCACCGCCGACGCGGCGGCCGCGAGCGGGTCGCACCTCGTCCTCATGCACAACCGCGAGGAGGGCGAGGGCACCGGTGACGTCGTCGCGACCGTGGTCCGCTGGCTGAACGAGGCGATCGAGGCCGCCGTGTCGCGCGGCGTCCCGCGGGATCGGCTGCTGGTGGACCCGGGCATCGGCTTCGGGAAGGGCACGGCGGACAACATCGAGCTCCTCCATCGGCTGGCCGAGGTCAAGTCGGCGCTCGGCAACCTCCCGCTGCTGGTGGGGACGAGCCGCAAGCGGTTCATCGGCGAGCTCCTCGGCGGGGCCGGCCCCGACGACCGCATCGAGGGGACCGCCGCGACCGTTGCGCTCGCCATCGCGGCCGGGGCAGATGTCGTCCGCGTTCACGACGTGGCGGCCATCGCCCGGACGCGGGCGGTCGCGGATGCGATCATCCGCCGATGACCGACCGGGATGGCTTCTCCGATCGCCTCAGCCTGATCGGCATGGCGTTCAACGGCCGGCATGGCGTGCACGCCGGCGAGAAGGTGACCGCTCAGCGCTTCGAGGTGGACCTGGTGCTCCATGCAGACCTGGAGCGGGCGGCGCGGGAGGACGACCTCGACGCGACCGTCGACTACGGCCCGTTGTTCGACCTCGTGCGGGCGATCGTCGAGGACCGCTCGTTCGACCTCATCGAGGCGCTCGCCGGGTCGATCGCGAGCGCCGCGTTGGATGCCACCGACGCGACGCTGGTTGATGCGGTGGAGGTGCGGGTCCGCAAGCCGGAGGCGCCGCTCGACGGCTCGTTCGACACGGTCGAGGCGACGCTCGTGCGGCGCCGCCCCGACTGAAGCACCTGCCCGGACCGCCCCCGGAACGAGGGCCTTACTCCGCCGGCAGCGTGCCCAGGGTGACCTCGACCTCGGTCGTCGAGCTCTCACGCAGGACGCGCAGGGTGATCGTGTCGCCCGGGGCGTGCGGCAGGATGAGGGTCGCGAGATCCTCCTCCGCCGTGATCTGCTCGCCGTCGAGGGCGACGATGATGTCGCCGTCGCGCAGGCCCGCGCTCTCGGCCGGGCTGTCCGGGAAGATCGCGCTCTGCCCCTCGGTCGCACTGCCGATGAGCGCGCCGTTCTCGACCGGCAGGCCCTCGGCCTCGGCGATGGCCGGCGTGATCGGGGTGTAGTAGACGCCGATCCACGGCCGCACCAGCTCCTCGCCGTCGATCGCCTGCTGCATGATCGGCTTGGCGACGTCGATCGGAATCGCGAAGCCCAGGCCCTGCGCCTCGGTGCTCACGGCGGTGTTGATGCCGATTACCTGGCCGGCGCTGTTCACGAGTGGCCCGCCCGAGTTGCCGGGGTTGATGGCCGCATCGGTCTGGATGAGGTTGCGGAGGGTCTCGGCGCTCGTCTGCTGGGCATCGGAGGCCTGGATCTGGCGGCCGAGCCCGGACACGATGCCGGTGGTGACCGTGTTCTCGTAGCCGAGCGGGTTGCCGATGGCGATGGCCACCTGGCCCGGCTCCAGCTGACGGGACGTGCCGATCGGGGCGACCGGGAGGTCCTCGCCCTCGATCTTCACGATCGCGAGGTCGGTCAGCGAGTCGATCCCGTAGACCGTGCCGTCATACGTCCGTCCATCGTTGAGCGCCACGATGAGCGACTCGGCGTCCTCGACGACGTGGCGATTGGTGAGGATCCAGCCTTCGGCGTCGTAGATCACACCGGAACCGGTGCCGGTCCCGGAGCCGAGGAAGCCGCCGGTCTGGGTGCGGATGAGGACGACCGCCGGGGCGACCTCGTCGACCGCGTCGATGACCGCGGACGACTCATCGAGGCGGACCTCGCTCACGTTGTTCGTGGCGGGATCGTCGTCGTTGTTCGTGGCGCCGACCGGGTCCGACGGAGCGTCCGCGAGGTTGAGGACAGCGACCGCGGAGAGGGCGCCGGACAGGATGCCCGCAACCAGGGCGATGGCGATGATCGGGGCGGCCGACAGCCCGCGATGCGACTCCTCGCGCGCCGCGACCGGCTCCGGGCGGCTCGACCACGCCGGAGCGGTGTTCTGCCACGTCGGTCGTGACGGGGCGGCCGGTACGGGCGGGCCGTAGTGCTGGACCTCGACCGGTTCGGTCGGGTCGCGGTCGGTGGATCGGTTCGGATCGTCGGTCATCGGTTCAATGCCTGTGCTGCGGGCTGCCACACGGGGGCGGGCTCCGTCATGCTCACGGCGCTTGGTTGCGCGCAGGATGCGTGCCGCGTGAAGAATCGTTGACGTTCAACGCGTCCCCGCGAGCCGCATCTGGGCGCCGGGGAAGGATGATCCGAAAGACGGTCCCTTCATCCAGCACGCTCGCGACGTCCACGGTTCCGCCGTGCATCTCCACGATGGATCGCACGATTGCGAGCCCCAGGCCGCTGCCCGAGGCACGCGCGTCGCCGGTGTTCGTGCCGCGGTAGAAGCGCTCGAAGATGTGCGGCAGCTCGTCCGGCGGGATCCCCGGCCCGGTGTCGCGGACCTCGATCATCACCTCGTCGCCGTCGACGGTCCGGTCATCCGTCGGCATCAGCGCGGCCTCCCCGGCCTCCGTGATGAGCCGCACCGAGACCGATCCCCCACGATCGGTGAACTTCAGCGCGTTGCCGACGAGGTTGGTGAGGAGCTGGACGATGCGCTCGCGGTCGAAGTGGAGCTCGACCGGATCGGCGGGGACCGCGCTGTCGAGCGACACGCCGCGCTCCACGGCGACCTCGGAGAGGGCCTGCACGACCGCCTGCACCGGGTCCCGCAGGTCGCCGTCCTGCATGTCGAGCGGGAAGATGCCGGCATCGATCCGCGACAGGTCCAGCAGGTTCGTGCTCAGCCACTCGAGGCGGCCGATCTGCTCGGTGGAGCGCGCCAGGAACTCGCGCCGCGTCGGCTCGTCGACGTCACCGTCGCGCTGGAGCTCGGTGTAGAGGCGCAGGGCGGCGATCGGGGTGCGCAGCTCGTGGCTCACGTCCGCGACGAACTCGCGCAGGCGATCACGATCGGCCTCGAGCATGCGGAGCGTGCCGGACAGCCGGTCGGCCATGACGTTGAACTGCTGCCCAAGCTCGTCGATTTCGAGGACGCCCGACGGCAGCACGCGTTCGTCGAGATGGCCCTGCGCCACCCGCGCCGACGCGCGACGGAGGCGGCCGATGGGAACCGTCAGGCTGCGCGCCGCGACGATCCCGATGACGAGGGACACGACGAGCGCCAGCAGCCCGGCGCCGATGAGCGCGTCCTGGATGCGCCGCAGGGTCTCCGCACGCGCCGAGTACGGCTCGCTGACGATGATGTCGTAGCGCGCGGCCGGCTGGATGGCGCCCGGCGGGAGGTCGATCGTCACGTCCGCGCGGAACCGGCCGATGGCCGTGTCGCGGTTCAGCCCCTGTGCCTCCAGGGAGGCCGGATCGACCGGCGTCCCGTGGCCGACGACCGTCTGGGCGTCGTTGACGATCGTGACGGTGACGTTGAAGAACCGAGCCGCGTCCTCCGCGACCCGCGGCACGATCGCCCCGTCACGGAGCTCCGCCACCGCGCCGTTGTTGCCGGTGGCATCGGCGACGCGCTGCTGGAGCAGGATGCCGGTCGAGACGGCGGAGGTCCGCATCCCGGCGAGGGTCTGCTCGGCGAAGTAGCCGGGCAGGATCTGGTTGATCGCGAGACCCGACACGAGCAGGCTGACGAGCGAGACGCCGGCCAGCGCGCCGACGAGCCGCAGGTTGAGCCGTCGGAACGGGGCGAGGGGGCCGCGTGGATCGAAGCGCGCCCAGCGTCCGCTGAACGAGCGGTCCGGCTCAGTCCTCGCTGAAGGCATACCCCACGCCCCTCACGGTGCGGACGTAGCGGGGCTGCGCGGGGTCCGGCTCGATCTTGTCGCGGATGTGGCTGATGTGGACGTTGATCGTGCGCTCGTCCTGCTCGAGGGCATCGTCGTAGTCCCGCACGAGCTCGAGCAGCTGGGCACGGGTGTAGACCCGCCCCGGCCGGGCGGCGAGGTGGCGGAGGAGGTCGAACTCGGTGGTGGTGAGGCCGATGCGGTCGCCGCCGCGCGCCACGCGCCGGCGCTCGAGGTCGATCACGAGGTCCCCCCGGCGGAGGGTGCGGCCGGTCTGCGTGTCCGCCAGCTCGCCGTACGCTCGGCGCAGGAGCGCCTTGATGCGGCTCACGAGCTCGCGGACGCTGAACGGCTTGACGAGGTAATCGTCGGCGCCCATCTCGAGGCCGACGACCTTGTCCACCTCGTCGGATCGGGCCGTGAGGAAGATCACCGGCGCGCGAGTCTCGCGGCGGAGCTGGCGAAGGACCTCGAACCCGTCGATGCCGGGCAGGCGCACGTCGAGCACCACGAGATCCGGCGCCGCGTTCGCGAAGTTCGCGACCGCATCCTCGCCGGTGGGTTGAACGGTGACGTCGTACCCCTCGCGCTCGAGGGCAACCTGGACGCCGCGGGCAACGGCGGGCTCGTCCTCGACGATCATGATCGTGCCGGGCATGCGCGGAAGTATAGGAACCGATCGGGTTGGGCCACGGATGGCGATCGGTGAAGGATTCGCAACCCGATGTCAGTCGGTGGACGACAGCGCCGCATCGAGCGCCGGGTCGCGGCCGGCGAAGAAGTCCGCAGCGGTGACCTCGACGGCAACGTCCGGCTCGATCGTGAGGCGCGGATCGTCGGGAGCGGCGAACTGCCAGTAGCGGACGCTGATGGCGACCTCCATCGGGATCGGCAGGGCGTCGAGGCGGAGACGCTCGACGTCGTTCCAGAAGTTCAGACCGCCGCCCATCGGCTCGCCGACGAATCGCGCGTCGGTGCGTGCCTCGATCTCGGTCGCCAGGTTTGCCGCCGCCGAGAACGTCACGCGATCGGTGAGGACGGTCACGGCACCGGGGTTTGCCGCCGCGACATCCTCGACGAGGGCGAGCAGCGGAGCGTACGTGCGGTTGTCCCCTCCCGGGTTCTGCCGCAGGTCGAGCACGAGCGAGGTCGCCTGACCTGCGTCGAACCACGCCCGCGCACGCGCCACGTCGGGATGCCCGACCGCCCGGTAGCGGACGTACGCGACGCCCTCGTCGAGGAGGTCGGCGGCGTACGGCTGCGGGTCGGCGAGGTAACGCACGCGGCTGTCCGCCGGCAGCTGCTGCATGCCGAGGCCGTCGCCCCAGGCGGTCCACTCCTCGAGCGGAATGGGGTCGAGCTCGACGGTCTCGGTCGCGCCGTCGCGCTCGACCTCCACCGCCACCGGGCCGGCATCGGCGATCCCGAGGCCGCGCAGGACGTCGGTGCGAAGAAAGAAGAACGGGCGGAAGGCGGGAACGGTCGCCGGCCCGTCGCGCGGAACGAGCGGCTCGATCGCCGCCAGGACGTCGTCGATCGGCGTCGACTCCACCGCGGTGATCCGGGCGCCGGCGAGATCCTCGTGCGGGGGTGCGGCACCGGTGACGAACAGGCCTTCGGCGAACTCGTAGACGCGGATCGGCAGGAACGGACCGCTGGCCGCAGCGGTCGGCAGGGCGAACTGGTGGCCGTCACGCCCCTCGAGGGTCAGCATCGCCCAGATCCGCATCATCTCGACGGTCGCCTCCTCGGCGGTCATGTCCGGGAGCGCGACCTCGAACGCGTCGAGCGCCGAGACGAAGTCCGCGCGCGCCACCCCGTGGTAGGGGTCCGGATGGGTGCGCTCGAGCACCTCGACGAGGTGGTCGAGCTCCTCGGCCACGGCGGACGTCGACGCGGAGGGCACCGCCGTCCGGGACGGTGCGGACGAGCCCGCGACGGACGGGGAAGCCGCATCGGCGGAGCACGACGCAAGGAGGATCATGGCCGCCAGGAGGGCAGCGGGAAAGGTGGTCAGCGAGATCCGCGGGGGCGTCGTCATGCGCACGAGATACTCGCCGATGGACTGATCGGTTCGATCCGCTCGGTTGCTCACCGGCCGCCCCCGGGGTACGATGCCGCGCGTCCCAGCAATCTGCATTCGATCAGTCGGCGCTGCCCGCGCTCCCGCAGAGGAGCTGACCGAGGCGCCCGACCGGCCACGAGAGAGGATCACGACCACCGATGGACCTGGAGCTCACCCTCGACGCGCGTGAGGCGCAGGGCAAGGCGAGCAAGCGGCTCCGCCGCGAGGGCTTCGTGCCCGGCGTCGTGTACGGCAAGGGCGAGGAGTCCACGCCGGTCCAGGTGGACGCCAAGACGTTCGAGGCGCTCTACCGGGCCGCCGGCAAGACCTCGGTGGTGAAGTTCCATCTCCCCGGCCGCAGCCGCGCCACGAGCGGGCTCATCAAGAGCGTCCAGCGCCACCCGTTGAGCGGCAGCGCGATTCACGTCGACTACTACCTCGTGAATCTCAAGCAGGAGATGGAAGTCGACATTCCGCTCTCCTTCGTCGGCGAGTCGCCGGCGGTCGAGGAATCGGGCGGCACGCTGCTCCACAACCTGTCGACGGTCCGCGTCAAGGCGCTCCCGGGCGACCTTCCGCACGAGATCGAGGTCAACGTCGCCGTCCTCACCAGCCTCGACGTCTCGATCCACGTCGCCGACCTCAACCTCAACCGCGACCTCATCACGGTCATGACCGACGGCGAGACGCTCGTCGCGACCGTCGTGCCGCCGCGCATCGAGGTCGAGGAGGAGCCGGTCGTCGCCGAGGGCGAGGAGGCCGCCGAGGGCGAGGAAGGTGCCGAGGGCGAGACCACCGAGGGCGGGGAGTCCGCAGAAGGTGGATCGTCCGATGGCGACGCCGGGGGCGATTCCTCCGACTCCTGACCGTCGCGCGCCGGACCCTCGCCGGCCTGGCGCAACGAATGGGCGGCCGAAGCGTCTCGGGTCCATGCGCCGCATCCCCGTGCTCGCCCTTCTGGCCGTCGCCGGCTGCGCGACGGTAGGCTCTCCGACGCCATCGCAGCCGCGGGTGACCGCGACCGCGACCACATCTCCTACCGTGTCCGCGTCGACGGCACCTGCCGAGGCGAGCGCCGAGACCGCACCGACGGCGATCGACCTGCTCGAGTGCGACGGCGCGCGCTCGTCGATCGGCGGCGTCGGACACGAGATGGCATCCGAGGGTGGTGGTGGTGGCGCCACCCCGGACGACGCCTTGGCCGCATTCCTCGCGTCCTCACTCTTCGTGATCCCCAGCGGCCCCTACGACCCCATCGGTTCGACCGGCGACCGGGTCGCCTACGGATTCCGCGCGGGGTCGGAGGTGAAGGTCGTCGTTGTCGTCTCGACGCGTTTCGCGGCTGACATCGGCGCCGCCTTCGTGATCGACGAGCTCCGGATGTGCGACGAATCCGAGTTCGGGTCCGAGGCCGTGTTTCTGGATGGACGCCGCGTGTGGACCCATAGCGACACCGGGGCCATCCTTACCGACATCATCGGCCCGGGCCATTGCGGGTGGGAGAGCGCGCGCATCATGCACGTCGGGACGCCGGACGCGGACTGGCGGCAGTACGTTCGCGATCCCGAAGGCGTGCTGCGCGTCCCACTTCGCGACACGTACTCGTCGGACGCGGACGGGCTACCCGGCGATGCGACGGATTCCGGCTACCGCACCGCCGACGGCGCCGAGCTCTGGTTCACCGACTCCGATCGTGCCGCCTACGTCGTGCTCGGAGACGCCATCGAGCGCTGGCCTCGGACCGTCGAGATCTTCGGCTGCAGCTGAGCTCCCTGCGCGCTACTCGCCGATGGCGGTCGAGATAGCGGCGCGGATCGCCTCGACGTCCGGCTCGAGGACG
>DASVFG010000042.1:0-2937 GCA_036380155.1 Candidatus Limnocylindria bacterium
CATGGCCCAGCCGAGATGCGTCTCGAGGATCTGGCCGATGTTCATCCGGCTCGGCACGCCGAGCGGGTTGAGCACGATGTCGACCGGGGTGCCGTCCGGCATGAACGGCATGTCCTCGACGGGCAGGATCTTCGCGATCACGCCCTTGTTGCCGTGCCGTCCGGCCATCTTGTCGCCGACGCTGATCTTTCGCTTCTGCGCGACGCTCACCCGCACGAGGCGGTTGACGCCGGGGAGGAGCTCGTCGCCGTTGTCGCGGCTGAACTGCCGGACGTCGACCACGATCCCCCGCTCGCCGTGCGGCAGTCGCAGGCTCGAGTCACGGACCTCGCGCGCCTTCTCACCGAAGATCGCACGGAGGAGCCGCTCCTCGGCGGTGAGCTCGGTCTCGCCCTTCGGCGTGATCTTGCCCACGAGGATGTCGCCGGGCTTGACCTCGGCGCCCTCGTAGATGATCCCGTCCTCGTCGAGGTTGCGAAGGCTCTCCTCGCCGACGTTCGGGATGTCGCGCGTGATCTCCTCGGGGCCGAGCTTCGTGTCGCGGGCCTCGATCTCGTGCTTCTCGATGTGGATGCTCGTGAACAGGTCGTCCTTGACGAGCCGCTCCGAGAGGACGATGGCGTCCTCGTAGTTGCCACCCTCCCACGGGAGGAAGGCGACGAGGATGTTCTGGCCGAGGGCCATCTCCCCGCCCTCGGTGCTCGAGCCGTCCGCGAGCACCTGGCCGGTGGCGACGCGGTCGCCCACGTCCACGACGGGACGCTGGTTGATGCAGGTGCCCTGGTTCGAGCGCAGGAACTTCTTGAGCCGATAGTCGTCCCGCTCGTCACCCTCGTCGCGCTCGACGCTGATGTTGTCGGCGGTGACGCTGACGACCGTGCCGCCGGCCTTCGCCACCAGCACGCCCTGCGAGTCGAGCGCGGCGCGGAACTCGACGCCCGTCCCGACCACCGGGGACTCCGGCTGGAGGAGGGGCACCGACTGCCGCATCATGTTCGAGCCCATGAGCGCGCGGTTCGCGTCGTCATGCTCGAGGAACGGGATCATCGCCGTCGCGACGCTGACGATCTGCTTCGGGCTCACGTCCATGTAGTCGATCACGTCGACCGACTCCTCGAGGAACTTGTCCTTGTAGCGCACGAGGACGCGGTCCTCGGCGAAGCGGAAGTCGTCGTCGAGCGCGGCGTTGGCCTGCGCGATGTGGAACTTCTCCTCCTCGGAGGCATCGAGGTAGACGATCTCCTCGGTGACCACCGGTCGGATGCGGACCTGCGCGACCTTGCCGTCCTTGATCTGGCCCCACACCTTCTCGTCGATGGTGGTGCCGGCCTTGGCGACCGCCTTGCCGCCCTCGGTGAGGACGAGGTCATCCGCCAGGATCTGGCCGAGCGCATCGGCCTGCTTGTCCTTGGCACCGACGAACCGGCGCACCTTGCGGTACGGCGTCTCGATGAATCCGTGGCGATTGATCTTGCCGTACGTCGCGAGCGAGCCGATGAGGCCGATGTTCGGACCCTCCGGCGTCTCGATCGGGCACATCCGGCCGTAGTGCGACGGATGGACGTCACGGACGTCGAAGCCGGCACGCTCGCGGCTCAGGCCGCCGGGGCCGAGGGCCGAGAGGCGACGCTTGTTCGTCAACTCGGCGAGCGGGTTCGTCTGATCCATGAACTGGCTCAGCTGGCTGCCGCCGAAGAACTCCTTCATCGCCGCCACGACCGGGCGGATGTTGATGAGCGTGTTCGGGGTCGCCTGGTCTGAGTCGGTGATCGTCATCCGCTCCTTCACGACGCGCTCCATGCGGAGCAGGCCGATCCGGAACTGGTTCTGGATGAGCTCGCCATTGGCGCGGATGCGCCGGTTGCCGAGGTGGTCGATGTCGTCGGGCTCGCCGCGGCCGTTGTTGAGCTCGATCAGCTTGCCGATGATGGCGACGATGTCGTCACGGCTGATGACGCGGCTCTCACGCGGGTTCGGCGTCTCCTCGGCCGGCAGGGCGAACTTCAGCTTCGCGGCGACGTCGCCGAGGGCCTTGTTCAGCTTGTAGCGGCCGACGCGACCGAGGTCGTAGCGACGGAAGTTGAAGAAGAGGCTGGTGACGAGCGCCTTCGCGTTGTCGACGGTCGGCGGGTCGCCCGGACGCAGCTTCTTGTAGACCTCGATGAGGGCCTGGTCCTGGTCCTGCGCCGGATCCTTGTCGAGCGTGAGCTGGACGTAGGGATGCTCCGGGTTGTCGTCGGACGGCGCGAAGATCTTCTGGATCTCGGTCGTGTCGAGGCCCACCGCGCGGAGGAGCGTGGTGACCGGGATCTTGCGCTTGCGGTCGACCTTGACGCTGAGGAGGTCCTTGTTGCTCGTCTCGAACTCGAGCCAGGCGCCGCGGTTCGGGATCAGCTTGACCTGGAAGAGCAGACGGCCCGACACCGGATCCTCTTCCGCCGTGAAGTACACGCCCGGCGAGCGCACGAGCTGGGACACGACCACGCGCTCGGCGCCGTTGATGATGAACGTCCCGTACTCGGTCATGATCGGGAAGTCGCCCATGAAGATGCGCGATTCCTTGATCTCCTGCGTCTGCTTGTTGGTGAGGCGCGCCTCGCAATAGAGCGGCGCGGCGTAGGTCATGTCACGGTCGCGACACTCGTCCTGGCTGTACTTCGGCTCGCCGAACGGGTCGTCGCCGATATTGAGCTCCAGCTCCAGGTTCTTGCCCGTGAAGTCGGTGATCGGCGAGATCTCGGTGAAGAGGTCGCGCAGCCCTTCCTTTTTGAACCACTCAAAGGAGCGGAGCTGGATCTCGATGAGATTGGGCATCTGGAGCAGCTCGCGCGCGCTGCCGAACCAGAGCCGGTCGGCGCTCGCGTCAGATGCCAGATTGAGCGGGGCCGGACGGCCAATGCCAGTGGGGACGAGTTCAGCCACCATGATGGGTTCCTA
>DASVFG010000043.1:0-46907 GCA_036380155.1 Candidatus Limnocylindria bacterium
TCGGGGCGCGCGACTCGGCGACGATCGGCGGCATGGTGGCGACCAACGCCGGCGGCGCGAACGTCCTCCGCCACGGACCGATGCGACGCCAGCTGCTCGGGTTCGAGGCGGTCCGCGCCGATGGATCCATCATCCGACGCCTTCCCGGGATGCCGAAGGACAACACCGGCTACGACCTGGGCGGACTGCTCGCCGGGTCCGAGGGCACGCTGGCCGTCATCACCCGCGTCCGCTTGCGGCTCGTGCCGCCGCTCGTGCATCGGGCGGTCGCCGTCCTCGGCTGGCCGGATGCGGCATCCGCGGTGACCGCCGCCGGCCGGCTGCGACGCGAGCTCGCGTCGCTCACGGCCCTCGAGCTGTTCACCGACGCCGGGCTCGAGCTCGTCATCCGCCATGCCGCCGTCGCCGCACCGTTCGCGACGCGCACCCCGGTCTACCTGCTCGCCGAGGTGGGGTCGGATGCCGCCGATCCCACCGACGAGCTGCTCACCGCCCTCGAGGCGATCGGCGTCGACGAGGACGCGGCGGCGGTGGCGTCGGACCCCGGCGGGCGCCATCGGCTCTGGCAGCTCCGCGAACGGCACACCGAGGCGGTCAACGCCGAGGGCATCCCGCACAAGCTCGACGTGTCGGTGCCGGCCGCGCGCTACGCGGAGCTCGTCGAACGGGCGCCGCAGGTCGTGGCCGAGGTCGACCCGGCCGCGCGCACGATCTCGTACGGGCATGTCGGCGACGGCAATGTCCACGTCAACATCCTCGGCCCGGCGGCTGATGACGATCGGGTGGACGACGCGGTGCTCGGCCTCGTTCTCGAGCTGGGCGGCAGCATCTCGGCGGAGCACGGGATCGGCGTCGCGAAGGTCGGGTGGCTGGAACGGGATCGCGGCTCGGTCACGGTCGATGCGATGCGCGCGCTGAAGCGCGCCTGGGACCCGTCCGGCATCCTCAACCCCGGCGTCCTGTTCGCGGCCGATTCCTGACGCGAGCCGGCAGGAATGGGCCGTAGGATCGGTCCATGACTGACTTCCTCGAGACCAACGGCGCACGCATCGCCTACGACACCGAGGGCGAAGGCGAGCCCGTCGTCCTCATCCATGCCGGCGTGGCGAACCGCAGCATGTGGGACGACCAGGTCGCCGCCCTGCGCGACGCGTACCGCGTGATCCGCTACGACACGCGCGGCTACGGCGAGACGACCACGGAGAAGGTGTCGTTCTCGAACCGGGCCGACATCGCGGCCCTCCTGGATCACCTGGGCGAGGCGTCGGCCCACATCGTCGGCCTGTCGCGCGGCGGCATGATCGCGCTCGACTTCACGGTCGAGTCGCCGGAACGCGTCCGCTCCCTGGCGGTCGTGGCCGGCGGCATCAGCGGCTACGAGTCACCCGACGAGGTGCCCGCCGAGACGTTCGAGCCGGTGGAGGCGATGTGGAAGGCCAAGGAGTGGGAGGCGCTGACCGATTGGGAGACCGCCTTCTGGGCCGACGGTCCCGGCCAGTCGCCCGACCGCGCCCCGGAGGTGCGAGCGCGCGTCCACGACTGGGTGCTCGAGAACTACCGGGCCGAGAAGGAGGAGGGCGAGCCGCAGCCGCTCGACCCACCCGCCATCGGCCGTCTCGATGCGATCCGCGTGCCGCTGCTCGTCGTCCTCGGCACGCTCGACGACCCGGGCACGGTCGAGTCGATGCGCCAGCTTGCCTCACGGGTGCCCGGAGCCCGGCTCGAGGAGCTCGAGGCGGCCCACCTGGTCAACCTCGAGCATCCGGATCGATTCAACCGCATCCTCCGCGAGCACCTCGACGGAGCGTCTGGCCGCTAGCATCGCTCGCGTGAGCGAGATCGACGACCTGCTCGAGGCGGCCGCCGCACTTCGTGCCGACGGCGTGCTGTTCGCGCTCGCCACGGTCGTCGCGGTGCGCGGCTCCTCGTACCGCCGGCCCGGCGCGCGCCTCCTCGTCCCGCGTGACGGTCCGCCCGTCGGACTCATCAGCGGCGGCTGCCTCGAGGACGAGGCGGCACGGCTGGCGCGCTCGGTCATCGAGGCCGATGCGCCCCGCATGATCACGATCGACCACTCGGCGGAGGGCGATGAGCTGTGGGGGCTGGGTCTCGGCTGTCGCGGCGCCATCGACCTGCTCGCGGAGCCGCCGGCACTTGCCGCTGAGACCGTCGACGCGCTGGCCGCGGCGCGGCGCGAGGGGCGGCCGACCTTCCTGCTCACCGGGCTCGACGGCGAACGGCAGGTCCTCGATGCCACGGGCGCGGCGTCGCTGGGGGAACGCGCGGTGCACGCCGTGAACCACGGCCGGCCGGCGGTCATCGGCGAGGCCGTCCTCGATGCCATCCTGCCGCCGCTCCATCTCCTCGTCTGCGGCGCCGGCCCGGACGCCGGCCCGCTCGTGGCGGCCGGCATCCGCCTCGGCTGGCGCGTCGACGTGGCCGACCCGCGCCGATCGCTCCTGCGGGCCGGCCGGTTCCCGGGTGCTCGACTGCTCGACGACGACGCGGCCCATGCGGGCGACGTGGCCGGCGCCGGCGAGTGGACGGCGGCGGTCGTCATGAGCCACGACTACGTGCGCGACGCCGCGTTCCTCGACGGCCTGCTCGGCCGCGGACTGCCGTACCTCGGGGTGCTCGGTCCGCGCGATCGGACCGATCGGCTCCTCGCCGAGGTGACCCGCACCCCGGCGGAGCAGGACCTCCGCGCGCTGCATGCGCCGGCCGGGCTCGACCTCGGGGCGGACGGGGCGGAGCAGGTGGCGACCGCGATCGTCGCCGAGATCCTGGCCGTCTTCCACGGCCGGGGTGGCGGGCCGCTGCGTGACCGGACCGGCCCGATCCACGCGTAGGCGGGTCAGCCGCCGATGAAGCTCATCTCGACCTTCGGCCCCTCGACGGTCGCGAGGCTGCGCAACTCCGAGTAGCGGTCGTCGCGGCCGATCCAGATCCCGCGCAGCGCATCGGCCAGGTCGGCATCGCTGGCGCCGCCGCGGAGGAGGCCGCGCAGGTCATGGCCGCTGGTGCTGAACAGGCACGTGTAGAGGCTGCCGTCCGCGGAGAGGCGGGCGCGGGTGCAGTCTCCGCAGAACGGCTGGGAGACGCTGGCGATCACACCGACCTCGCCCGCGCCGTCGCGGTACCGCCAGCGCCGGGCAACCTCCCCGCGGTAGTCCGCCCCGATCGGCTCGAGCGGCCAGCGCGCGTCGATGCGGGCCACGATCTCCGACGCCGGCACGACGTCGTCGAGGCGCCAGCCGTTCGTGTGCCCCACGTCCATGAACTCGATGAAGCGCACGGTCGTGCCCGTGCCACGAAACCGCTCGGCGAGGGCGAGGACCGCGTGCTCGTTCAGGCCGCGGCGGATGACGGCATTCACCTTAATCGGGCCCAGGCCGGCGGCCTCGGCGGCCGCGATGCCCTCGAGCACGCGGGAGACCGGGAAGCCGACGTCGTTCATCGCCTGGAACGTCGGGTCGTCCAGCGCGTCGAGGCTGACCGTCACGCGCCGCAGTCCGGCATCGGCCAGCGCCTGCGCCTTCGACGCCAGGAGCGAGGCGTTCGTGGTCAGCGTCAGGTCCTCGACGCCCGGGATCGGCGCCAGCATGGCCACCAGCGTCTCGAGGTTGCGGCGCACGAGCGGTTCGCCGCCGGTGAGCCGGACCTTGCGGACGCCGAGCGGGACGGCCGCCCGCACCACGCGCTCGATCTCCTCGAAGTCGAGGATCTCCGACCGCGGCAGGAAGGCATGGTCGACCCCGTAGACCTCCTTCGGCATGCAGTACGTGCAGCGGAAGTTGCAGCGGTCGGTGACGCTGATGCGGAGGTCGTGGAGCGGGCGACCGAGGCGGTCGACGGCCGTGCCGGGGGCGGGCATACCACGCGATCGTGGCAGCGCCGCCCCATTGACGCAATCGGGCCGGCGGCGGACCGGTCTACGGGACCAGCGAGCGGGCGACCTGGTCGAACGTCTCCACCGGGATCTGCCCGACGAGGCGCTGAGCCACCGTGCCGTCGCCGTTGACGAACACGAACGCGGGGAAGCTCGTCATTCCGAGGGCGGTGAGGCCCCCACTCGTCGCGTCGTCGACCATGGTCGGGACCGTCCACTCCTCGCGGTCCAGCCACGCGGAGGGCGGATAGTTCGGCCGTGCGGCATCGATGGAGGTCGAGAGCGCCACGATTCGAACGCCCTCCGGCATCCCGCTCGAGGCGAGGTAGTCGACGAGGCGCGGTACCTCGGCCTGGCAGGACGGGCACCAGTGGGCGACCGCGACGACCACCATCGGCCCATCGCCCGGGTCGATGGAGATCACCTCGCCCGACAGGTCGGTGCCGGTCAGGGTCGGGATCGACTGCCCGATCGCGGCATCGGCGACGGGGTCCGAGAAGGCGGGCAGGGCGGCACCGTCCACGACGGTCGCCGCGCGGGCGGGCTCCGCGAGCGTGCCGGAGGCCGTGCTGCTGAGCAGGATCGCGACGAGGGCCGCGACGGTGATGAGCGCAAGGATGGCGCCGACCAGGATGAGCGGCGCGCGCGACGGCGCGGCGATCGGCGCGCTGCGGTGGCGAGGCATGCCGCGGCTGCGGCTGGCACGGGTGGTCATTCAGGTGGTCTCCATGATCGGATCTGCCCCGCGGCCGGCGTAGGCGAACAGCAGGGTGAGGATGGCGAGGAAGCCGGCGAGCGCCATGACCGGGATGGTGATGAACCCGAAGCGCTCCACCCAGATGAGGTCGCACGGCGCGGCCAGCGAGCAGGAGCCGCTCGGCAGCCCCGGAAGGCGCTCGACGCCGATGTGGTAGATCGAGATGAGCGCCCCGACGCCGGCCAGCGCACCGGCATAGCGGCGGACCCCGATGTCGCCGCGGACGGCGGCGAGGCCGAGGACGAGGACGAGCGGGTACATCGCGATGCGCTGGTACCAGCAGAGGACGCACGGCACGAAGCCAGCGACCTCGCTGAAGTAGAGGCTGCCCGCGGTCGCCACGGCAGCGACGGTCGCGCCCAGCCACAGCGCACCCGGGCCGACCAGCGTGCGTGCCGCCTCGGCGGCGCCCGGGAAGAGGCGCGGGCGGTCGAGCATCACGAGCAGCGCGGTCAGGAGGACCGCGCCGAAGGCGACGAGGACGAGGACGGCGAGGAACGTCGACACGACGACGGCGTTCATGCCGGCACACCGGGCATGCGCCCAGTAGCGCATGGCGGCCGCACCGGGCCACAGGGCCGGATGTCCCGGCTCCCCACGGGCCATGCGGCCCGGTGTGACGCTAGAGGCGCAGGAAGCTGTCGATGCCGATGGCCGTCCCGGTCACGACGGCCACGCTCCCGCCGGTCAGGAGGGCGATGCGCGAGGTGGCGGCATCGCAGCGCGGGAGGGGCCACCCACCGGCGCCGAGGCCCAGCCCGAGCGCCCCGCCGAGCAGCAGGACGGCAGCGATGGCGACGACCGGCGTCAGCAGGTCGCTGTCGGCCCCCTCGTCGATCGCCGCGTCGCCGACGGTGAACGCGTAGCGCTGGCGGCCGAGCTCGGCGCCGGCGCTCGACAGCGTCAGGACGTTCGCGTCCCATCGGCTGCCGGGCGCGAGGACGATCGCGTCGGCCGTCCATGCCACCGTCCCGCTGTCGCTCACCACGGGTGCGACGTGACCGTCCATGCCCTCCATGCCCTCCATCCCGGCCATCCCGGGGTGGTGCAGCTCGACGCGGGTGGTCGATCCGCCGTCGAGCCGATCGAGGACGAGCTCGAGGTTGATCCCGGACGTGGCGAGCGCGTCGGTGGTGGTCACGACCGCGCGGTTCACGCCGGGGCGGCCGGGCACGAGCTCGAGCGTCATGTCGGGCGCGATCTCGCCGAACGCGTCCGGCACGGGGCGGATCGCGACGCCCGGGGTGGCGTCGATCGGCGAGGTCGTGGCCAGCACCCCGGTCGCGACGAGGACGGCCAGACCGATGCCCGACTCCGCCAGCGCACGCGTCGGAAGGCCGCCGAGCCACGCGCGGAGGCGACCGCCATCGAGGAAGTTGAGCCCGCCGAGCGCCAGCGCGCCGACCGCCACCACGGACTTCACGATCAGGGCGCGGCCGTACTCGGTATCCGGCGACACGAGCGTCCCGGTCTGCCACCACGCAGACACGACCCCCGATGCGCCGACGAGGCCGATGGCCACGAGCGCCAGCGCGGAGAAGCGCGGCACGATCGAGCGCCATGGCGGCGCCGTCTCGATGCCCAGCCATCGTGGCCGCACGCCGAGGAGGGCGAGGCCGGCCACGCCACCCAGCCAGACGCCGGCACCGGCAACGTGAACGATGCCGACGAGGATCGGCACCGGCCCGGGCAGCGCGGCCGAGTGGCCCGCCGCCACGAGCAGCCCGATCCCGATGAGCGCGAGGGCCGCGGCAGCCGGCGGGACGGTTCGGCGCGGCAGGACGAGCAGCAGGCCGGCGCCGCCGAGGGCGACGAGCCCTCGCGCGAGCTGGAGCATCCCGTTGCGGCTGCCGAGGAGGTACGACCCGATGCCGCCGGCCTCCAGGGCGTTCACCACGCCGACCGCGAGCGCGGCCACTCCCGCGAGCGCGAGCCCCGTGGCGAGCAGCCGCAGGAATGGCGCCGCCGGCGATCCGCTGCGGAGGACGACCGACGCGAACACGGCGAGACCGAGCGCACCGAGCAGCCCGACGTACGACACGAAGCGGCCGGCGACGTCGGCGAGATCGGTCTCGGTGTGCGTGGCGGTCGTCCCGTCCCCGGCGAGCTCGACATCGCCGACGCCGAACGAGAACGTGCCCTCGACGGTATGCCCGTCGGCCGCGGACAGCGTCCGCCAGGTCACCGCGTAGGCGCCGTCGGCCAGGTCGGGAAGCTCGGCGACGAGCGTGAACGGATCTTCGGGAGCGATCTCGCCCGCCCGGTCGAGGATCGGCTCACCCTCCGCGGTCCGCAGGTCGAGGGAGGTGACCTGCGCTTCGAGCGGCTCGCTGAACGCGAGGCGCAGCTCGGCCGGCGCCTCGGCCACGACTTCGCCCGCGCCGGGCGAGCTGGCGACGAGCTGGGCGTGGGCGAGCACCCGCGAGCCCGTCGCGCCCGGCAGAGCTGGGGCGACGAGCAGCGCGAGGAGGGCGAGCGCGCCGGCGAGGCGCACCAGCCGCGGGGCGGCCATCAGGATCGGCGGCGTGCCAGGGTCAGGCCGAGCGCCAGGAGGCCGGCGACGAGGCCCGCAGCACCGAGGCCGAGCGCGATCGTCGAGGTCGTCGCCGCGTTGGCACCGGCCTCCGCATCGCGGGCGATGTCACCGGCGGCGGGAAGCACCACCGGGAACTGGTTCTCGCCCGTGTCCCGGATCTCGCCGAACGTGTCCGGCCCGGCCGTGAACGACTCGTCGATCGGCTCACCGTCGATCTCGCCGGTGATGTGGAACGTGTACGGGCCAGCCGCGGTCGGGATGAAGACCGAGCGGTAGGCCCCGGGCTCACCGAAGGCCGGCGACAGCTCGAGCGCCCGCGTGTCGTCGCCGAAGATCACCTCGGCCTCGAGGGTCTCCTCGAGCCCTTCGACGGGCTCATCGGCGTGCGTCACGCGAAGGTCGAGGCCGCTCTTCTGGCCGACGAACACCGGCTCGTCGAGGAAGCCGACGACCATCGTGATGTCGTCGATCTCGCGGACCTCGTGGGCCGACACGATGCCGGTGCCGAGGGTGATGGACAGGATGGCCGCGCAGACGGCAGCCAGCCGCAGGGACGGTCGCATGGGAAGGAACCTCGTCTGGCGGTCGGCGGCCGATGGACGGCGCCGCCGCGGGTGGATCTAGGTGGCGACGAGGACCGAGGGCGGCGCGCGGCCCGCGACGGCGCGGGCGATGGGAGAGCTCAGGCGGACGAGGATGCGGGGCGCCGGGCGCGGAACGCTCCGCGGAGCACGGCCGAGCGGGCGCCGCAGCGCGGCGAGGATGCCGGCGACCAGCCGGCGCTCCGCGACGCGGACGGCTGTCGCGACGAGGGCGGCGACGAGCGTGATGGCGGCGATGACCGGCAGCGCGAGCGGCGACTCCGGTCCGGCCAACGCCCCGAGGCCCGGTGCGTGGCCGTGCGTCAGGACGTGCTCGATGTTCTCCTGAGCCACGAACCCGACCGCCACGATCAGCGTGAGGCGGCCCCAGTTCGCGGCTGCGCGCCGAAGCCATGCGGCGCGTGGGACGGCGGGAGCCTGCGCGGCCAGGGCGGATGCCCGCCGTCGGAGCTGGAACAGACGGATGCCGATGCGCGCGCCTGCGACGAGGCCGATGAGCAGGAGCACAGCGCTGGCGGCGCCCCAGTAAGCGTGGCCGGCCTCCCTGAGCGCACGCGCGAGTGCCTCGCCCGGGCCGACCTGGACCAGGAACGTGGCGTCGTGGCTGATGAGCAGCGCGACCGCCGCGAGTGCCCAGAAGGCGACGCGCTGACGATGCTCGTCGGGGATGACGGCGCTCATGTCAGTCCATACGGTAGCCGACACACTTCGCACGCTTGCCCGCTGGCGATCCAGCGTCAGGCCGATTCGCCGTGGCCGTGCGGGTGCTCGACGAGGCGCGCCGCCATCACGGGCAGCGGCCGCGGATCGGGGTCGGGCTCGTACTCGTCGGTGTGGTCGTTGACGGCGTAGGTCCATCGGGGGCCGTCATCCGCGATCGCGCGGAGCGCATCGGCGAAGCGGTCGATGTCCGCCGTCGTCGAGCCAAGGCCGAGGCTCATGCGGGCCGCGCCGGGCAGCCGTTCGTGGTGGCCCGCCCTCGTCTCCTCGAGCAGCCGATGCGCCTCCTCGTCGTTGACCCTGAGCAGCCGCATCATCAGCGGGTGCGCGCAGAAGCAGCCGTGGCGGATGCCGATGCCGTGCTCGGCCGAGAGGACCGCGGCGAGCAGGTCGTAGGGCACGCCGCGCAGGTTGAACGTCAGCAGGCCGACCCGCGACGATGCGGCCGGCCAGACGCGGTAGTGCTCGAAGGCCTCGATGGCGCCGAGGCGCTCACGGGCGTAGCCGAGCAGTGCCGACTCCTCCGCGGCGATGCGGTCCATGCCGGCCGCCGCGAGGGTGTCGCACGCCACTCCCAGCGCGACGGCGCCGATGACGTTCGGTGACCCCGCCTCCTGACGGTCCGGGAGCTCGGCCCACAGGGTCTCGTCGACCGTCACGAGCTTCACCGCGCCGCCACCGCGCAGGAACGGGTCGCCGGCGCTCAGCCAGTCGCGCTCGCCGATGAGCGCGCCCGCGCCATACGGCGCGTAGAGCTTGTGGCCGGAGAGCGCGAGGTAGTCGATCCCGTCGCGCGCCATGTCGATCGGCGCGTGGGGCGCCAGCTGAGCGGCATCCACGAGCAGCCGCGCGCCACGGGCGTGGGCGACGCGGGCGATGTCGGCGATCGGCCAGATCTCGCCGGTGACGTTCGACGCGCCGGTGACCGCGACGAGATGCGGGTCGCTGCAGTGCGGGAGGTCGAGGAGGGTGTGGTCGAGCCGCTCGAGGAGCTCGCCGGGGGTTTCGGGGACCGGCAGGAAGCGGACGCCGATCCGCTTCCACGGCAGGAGATTGGCGTGGTGCTCGCCGGCGAAGGCGACGACGTGGGTGCCCTCCGGCAGCGTGCCGGCCAGCAGGTTGATCGAATCGGTCGTGTTGCGGGTGATGATCACCGCGTCGTCCTCGCGGCCGCCGACGAACTGGCGGATCGACTCGCGGGCACCCTCGTAGGCGGCGGTCGACGCGCGCGACTTGAACCCGGCGCCGCGATGGACGCTCGAGTACCAGCCGAGGAGCTCCTCGACCGCGTCGTGGACCGCCTGGAGCGCAGGCGCAGAGGCGGCGTAGTCGAGGTTGACGTAGCGGGTCGTGCCGCCGGTGACGAGCGGGACCTCGACGTCGGCACCGACGAGGCGCAGGGCCTCGCTGCCGTGGGCGGACATGGAGGGCGTGCCGGCGGCCGTCATCGGCCCATCCTACGAGCCCGTCAAGGCAGGAAGACGAGCTTTGCCGCCGCGATGACGAGGACGAGCGCCAACGCGCGCCGAAGGTTGAGGATGCTGAAGCGTCTGGCGCCGACCCAGGAACCGATGAGCCCGCCTGCCACGACGGCCGCGATCCAGAGCGGCAGCCCGTCGGGCAGTACGAGCCCGCCGCTGACGAGCCCCGCCAGCCCCGAGAGGGAGTTGGCGAGGATGAAGGCCCCCGACAGGCCGGCCGCGTCACGGGTGCCCGTCCACGCCGCCAGGACGAGGAGCGGCGTGAGGAAGATGCCACCGCCCGTCCCGGTCAGGCCCGCGAGGAGTCCGATGCCGGCGCCGGCCAGGATGCCGGGTAGCACGGGGACGCCGCGCGTCGGCGCCTCGTGGTCCGCGCGCGCCGTGGCCAGGCGCCACGCTCCGGCCACGAGTGCGATCGCCACCAGCGGCCGGTAGATCTCGCCGGGCAGGTCGATCGTCCCTCCGAGATAGGCGGCGGGGATCGACCCCACGACCAGCGGGACGAGCGGGCGCCACGGCAGGTGGCCCGCGCGCGAGAAGCGCACGACGACGATCGAGGCAACGAACAGGTTGAGGACGAGCGCCGTCGGTCGCATGACGTCCGGGGTGAGCCCGACGATCGCCATGGCGGCGAGGTAGGCCGATGCGCCGGCGTGCCCGACGCTCGCGTAGAGGGCCGCCGCCGCGAAGAAGAGCGCGGCGAGGATGAGGACCTCGGCGTCCACCGCTCAGCCGGCGGTGGCGGACGGGTCGTCGCGGCGGAGGAGGATGCCGAGGTACGCCTTCCACGGACCGACGTCGGCATCGTGGCTGGCGGCCATGGCGGCGAACACCTGGGCGGTGTGGTCGAGATCGTGGACGGCCCAGGTCGAGATGAGCTCGCGGAGCGTGACCTCGCCGAGGCTCGGATGCAGGCCGCGCCGATCGAGGTCGGCGTCGGTCGCAAGCTCCGCGAGGCGGGCCAGGTTTGCGGCGCGCAGGGTGGCGAATCGGTCGAGGAGCTCGTCGAGGGTCGCATCGGCGTCGCGGTCCTCGTGGGCGAACCGCTCGAAGCGGTCGAACGGTCGGTCCACGCCGTGCTCCAGGATGCGCTCGGTCCGGGCGATCCAGTCGGTGAGCTCGCCGGTGATGAGGTGACCGAGCACGTCCTTCGGCCGCCAGCCATTGGCGGGGACGTCGGTGGTCTCGGTCCACGCGTCGTCGATGCCGCCGAGGAGCGCGCGGAGGACGTCCGGCGTGCGACGGAGGAGGTCGGTGGCCTCGGCGATCGTCGTCATCGCGGGAGGTCGCGGTCGGCGTTGATGAACGCCGTGCCGAGGACGCGCGCGACGGTCGGGAACGCGTGGATCGTGTCGGCAAGGACCGCGATCGGGATGCGGGCGCGGAGGGCGAGCACGCACTCGTGGATCGTCTCGCTCACGCCGAGCCCGGCGAGAAACGCGCCGACCAGGATCCGCTCGCGACGGTCGACGACGATCGTGCAGTGGCCCGTGGACTGGGTCGTGTAGCCCTTCGCCGAGGTGCCGATGTCGACGGTGTACTCGGCGGCGTCGATGCCGCGCTCCTTCGCCTGCTCGAGCAGCAGCCCGACCGATGCGGTCTCGGGCGTCGTGTACGTCGCGCGCGGGATGGCGTCGAGGAACGGGCGAAATTCCGTGTCGCCGAGCGCGATGCGGGCCGCGGCCTCCCCTTCGTAGTGGCCGAGGTGGGTGTGCATCTCGGGGCCGGCCACGTCGCCCGCCACGTACACGCCGTCGGCGAGCCGCAGCCGATCGTCGACCTCGAGGCGGCCGCCCTTCGGGGTCACTCCGATCGTCTCGAGCCCCAGGCCATCGACCGGGAAGTCGCGGCCGATGGCGAGCAGGATCTCGTGCCCCTCGGCGGTGCTGCCGTCGTCCAGCTCGACGACGTGGGCGCCGCCACGGGGCGCCGCCTGGACGCGGACCGCGCGCCGGCCGAGGCGGAGGCGGACGCCCTCGGCTTCGAGGGCCGCGCCGAGCAGCTCGGACGAGCGGCGATGCTCCTTGTCGTGGACCCGGTCGCGGGGATGGACGAGCGTGACCGGCACGCCGTAGCGCGCGTAGACCTGGGCGAGCTCCACGCCCGTCGGCCCGGCGCCGAGGATGAGGAGCGACTTCGGCAGCTCCCGCGTCCCGGTGCCCTGCACGTTCGTCCACGGCTGGGCCGCCTCGAGCCCGGGCAGGTCGTGGGGCACGCGGCTCACGGAGCCGACGGCGAGGATGATCGATTCGGCCTGGAGGAGCTGGTCGCCGACCCGGACCTGGTGCGGCCCGGCGAGCGCAGCCGACCCTCGGATCACCGTGGCGCCGGCATCCTCGAGCGCGCGAACGTGGCCGCCGTCGTTCGGTGCCTCGGTCCCTTCGCGGTTGATCATGTAGTCGCGGAAGTCCGACGCCTTCGCCCACGGGTAGTCACCGCCGGCGTGGTGGACCGATGCGGCGTGGAGCAGCGCCTTCGACGGCATGCACGCCCAGAACGGGCATGACCCGCCGAACAGTCCGCGGTCGATGACGGCCACCGACGCTCCCTGGGCGCGGGCGTAGTTCGTTGCCGCCTCGCCCGCCGTGCCGGCGCCGATGACGACGAGGTCGAAGCGATCCATGCCCGGAATACTGGCACGGGCGCTCACCCGGCGCCGACCTCGCGGCCGCCGATCCAGGTGCGCATGGGTCGCACCGCACCGAGTCGCAGGGCGAAGGCCCCTTCGTGGTCGGCATCCCACGCGACGAGGTCGGCCGGCGCCCCGACCTCGAGCCGGCCGAGGAGCGAGTCGCCCAGCGCGGCGCCCCCACCCGACGTGGCGGCGGTGAGCGCCTCGACCGCGGTCATGCCGAGGAGCGTGGCCCCGAGGCCGACGATGAGCGGCATCGTTCCGTGCCCTCCGTACGTGCCCGCGTTCGCGTCCGAGGCGAGCGCCACCGTGGCCCCGGCGTCGAGGAGCGCCCGCGCAGGCGGGAGGTGATCGCGGAGCACGACGGCCGGTGCCGGCAGCAGGGTCGCGACCGTCGCGCTGCCAGCCAGGGCGATGACGCCGTCGCTGTCCAGCTGCTCGAGGTGGTCGACCGATGCGGCCCCCAGCCGCACGCCGAGCTCCGTGGCGCCGGTCCGCGCCAACTGGTCGGCGTGGAGCCGGATCCCGAGGCCGGCGGCCCGTGCCGCTTCCGCGATCCGTTCGGAGTCGTCGAGCGAGAAGAAGCCGGCGTCGCAGAACACATCGACGAACGTGGCGAGGCCCTCCGCGGCGACGGCCGGGATCATCGTCGCCGCGACGCGCTCGGCATGATCCGCCGCCGACGCGGATTCGGGCGGGACCGCGTGTGCGCCGAGGAACGTGGGCACCACGCGGACCGGGACCCGTGCCGCCACGCGGTGGAGGATCCGGAGGTGCCGCAGCTCCTCGTCGAGCGACAGCCCGTAGCCCGACTTGCACTCGACGGTGGTGGTGCCGGCGGCGAGCGCCGCGCGAATGCGTCCCTCGACGAGCTGCTCGAGCGTCTCGTCCGACGCGGCGCGCGTCTCGGCGACCGTGCGGAGGATGCCGCCCCCGTCGTAGCGGGCGCCCTCGAGCCGCGCCGCCGCCTCGTCGGCGCGGTCGCCGGCGAAGACCGGATGGGTGTGGCTGTCGACGAGGCCCGGCGTGACGAGCGCAGTCCCGAGGTCGACACGGTCCGCATCGGCCGCCTCCGACGGGTCACCGATCCAGGCGATGCGCCCTTCCTCGATGCGGAGCGCCCAGGGTGAGCGTCCGGAGGGCGCGAGGCGGCCGGTGCCGACGAGCAGCATCGGTCCGGTCAGAGGACGCGGCGGCCGGTGAGGAGTCGGTAGATGACGATGACGAGCGCGACGATGAGCAGGAGGTGGATGAAGCCCCCGGCCGCTCGCAGGAGGAAGCCGAGGAACCACAGGAAGACGAGGACGCCGACGATGACCCACAGCATGCGCGGAGCGTACCGCACGGGACGCTACACTCGCCGCCATGGCGGCCAAGCCGGCGATCCTCGCGGTCGATGACGACGCGCCGGTGCTGCGGGCGATCGAGCGCGACCTGCGCGCGCGATTCGGAACGGAGTACCGGGTGCTTGCCGCGGGCTCGGCTGCCGAGGCGCTCGAGCTCGTCACCGAGCTGACGCGACGCGGTGATGTCGTAGCGCTCTTCGTCGTCGACCAGCGGATGCCGGAGACGACCGGGATCGAGTTCCTCCGCGACGCGCTCCCCCTGCAGCCGGCCGCCAAGCGCGTGCTGCTGACCGCCTACGCGGACACCGAGGTCGCGATCGCGGCGATCAACGACATCCGTCTCGACCAGTACCTGCTCAAGCCGTGGGACCCGCCCGAGGAGCGGCTCTACCCGGTGGTCGACGATCTGCTCGACGACTGGCGCGCCACGTTCCGCCCGGCGTTCGAGGGCCTGCGCCTCCTCGCCGGCCGCTGGGCGCCTCGCGGCCACGACCTGCGCGACTTCCTGACCCGCAACCAGGTGCCGTACGCCTGGCTCGACCCGGAGGGCGATGACGAGGGTCGGCGCGTCGCCGCGACCCTCGCAGGGCGGATCACCTCCGCGACGCCCGTCGTCCTCCTCCCGGACGGCCGCGTCCTCACCGATCCGACGAACCGGGATCTGGCCGCGGCCATCGGGCTGTCGACGCACGCCGCGCTGCCGTTCTACGACCTCGTCATCGTCGGCGCCGGTCCGGCCGGGCTGGCGGCCGCGGTCTACGGCTCGAGCGAGGGGCTGCGCACGTTGCTCGTGGAACGCGAGGCGCCCGGTGGCCAGGCCGGCACCACGAGCCGTATCGAGAACTACCTCGGCTTCCCGTCCGGACTCAGTGGCAGCGACCTCGCGCGACGGGCACTCACCCAGGCGCGCCGCCTCGGGACCGAGATCCTGTCGTCGCAGGAGGCGGCCGGGCTGCGCCGCGACGACCCGTATCGGACGCTCGTGCTCGACGACGGCAGCGAGCTGTCGTGCCAGGCCGTCGTCATCGCCACCGGCGTCTCGTATCGCCAGCTCGACGTGCCCGGCGCGGCCGAGCTGTCCGGTCGCGGCGTGTACTACGGCGCGGCCACCACCGAGGCGCTCCTCTACCGGGACGCGGAGGTCGCCGTCATCGGGTCCGGCAATTCGGCCGGGCAGGCGGCGGTGCATCTCGCACGCTTCGCCTCGAGCGTCCATCTCGTCATCCGCGGCGCTGACCTCGGCCGCACGATGAGCGCCTACCTCGTGGACCAGATCGCGGCGGTGCCCAACCTCACCGTCCACCCGCACTGGGAGGCGTCCGCGTTCCACGGCGAGTCCCACCTCGAGCGCGCGACGTTCGCCACACCCGACGGCGAGCAGGAGCTCGGGGTCGCGGCGGCGTTCGTCTTCATCGGCCAGCAGCCGCGCACGGCGTGGCTCGAGGGCGCCGTCGAGCGCGACCAGCGTGGGTTCGTCCTCTCCGGTCCGGACCTCGCCCCGCCGGTGGCCGGCTGGAGCCTCGAGCGCCAGCCGTACCTGCTCGAGACGAACGTGCCCGGCGTGTTCGCGGCGGGCGACGTCCGCCATTCCTCGGTCAAGCGGATCGCGAGCGCGGTGGGGGATGGCGCCATGGCCGTCCAGCTCGTGCACACCTACCTGGCCACGCTGTGAGTGAGCGTCACACCCATCTCGAGCGGGCCGGAATCGTCGATCGGCTGCGCCTGACGCCGCTGTTCGGCGGCCTGCCGGACGACCAGCTCAACCGCCTCGTCGACACGGGCGAGATCGTCGACCTCGCCGCCGGTGACGCGCTCATCGTCGAGGGTGACGTGGCCGATGCGCTCTATGTCGTGCTCGAGGGGGAGCTCG
Source organism: Candidatus Limnocylindria bacterium (assembly GCA_036380155.1). Lineage (GTDB taxonomy): Bacteria > Chloroflexota > Limnocylindria > QHBO01 > QHBO01 > JACDBZ01. The sequence goes on from DASVFG010000043.1 coordinate 15,834, forward strand.
ACGTCACGAAGCGCGCGGATCGCGCCGACATCCCGCTCGCGCGCGTCGGTCCCGGCAGCCTGCAGGGCGAGATCGCCGCGCTCGAGGGCGGCCGGCGCCTGGCGACCGTGCGCGCCGCCACCGCGGCGGAGGTGCTGCGCATCCCGATCGGCGCCGTCCGCGCCCTGCTCAGTGCCGGCCCGGACGTTGCCCTCGCCGTCATCCGCACCGCTGTCTCGCGCCTGCGCCAGATGGAGTCCACGCTCCGGGAGCGGGAGAAGCTCGCCGCGCTCGGCACACTGTCGGCCGGCCTCGCCCACGAGCTGAACAACCCCGCGGCCGCCGCGCTCCGCGCAACCGAGGCGCTCGGGCGAGCGGTCGCGGCCGCCGAGTCGAGCCCTCGACCCGTGCCGCCGCCGCAACCGCCGTCGGATGGCCGGCCGCTGACCGCCCTCGAGCGATCGGATCGCCTGGACGAGCTGGCCGCCCTCGTCCCGGGTCCCGACGAGGCCGCCGCGCTCGCCGATGCCGGCTGGACGGCGGAGGCGCTCGCCGCGCACCCGCCCGAGGTCCGCACGTGGCTGGCCGCGAACGCATCGGTCCACCAGCTGCTCGGGGAGCTCGAGATGGCGGTCGGCCGGATGAGCGAGATCGTCGGGGCAGTGAAGGGCTACGCGTACCTCGACCAGGCGCCGATGCAGCGCGTCGACGTGCGCATCGGCCTCGAGCAGACCCTCGTCATCCTCCGCCATCGGCTGCGCGAGAACGGGGTCACCGTCGAGCGCGAGCTCGACGAGGACATCCCCGAGGTCGAGGTCCGCGGCTCCGAGCTCAACCAGGTCTGGACGAACCTCGTCGACAACGCGATCGACGCGATGGACGGTCGAGGAACCCTGCTCGTGCGCGCCGAGCCGGACCCGGACGGCGACGGGGTGCGCGTCACGATCGGCAACAGCGGCCCCGGGATCCCGGATGACATCCGGGGGCGCCTGTTCGAGCCGTTCGCGACGACGAAGCCGCCCGGCAAGGGAACCGGGCTCGGCCTCCATATCGTGCACACCGTGGTGACCGGGCATGGCGGCCGGATCGACGTCGAGCGCGAGGGTGACCGGACCCTGTTCGTCGTCAGCCTGCCACGGACGCTGCCGGAGGATCGGCGCCGTCGGTAGCAACCTCAGCCATCCGCCATCCGCCCCCTGACGGGCGCGGCACATCGCCACCGGCCAGCTTCAGGCCAGGTTCTGCTGACCCTCGGGATCCGATCGGCCAGGCACCCGGAGGGTCGTCATCAGCAGGCCGGCGATGATCAATCCGACGCCGACGAGCTGCATCCCCGACGGCTCCTCCGCGAGCAGCCACATCCCGAGCAGGACCGAGCCGACGGGCTGAATGGTGAGGACGACCGAAGTGATCGCTGCCGGGAGGCGGGGCAGGGACAGGCTGATGAGGAGCCAGCCCATGACCTGGACGCCGATGGCGAGCAGCAGCAGCCAGCCGTGGGCCGGCCACGAAGGGACGAGGTTCACCTCGCCCAGCGGCAGACCGATGAGGAGCGAGACGAGCGTCGCCGAGATTGTGGCATCCAGCAGGGGGCCCGCCGGGCGGCGGAGGTCGGCGTTCGCGCCGCGCTGGATGAGGATGAAGCCGGCATAGGCGATGCCGGTTCCGATCCCGAACAGCACGCCGAGCACCGGATCCCGGCCGAATGCCTCGCCACCCAGGACGCCGGAGATGAGCACGACGCCGACGAGAACGATCGGGACCGACACGGCGACCCGTCCGCCGGGCTTCTCGCCGAGGAACAGCCACGCGGCCAGCGGCACCACCACGACCTGGGTGTTCCCGAGGACCGTCGCCAGCCCCGCGCCAACCTGTCCGATGGCGTGGTGCCACAGCACGAGGTCGACGGCGAAGAAGGCGCCGGCGATCCAGGCGAGCCGTGCCTGCCCGGCCGCCCGCGGCCCGTAGCGACGCCGCTCGTCCCAGGCGAGGACGGCGAGGATCGGGATCGCGTACGCGCAGCGGAAGATCGCCGCGGTGGCCGGTGAGACGTCGGCGAGGCGGACGAAGATGGCGCTGAAGGCGATCGTCAGCGCGCCGAGCACGGCAGCGAGCACGGGTCGGTCGGCAAGGGCGGCGGCGGCTCGGCGCATTCGGGCCGAAGGGTAGCGGGCGGCGACGTCTTGCGCTGGCGGCGGCCTCGGGGCCACACTCGCGGACGATGCCCGAGCTACCGATCGGCACGGTCACCTTCCTGTTCAGCGACATCGAGGGCTCGACGCGCCTGCTCCAGGGGCAGGGCGACGCATGGCCCGAGCTCCTCGCGCGGCACCAGGCGATCCTGCGCGCCGCGTTCGCCGCGAACGGCGGCGTCGAGGTCAGCACCGAAGGCGACTCCTTCTTCGCCGCCTTCGCGTCAGCGCCCGCGGCGGTGGCCGCGGCGCTCGACCTCCAGCGCGCGCTCGCGACCGAGGCATGGCCCGAGGGCGCGGAGATCAAGGTGCGGGTCGGCATGCACACCGGCGACGGGACCCTGGCCGACGGCACCTATGTCGGGATCGACGTCCATCGCGCCAGCCGCATCGCCGGTGTCAGCCACGGTGGACAGGTCCTCGTGAGCGACGCGACGCGCGCCCTCGTGGTCCAGGCGCTCCCCGAGGGCGCATCGCTGCGCGACCTCGGCGCGCATCGGCTCCGCGACCTCGACGAGCCGGAGCAGCTCTGGCAGCTCGTCGCGCCCGGGCTGGCCGACGCGTTCGCGCCGATCACCGGGGTCGATGTCACCCCGAACAACCTGCCGAGGCGCGTGACCACGTTCCTCGGACGGGAGCGCGAGATCGCCGAGGCGTCCGCGCTGCTCGCCACGAGCCGCCTGCTGACCTTCACCGGTCCGGGCGGGACCGGGAAGACGCGCCTCTCCCTGGAGGTCGCGTCGCGAGCCCTGCACACGCACGACGCGGTGTACTTCGTCGAGCTCGGCACGATCACGGAGCCGGAGCTCGTCGCCGCCAGCATCGGCCAGGCGCTCGGGCTGCCGGATCGCGGCGGCCGGACGGCCGAGGAGCGCATCGTCGACCACGTCGGCTCCCGTCGCGTGCTCCTCGTCCTCGACAACTTCGAGCAGGTCATCGGCGCGGCGCCGGTCGTCAGCCGGCTGCTCGCCGCGGCGTCGACGCTCACCGTGCTCGTCAGCAGCCGGAGCGTGCTCCGGATCTCCGGTGAGCAGGAGTACGCCGTGCCGCCGCTCGCGGTGCCCGACCCTGCCCGCCTCCCGCCGTTCGCCCAGCTCTCGCAGTTCGCGTCGGTGGCGCTGTTCATCGAACGCGCGCGGGCGGTGAAGCCGGACTTCACGGTCACGAACGAGAACGCGCCGGCCGTGGCCGAGATCTGCGTCCGGCTCGACGGCCTGCCGCTGGCGATCGAGCTCGCCGCCGCGCGGGTCCGGGTCCTCACGCCGCAGGCCATGCTCGGCCGGCTCGAGCATCGGCTCAGCCTGCTGTCGAGCGGCGCCCGCGACCTTCCCGAGCGGCAGCAGACGCTCCGTGGGGCGATCGCCTGGAGCCACGAGATGCTCGAGGAGCCGGACCGCGCACTCTTCGCCTGCCTCTCGGTGTTCGTCGGCGGCGCGGGCATCGAGGACGTCGAGCGGGTCTGCGCCGGGGCGGTGGACGGCGATCCGCTCGACGCGCTGGACTCCCTGGTCGAGAAGAGCCTGCTTCGCCAGCGCGAGGGCCACGCCGGCGAGCCGCGCTTCGCCATGCTCGAGACGATCCGCGAGTTCGCGTGGGAGCAGGCGGCGGAGCGCGGCACGCTCGACGCCCTCCGCGATCGTCACCTCGAGCTCGTCGTCGACTCGGCGGCACGCGCGACCGGCCACCTCATGGGCTCCGACAAGCGGGGCTGGCTCGATCGGCTCGAGGAGGACCACGACAACATCCGCGCCGCCTTCGCCCGCGCCGTGGAGACGAATCGTGCCGAGGTCGCGCTGCGCCTGGGTGCCTCGCTGTGGCGGTTCTGGCAGATGCGCGGGTTCCTCGCCGAGGGTCTCGACCGCCTCTCGACGGCGCTGGCGATGCCGCACGCGGCGGATCACCCCGAGGCGCGCGCCGACGCGCTCTCGGCGGCCGCAGGGCTCGCGTACTGGATCGCCAACGACGCGCGCTCACGGACGTACTACGAGGAGGAGATCGAGGCTCGCCGAGCGATGGGAGATCGACGAGGGCTCGCCGAGGCCCTCTACGGCATCTCGTTCACGTACTCGATCCGGGATGTGACGGACGGCGGCGTCGACGATCGGGCGGCGGCCTACGTCCACGAGGCGCTCGCCATCTTCGAGGAGCTCGGCGACGAGGGCGGCGTCGGGCGCTCCCAATGGGCGCTGGCGAATGCCGCGTACGGCCGGGGCGACGTCGACGAGGCGCGGACGCGCGGCCACATCGCGCTCGAGATCCTCGAGCGGCTCGACGACCGGTTCCTCGTCGGCTGGGTCACCTACACCCTCGCGCTCGGCGACCTCTCCGACGAGCGCGTCCTCGAGGGCGGCAACGCCCCGGAGCTCCTCGCCTCGGCACGCGGCTGGCTCGACCGCTCGCTTCGGATCTTCGCCGAGGCGCAGGACGTGAGTGGCTACACGCTCGTGCTCGACGGGATGGCGCTCGTCGCCTGGCGCTCGGGTGACCTCCGGCGAGCGGCGTTGCTGTCGGGGGCGGTGGAGAGCTTCGAGCGGACCAGCGGGACCGGCCTCAACCTGTGGAACCGGTCGATCCTCGGCTTCGAGCCCGATCGGCTGCGCGACGACCCGGAGCTCGCCGACGCCTGGGCGGAGGGCGCCGCCCTCGACGCCAACGAGGCCGTCCGACGCGCACTCGAAGAATGAGACCGGCGGGTCACGCCGGCGTCGGCGCGACCGTCAGGACGGCGCGGCGAGGTCCCGGCGCGGAAACACGATGAGCGCGTAGACGATCGGCACGACGGCGGCGATCGCGAGGATCACGAGGTCGGTCGGGTCGAGGTCGCCGGCGAGGATCTCGGTCGGCTGGAAGTGGTGGAACAGGGAGTACTCCTGCGTCCACGCCACGTCGCGCCACAGCGACCCGAGAATCTCGAGGAAGTAGTTGAGGATCAGGTAGGCGAGCGACACGCCGATGGCCGGCCCGGTGCGGTCGAACGTGACCGACGCGGCCATGCCGAACGTGGCGAACGCGGCCCACAGCAGGAACCCGTTCAGCAGCACGAGCGGCATCTGCTCGAGCGGCAGATCGTCGAGGACGTTCTGGATCGCCGCACCGGCGATGAAGCCCGCGAGCAGGGCCGCGAGGACCGCGAGCACGACGAGCAGCAGGGCGACGAGGACGGTCACGTAGACGCCCCGCCGCCCGAGCGGCCGAGCGAGCAGGACTTCGAGCGTGCCCCGCTGCCGTTCGCCGGCGATGGCGGTCGACGTGGCGCCCACCGCGAAGATGGCGAGCATCGAGATTGCCAGCGGGTGCTGGGTGCCGAGCGTGACGGCGCCGGGGAGCGAGAAGAGCGATCCCGAGCCGAAGTTCATGAGCTCCTCGGGGAAGACGCCGGAGTTGGCCAGGTCGCGGAACGTGTCCGAAAAGGCGGCGTACACCACGGGGATGAGGACGCCCCAGCCGAAGATCGCGAGCGACACGATGATCCAGCGCGTCCGCTGCCAGGCGAGCGTCCGTGAGAAGAGCGGTCCGCTCATCCGCCTGCCTCCGCCTGGGTCGCCGCCGGCACGGCCGCCTCGTCCGAGGGGGGTGAGATGGCAGCGTCATCGGCGTAGTACTCGAGGAACGCCTCCTCCAGGCTGGCCGGCTCGATGGTGAGATCCTCGAGTGACGGCGACGCCACGGCGCGGACGAAGGCCGCCACGTCGCCGCTGAGCGTGCCGAACAGCCGGTCCCCGTCCACCGTGACGTCCTCCAGGCCGGGCAGCGAGTCTGGGTCCGGCGCCGCGCCCCGCCACTGGATGGCGACCTTGCGCCGGCGTCGCGCGAGGAGCTCACGGACCTCGTGGACCGCCATGAGCCGCCCGTGCCGGATGATGCCGACGCGGTCGCAGACCCGTTCGACCTCGGAGAGGACGTGGCTCGAGAAGAAGATCGTGCGGCCCTCGGCGCGGAGGTCGGCGAGGATGCCGTAGAAGGCGTGCTGCATGAGCGGGTCGAGGCCCTCGGTCGGCTCATCGAGGATCGCGAGCTCGGGGTCGTGCTGGAGCGCCTGGATGACGCCGATCTTCTGCCGCATGCCACGCGAGTAGTCGCGCACGCGACGCCGGAGATCGACCTGCGGCATCTGGAGTCGCTCGACGAGCTCGTCGCGCCGGTACGCCTCACGGCCCTGGAGTCGAGCGAAGTACTCGAGCACCTGCTCGCCGGTCATCGAGTCATAGAGCGCGACGCCGCCGGGCAGGTAGCCGGTGAGGCCGCGAATCGCGACCGACTCGCGGACGATGTCCATGCCGAGCACCGTCGCTGAGCCCGACGTGGGATGGAGGAACCCGAGGAGCGTGCGGATCATCGTCGACTTGCCGGCGCCGTTCGGGCCGAGGAAGCCGAAGATCTCGCCCGGCCGCACGTCGAGCGTGAGGCCCTCGAGGGCGGCAACGGCACCGCCGTAGTGCTTCGTCAGCTCCCGGGTGCTGATGACGGCGTTGGTGCCTGATGCCTCCACGCGGGCAGCGTAGCACCGGTCCGGTCGCGGGGCGCGGCGGTCAGGCGGGGCGTTCGGCGAGCGCATCGGCGAAGCGCTCGAAGGTCTCCTCGCTGAAGAGGACAAAGCGGACGAGGCCGATGCCGGTCGGCGCGCGCAGGTGCTCGATGACGGTGTCGAGCGCGATCCGCGCCGCGGGGTGCGGGGGATAGCCGTAGATCCCCATGCTGATGGCCGGGAAGGCGATCGACGTGGCGCCAAGCTCGTCGGCGAGGACCAGGCAGGACCGATAGGCGGCGGCCAGCAGCTCGGCCTCGCCGTTCGTTCCGCCCTGCCAGATCGGCCCGACCGCGTGGAGTACCCACCGCGCCGGAAGGTCGTGGGCGGCGGTCGCGACCGCCGTCCCGGTCGGCGTCCCGTCGGGGTGGCGTTGGCGCAGCTCGGCGAGGAGGCCCGGACCGGCCGCTCGGTGGATGGCGCCGTCGACGCCGCCGCCACCGCGCAGCGCGCCGTTCGCCGCGTTCGCGATCGCGTCTACGTGCTGCTCGGTGATGTCGCCGAGGACGAGCTCCAGCCGAGCCTGCCCGATGGCGACGGAGGTCTCCATCACGGACATGACGGTAGCGCAGTGGCGCTAGCGGGCGACCCGTGCGGCGCGAAGGATCGTGCGCAGACCGACGCGCTGGCCATACATCAGGACGCCGGCGCTGTAGATGCGCGACGCGAGCCAGATGGCACCGACCACGGCGGCGACGAGGAGCGCGATGGCCAGCCCGATCTCCGCGGCCGACGGCGAGGTGAGCAGCATGCGCGCCGGCATGAGGTACGGGCTGAAGAACGGCACGACCGAGAGCGCCTGCACCCAGCCCGCATCGGGGTCGTTGAGGCCGGTGAACGCGGCGAAGTAGCCGCCCATGGCGAGGAAGATGAGCGGGCCGACCGCCTGCTGGACGTCCTCGATGCGGCTGACCATCGAGCCCGCGGCGGCGTAGAGCGTGGCGTACAGCAGGAAGCCGAGCAGGAAGAACGCGGCGAACGTGACGATCGTGACCGGGCCGATGGTGGGCAGCGAGAACGGCAGGTCGCCGGACGCACCGAGCGCATCGGCTGCCGGACCGCTCGCCACGAGGCCGATGACGAGCGCAGCGATGATCACGACGTACTGGGTCAGCCCGGCCGCGCCGGCGCCGAGCACCTTGCCGGTGAGCAGCTGACGCGGCGTGGCGGCGGTGATGAGCAGCTCCATGACGCGGCCCGACTTCTCCTCCGCGACGCTCTGCGCGACCCAGTTGCCGTACGTGAGGATCGCCATGAACGTGAGGATCACCACCGCGTAGGCGAGGATGAAGCCACCGGCGAAGTCCTCCGGGTCGCGCGCGTCGGACGGATCGGCGGCGGTGACCTCGAAGGGGATCGTGGCGAACACCGCCTGCTGCTGCGCCGGGGTCACGCCCTCCCGCTCGAGCCGATCGGCGATGGCGATCGACGATGCCGCGGCCTGTACGAGCGCCCGCGTCTGGCTGGTGGGACCGGCCGAGGTGATGTACTCGAACCCGAGCTCGCCCTCGGCGTCGCGGCTGATGACGAGGACGCCGTCGAGGTCGCCGGCGCGTACCGCATCGGCCGCCGCATCGGGGTCGTCGGTGGGCGTGACCCGCGGTCGCTCGTCGGCTGGCAGCTCGTCCGGCGTCTCGCCGTCGATGGCGGCGCCCGGATCGGCCCCGGCGATGAGAGCGGCCTGGAGGGTAAGAATCGGGTCGGGCTGGATGTCGCCCGCTTCGTTCGCGACCGCGATGTGCGGCGGGTCGGCAACGCCGAGCGCACCGAGGATGGTGGGCACGAGGGTGATCGCCACGATGGCGATCGCGAGGAGCGCGGTCGTGACCTTGAACGCCCGGCCGCGAACGCGGAAGAGGTACTCGCGCCGCGCGACGTGAAGCGCGTTCGGAAACACGTCCCTCATCGTCCGGCCCCCGCCGAGGTTGCGGCGAGGTGCTCCTCGTCCTCGCTGACGGCACGGCGGCCGACGTGCTCGACGAAGACCTCCTCGAGGCTCGGGTCGCTGATCTCGAAGCGGGTCACCCGGTCGCCGCGCTCCAGCGCACGCCGGAGGATGAGCTCCGGGTCCTGGTCGGCCGGCACGCGGAGCTCCAGGAAGTCCTGCCGGTCGGCGGTGACCTCCACGCCGGGGAGCTCGGCCAGCCACGCCGCGCCGTTGTCGTCGCCGTCGGTCGCGAGGCGCACCACCTGGCGGTTCATGGCGCGCTTGACGTCGCGCACCGTGCCGCTCACGACGACGCGGCCCTGGTCGACGATGGCGATCGTCTCGCACAGCTCCTCGACGGTCTCCATCTGGTGCGTGCTGAAGATGAGCGTCTTGCCGCGCGCCTTCATCTCGAGGAACGCCTCCTTGAGGAGCCGGACGTTCACCGGATCGAGGCCGGTGAACGGCTCGTCCATGATCAGCACGTCTGGGTCGTGGAGGATGGCGGCAAGGAACTGGATCTTCTGCTGGTTGCCCTTGGACAGCTCCTCCACCCGCCGGCCGAGGTAGTCGGGGATGCGGAAGCGATCGAGCCACTCGCCGATCTCTCGCCGCGCGTCGGCATCGGAGACGCCGTAGAGCGAGGCGAAGAATCGCAGCTGCTCACCGACCTCCATGCGCGGGTAGAGGCCGCGCTCCTCGGGAAGGTAGCCCCATGTGCGCCGCGGGAGGTCGGTGTTCGGCGTGCCCTGCCAGGTGACCGTGCCCGCATCGGGGCGAAGGATGTCGAGCACGATCCGCATGCTCGTCGTCTTCCCCGCACCGTTCGCGCCGAGGAGGCCGAAGATGCGGCCCGGCTCCACGCTGAAGCTGGCGTCGTCCAGGGCGACGACGTCACCGAAGCGCTTCGTGATGGAGTCGACGATGAGAGACATGTGGCTCGGGTGCGGGCAGCAGGTGGTCGGTCCGTGGTCAGCCTAGCCGAAGGGGGGCCCGACGATCGGTCCGCGAGCGCCGTGAGCTGGACTCCGACGCACGCATCGGTCCCTGCTACACTCGGTTTTCCGAACCGCCACCCACGCCCGCACGCGCGCCATGGCGGTTCGCCGCATGCACGCCACCCCTGCAGATGAGCCGCTCATGAAGATCGCTGTCCCGCGCGAGACCGCCGCCGGCGAGACGCGCGTCGCCCTCACGCCCCAGATCGCCGGCCAGCTCGTCGCCGACGGCGCCGAGGTCCTCGTCCAGTCCGGCGCCGGTGATGCCTCCGGCAACCTCGACGAGGCGTACCGCGAAGCCGGCGCCACGGTCGTCCCGGACGCCGCCGCGCTCTACGGCCAGGCCGATGTCGTGCTCCGCGTCGGCCGTCCCTCGGACGAGGAGGTCGGGATGCTGCGCGACGGGACGATCCTCATCGGCACCCTCGGGACCCTCGCCCGTCCTGAGTACGCGCAGACGCTGGCGAGCCAGGGCGTTACCGCCATCAGCATGGATGCCATCCCGCGCATCACCCGCGCCCAGTCGATGGACACGCTGAGCTCACAGGCCACCGTCGGCGGGTACAAGGCCGTCCTCATCGCCGCGGAACGGCTCCCGAAGTTCTTCCCGCTCCTGACCACCGCGGCCGGCACCATCCGTCCGGCGCGCGGGATCATCATGGGCGCCGGGGTCGCGGGGCTCATGGCGATCGGCACCGCCCGCCGCCTCGGCGCCGTCGTCGAGGCCACTGACGTGCGGCCCGTCGTGAAGGAGCAGGTCGAGAGCCTGGGCGGCACCTTCATCGAGGTCGAGATGACCGACGAGGAGAAGGCGAAGGCCGAGACCGCCGGCGGCTACGCGACCGAGATGAGCGACGACTACAAGCGCCGCCAGGCGGAGCTCATCGCCGAGCGCGTGAAGGAAGCCGACTTCATCATCACCACCGCGCTCATCCCCGGCCGCCCGGCCCCGAAGCTCGTCAGCGAGGCGATGCTGAAGTCGATGAAGCCGGGCTCGGTCATCGTCGACATGGCGGCCGAGATGGGCGGCAACGTCGAGGGCACCGAGCCGGGCAAGGAGGTCGTGAAGCACGGCGTGACGCTCATCGGCATCACGAACCTGCCGGCCACGATGCCGGGATCCGCGACCCAGATGTACGCGAAGAACATCCAGACCCTCCTCAAGCACCTCATGGCCGATGGGAAGGTCGAGCTGAACTTCGACGACGAGATCACGAAGGGCTCGACGATCACCCACGGCGGGAAGGTCGTCCACGAGGCGACCGCCAAGGCGCTCGGCATCGAGCCGCCGCCGGCCGCGGCGCCGCCAGCCGCGGCGCCGCCAGCCTCACCCGACCCAGCCACCCCCAGCACCGATGCGAAGGACGCCTGACCGATGGAGCTCTCCGCCTTCGAGCTGCTGTCGGCCCTCTTCATCCTCGTGCTCGCCGCGTTCGTCGGCTACGAGGTCGTGTCGAAGGTCCCGACCATGCTCCACACCCCGCTCATGAGCGGCGCGAACGCGGTCCACGGCGTGATCGTCGTCGGCGCCATGCTCGTCGCCGCCGCCGCCGACTCACCGGTCGCCATCGTCATCTCGCTCGTGGCCGTCATGCTCGGCACGATCAATGTCGTCGGCGGCTTCACCGTCACCGACCGCATGCTCGAGATGTTCAAGGGCCGGGGCGGGGATCGCCGGTAGATGAACGCCCTCGAGATCGTCACCTACCTGGTCTGGCTCGTCGCCAGCGTCACGTTCATCATCGCCCTGAAGTTCCTCGCCAGCCCGAAGACGGCGCGCACGGGCAACCTGCTCGGCGCCGCCGGCATGGCGCTCATCGTGGCGTGGACGTTCTTCGTCCGCGACGGTGAGCTGTCCCTGCCCGACACGTGGTGGATCATCGTCGTCGGCGGGGCCATCGGCGCGATCGCCGGCTGGCTCGGCGCGAAGCGCGTGGCGATGACCGCCATGCCGCAGATGGTCGCCATCTTCAACGGCGCCGGCGGTGGCGCCGCGGCGCTCGTCGCGGTCGTCGAGTTCCTGCGCGACGTCGACCTCCACCCCGGCGAGCTCCTGCCATTGGCGTTCGTCATCGCCACGCTGCTCGGCGCGATCATCGGCTCGGTGTCGCTCACCGGCTCGGTCGTCGCGTGGGGCAAGCTCCAGGGCGTCATCGCCTCCCGGCCGGTGCAGTATCCGGGCTCGCAGGTGGTCACGGCAGGCCTCTTCGTCGCGCTCCTCGCCATCGGCGTCTACCTCGCCGCGGTCGAACCGAGCATCCCGCTCTTCCTGCTCTTCGTCGGCCTCTCGCTCGTGCTCGGCGTGCAGCTGACGATGCCGATCGGCGGGGCGGACATGCCGGTCGTCGTCTCGCTCCTCAACTCGTACACCGGCATCGCGGTGGCCGCGACCGGGTTCGTGCTCAGCAACTACGCGCTGCTCATCGCCGGCACCCTGGTCGGGGCGTCGGGCGCGATCCTCACCCAGCTCATGTGCAAGGCGATGAACCGCTCGCTGTTCAACGTCCTGTTCGCGGGCTTCGGGACCGGTGGCGAGGCGCTTGCCGCCGGGGCCGAGGGCGAGGAGCAGCTCAAGGAGATCGGCGCCGAGGATGCCGCGGTGCTCATGGCCTACGGCAAGCGCGTGATCATCGTCCCCGGCTACGGCATGGCGGTCGCGCAGGCGCAGGGTCCGGTGCGCGAGCTCATGGATCTCCTCGTCGCCAGGGGCGTGGACGTCCAGTTCGCCATCCACCCGGTCGCCGGCCGCATGCCGGGGCACATGAACGTCCTCCTCGCCGAGGCGAACGTGCCCTACGACCGCCTCAAGGAGATGGACGAGATCAACGACGACTTCGCCGATACCGACGTCGCCCTCGTCATCGGCGCGAACGACGTCATCAATCCGTTGGCCCGGGAGGAGGGCTCGCCGATCTCCGGCATGCCGATCCTCAACGTCGACAAGGCGCAGAACGTCATCGTCCTCAAGCGCGGCCGCGGCACCGGCTTTGCCGGCATCCCGAACCCGCTGTTCAGCGGCGAGCAGACGAAGATGCTGTTCGGCGACGCGAAGCCGTCGGTCGAGGCGCTCGTCCAGGGTGTGAAGCAGGCGTAGTCGGCTACGGCCGTCGTCGGGTCGACCACCACGCGGCCCAGATGAGCGGCAGCTGGAGGGGAAGCCGTGCCCAGCGCACCCACCCCTGCGGGACGCCGTCAATCGGCACGTTGCTGACGGCGGCGTACACGTTCGCCGGGAACACCGCCGCGAGGTAGGCGACCAGCGCGATCCCGATTGCGGGGCGCCAGCGCCGAGGCCCGAGCAGGCCGGCCGCGAGCACGAGCTCGACCACGCCGGTCCCGGCCACGAGCAGCTCACGCCCCGGGATGGCGGGCGGCAGATGCTCGACGAACGGCCGCGGCGAGACGAGGTGCGCGACGCCGGCCACGCCCATGACGGCAGCGAGCAGCAGCCGGATCGGGGTTCGGGCGTGGTCCATCAGGCGCATCGTAGCCGTGACGATGTCGCGGGCTTGGCGAGTTGTCAGCCAGCGGAACCAACGGCCAACGTCAGCTCCGATACGGCTCCTGGCTCCCCGGAAGTTGCCCCGGCGCGGGAAACTTGGCCTGCCTCGCTGCCCGCATCGCCCCTCCTTGGCCGTTAGTTCCGGGTCAGAGCAACCGACGAACGCGCGGCGGCAAATCGTGCCGGCCAGTCGGGCCTCGGGATCGGTGTGGTCGGACGGGCGTATCATCCCGATCCCCCGAGCCGTACCAGAGGTTGCCCATATGGCCGAGCTCAGCTCCTCCCTCCAGTCGCTCCTCGAGGGCCAGGTGGATCGCATCGGCGCCCAGATCGGGGCGGACCCGAACCAGACGCGCAGCGCGATCAACGCGGCGCTCCCGACGCTCCTCGCCGCGCTCGACGACGACCGGCAGCGCGACGGCAGCGGCCTGCGCCAGGCGCTCGAGACCGATCACGACGGCTCGATCCTCGACGACCTCGCCGGCTACCTCGACGGCACGGCCGGCCTGAGCCCGCGCACGACGAACGGCGCCGGCATCCTGCGGCACTCGCTCGGTGACCGGCAGCAGGACATCGCGCAGGCGCTGGGCGCGAAGTCCGGCCTCAACGCCGGCAGCATCGGCAGCCTGCTCGCGCTCCTGGCTCCCATCATCATGGGCATGCTCGGCCGAAAGGGACGCTCCGGCGGGTCCGGCGGCGGGTTCAGCTTCGACGACATCGGCGACCTGCTGAACCGCGAGAAGAGCGACGCTCGATCCTCGAACCCCGACATCGGCGACATCCTCGACAAGTTCTCGAAGGGCGGGAAGCGCGGAAGCGCGGAGGGCGGGATCGGCGACGCGCTCGACTCGTTCCTGGGTGGCGACAAGAACCGCTGACGTTGTCCCGCGTCACCGCATTGACGTTCCGATGACCTGTCCCTGACCACCACACGACGGCGCCGGTGTAGGCTGTCGTCCTGAGCCAGATGCCGGTCCGCGGAATCGCGGACGCCGGCAGTTTCCCCGGCCACCGTGTCGCGCACGACGCTGACGACGGGGTCGGTGGCATCGGTCCCTCGCATGGAGATCCAGACCGCGATGACCTCACCCGTCCGACGGCGCAGCGCGGCGATGCTCGCCGCCCTCATGCTCGCCATCGCCCTCGTCGTGCCCGCCGCAGCCACGCGGCCCGCGGCGCCCGGGCCGTACATCGACGTGCAGCTCCTTGGCTTCAACGATTACCACGGCCACCTCGAGGCCACGACGCCCGGCGCGGTCGGCGCGACGCCCGCCGGCGGCGCCGAGTACCTCTCCTCACACCTGAGCGCGCTTCGGAGCGGGAACAAGTACAGCCTGACGGTCGCTGCGGGCGACCTCATCGGCGGCACGCCGTTCCTCTCGGGCCTCTTCCACGACGAGCCGTCGGTCGAGTCGCTCAATGCGATGGGCCTCGACGTGTCGTCGGTGGGCAACCACGAGTTCGACGAGGGTGTCACCGAGCTGCTGCGCATGCAGTACGGCGGCTGCCATCCCGACGACGGCTGCTACTTCCCCGATGACCCGTATGCCGGCGCGGACTTCCCGTGGCTGGCGGCGAACGTCGTGAACGACGAGACCGGCGAGACGCCGCTACCGCCGTACTGGGTGACGAAGGTCGAGAACATCAAGATCGGCTTCATCGGCATGACCCTCGAGGGCACGCCGGCACTGGTCGCCCAGTCGGGCATCGAGGGCTGGTCGTTCGAGGACGAGGCCGATACCGCCAACGCGCTCGTGCCGGTCCTCAAGGCGCAGGGCGTCGAAGCGATCGTCGTCCTCCTTCACGAGGGCGCGGAGCCGACCGACATCAGCGACATCAACGCCTGCACCGGCGTCTCCGGCCCGGTGCTGGAGATCCAGTCGCGGCTCGATCCCGAGATCGACGCCATGGTGACCGGCCATACCCACCTCCCGTATAACTGTGTCCTCACCGACCCGGCGGGCGACGCGCGCCGCGTGACGAGCGCCTACTCGTTCGGCCGCGTGATCACCGAGATCGGGCTCGTCATCGACAAGCGCACCGGCGAGGTCGTTCGCGACCGCGTCACCGCCACGAACCACGTGGTCGACCAGGCGATCGCTCCCGATCCCGCGCTCACCGCGGTGATCAACAAGTGGAAGCCGGCCGCCGACGTCATCGGCAACGTCGAGGTCGGCTTTGCGACCGCCGACATCAAGCGCGGCACGACGAGCACCGGCGGCGAGGATCGCGGGGTCGAGTCCAACCTCGGCAACTTCATCGCCGACGTCCAGCTCTGGGCGACCAGCGACAACGGTGCCGACCTCGCCCTCATGAATCCGGGCGGCCTCCGCAACGACCTGCTGGCGGGGCCGATCACGTACGCCGAGGCGTTCAACGTCCAGCCGTTCAGCAACCTGCTGAGCACGATCCCGATGACCGGCGCGCAGATCGTCTCGGTCCTCGAGGAGCAGTGCCAGCCGATCGGCGTGAGCCGGCCGTTCCTCCACCTCGGCGTGTCCGAAGGCCTGACCTACGACCTGGCGAAGACCATCGTGGTCACGCAGACCTCGCCGACGACAACGCGTCGGGATTGCACGAGCGTGACCGTGTCGAACGTGGAGCTCAATGGCGTTCCGCTCGATCCGGCAGCGACGTACAACGTCACGGCGAACAACTTCCTCATCGACGGCGGGGACAACTTCCTCACCTTCGACGAGATCGACCCGTCACTGCGGGTCGGCGCCGGGATCGACCTCGACTCGCTCATCGCGTACCTGAAGGAGTTCAGCCCGGTGAGCCCGCCCGGCACCGACCGGGTGACCGAGCTGTAGCTCGCGCTGGACCTCACGGCGAAGCCGGCGGCGCACTGTGCCGCCGGCTTCGTGGTTTCGGGCGCCGAATGGTTGCGCATTGCGGCGGGACACACCCGGGGCGCGAGACCCGGCGAGGGCGGGATAGGATCGACGCATGACCGATCGCTGGGTGTGCCTGGACGTGGGCGAGACGCTCATCGACGAGACGCGCGTCTGGTCGACCTGGGCCGATGAGCTGCGGATCCCGCGTCTCACGTTCCTCGCCGCCCTCGGGGCGGTCATCGCCCGCGGCGGAGAGCACCGCGACGCGTTCACGATGTTCGACGTCGACGACTGGCAGCTGCGACTGCCGGCCGTGGAGGCGGCGTACGGCGGCTTCATGCAGGCGGACCTCTACCCCGATGCCGTGCGGTCGATCGACGCGCTCCGGGAGCGCGGCGTCCGGGTGGCGATCGTGGCGAACCAGCCGGCCACTCGCGCCGACCAGCTGCGCGCGATCGGCATCGATGCCGAGGTGCTGGCGATGAGCGAGGCGATCGGCGTCGCCAAGCCCGATCCGGCGTTCTTCGCCCGCTCCCTGGAGCTCATGGGGTCGCCGGAGGCTCCCGATGTCGCCTACGTCGGCGACCGGGTGGACAACGACGTCCTGCCGGCCGCCGCCGCCGGGATGCGCGACGTCTGGCTGCGTCGCGGTCCGTGGGGTGTCATCCAGCATCTGCCCGAGGGCCATCGGCCGGCGCTCGTGGTCGATTCGCTCGACGAGCTCGTGGAGCGGCTCGACGAGCTGTGGCAGCCCGGAGATTCGCCCGGCTGAGCCGGGATCAGGCGCGGCGGCGCTCGAGGATGGCGACCACCTCTCGGTCGCTCACGCCGAACCGGCGAAGGGCGTGGCGAAGGAGCTCGTTGCCGACCTCGCGCTCGGCGACCACGACCCGGGCGACGCCCAGCCGCCGCAGCTCCGACGCCTCGTGCTCCGACGCCGCGCGCGCGACGATCTCGGCGCGCGGGTTCCGTTGCCGCGCATGCGCAACCGCCTGGCGGGTGGCCAGCGCGTCCGCCATCGCCACCACGAGGGTGTGGCAATGCTCGACGCCGGCCCGGTCGAGGACCACGGGCGACCCCGCCTCGCCGTAGATCACGTTCCCGCCGCCGCGGCGCCCGTCCCGCGCCACCTCGTAATCACTCTCGACCGCGACCCAGCCGAAGCCCCGCGACTCCAGGACGCGGGCGACGGTGCGTCCGACGCGGCCGTAGCCGAGGATCACGGCGTGGCGCCGCATCCCGTGCTGGTCGTCGGGGACGCCGTCCTCGTCGAGGTCGCGGCTCGCCGCCACCCGGCCATCGAGGAACGCTCCGAGCCGTGTTGCGCCTGAGAGCAGCGGCTGCGCCGTGAGGATCGAGATCACGACGGCCCCCATCGCGAGGCTGAACGTCTCCGGCCGTACCGCGGCGAGGGCGAGTCCGGCCGACGCGAGGACGAAGCTGAACTCGCCGGACTGCCCGACCAGCGCCCCCGCACGGGCGGCCGACGACGGCAGCTGGCCGTCGATGCGGGCGATGACCGCGATCGGCACGGCCTTGCCGAGCGTGATGATGAGGAGCAGCGCGAGCACCACCTGCCAGCCTTCGACGATGCTGGCCGGATCGAGCAGGATGCCGATCGAGACGAAGAAGAACGTGCTGAACAGCTCCCGCAGCGGAACGATCTCGCCGAGGACGCTGGCGGTGAGGTCCGAGTCGGCGAGCGCGAGTCCCGCCACGAACGCCCCGAGCGCCACTGACACGCCGAGCGAACTGGCCGCGAACGCGGTTCCGATCGCGACGACCGCCACGCCGATGACGAACAGCTCCCTCGACCGCAGGCGTGCGACGACGCCGAGGACAGTGGGGAGGATGCGCGATCCCGCCAGCAGCATGAAGGCCACGAACCCGAGCGCCGTCGCCGCCGTGCCGATGAGGGTCAGGGTCGTCGCCTCCTCGTCGCCGCCGACCGCGGTCAGCGCGACGACCAGGACGACGGTGACGACGTCCTGCACGATCGATACGCCCAGCGCGGTTCGGCCGGAGGCCGTCGTGTGCAGCGCACCCTCACCGGCGATCTTCACCAGCACGACCGTCGAGCACACGCTCACGGCGCCCGCGATGAACAGCGCCTCGGCCAGCTCCCAGCCCAGGAGGAGGCCGACCCCGGTGCCGAGCACCATGGTGATCGCCACCTGCACCGGCGTCCCGAGCAGGATGCGCGGACCGACCGACCGGATCTCGGCCAGGCTGAACTGGAGGCCGATGCTGAACATGAGGAGCGCCACGCCGATATCGGCGAGGGCGAGGATCTCCTCGCGGTCCGCGATGGGCCCCGGCGTCCCGGGACCGACGAGGAGGCCCGCGGCGATGTAGCCGATCATCGGCGGCAGGCGGAGGCGCTGCGCCAGCGCTCCGAGCGCGAGGGCGGCCACGAGCGCCAGGAGCAGGGTGAGGCCGAGGCTCTCCATCGGTCCCTTCGTGCGGTGAGGCCGATCATAGCCGCCGGTCGGGATCGGCTAGACTCGGCCGACGTTCGCCCCGGCATCACGGGTGGCGAACGGGGTCAGACGCCGGTCCCATACCCGCGGCGTCACAGGTGGAGACTGCGCGATCGCGTGGTCTCCTGCTCGTTTCCGTCGATCAGTCGCACGAACGGGAGCCGATGGATCATCCGACGCAGGTGCTCGTCCAGCTCTTCGCGATCCTTCTCGCCGCGAAGCTCGGGCACGAGCTGTTCCGGCGCCTCGGGCAGCCGACCGTGGTGGGCGAGATCCTGGGTGGTCTCGTCGTCGGGCCGGCGGTGCTCGGCGTGGCCGACGTGACTCCCGAAACGGAGCTCTTCGCCGAGATCGGCGTGGTGCTGCTCCTCTTCCAGGTGGGACTCGAGACGCGTCTGCACGATCTCCTGCGAGTCGGACCGACCGCGCTCGCGGTCGGGATCCTCGGCGTCGTGCTCCCGTTCGGCGGCGGGCTCCTGGCAGCCAGCCTGGCAGGTGGCGACCTGGCGCTCGCGGTCTTCCTCGCCGCCGCCCTCACGGCGACCAGCGTGGGGATCACGTCGAACGTGCTCCGCGACCTGGGGGCGCTCAGCACCGCGAGTGGACGCGTCATCCTCGGGGCGGCCGTCATCGACGATGTCCTGGCGATCATGATCCTCTCGGTCGCCACCGGCATCGCGGCCGGGACCTTCTCGGCCGGCAACGTCCTGTCGCTGCTCGTGGTGGCCGGCCTGTTCGTCGTCACGGTCGTGGTGGGTGGGACGCGGATCCTGGCCCGCCGCCGGTCGCTCCTCACCGAGCCTCGCTTCGCCGACACGCCGCTCCTGCCGGGCATGCTCGTCATGCTCGGACTGGCGGCGGTCGCATCCTTCATCGGGCTGGCGGCCATCATCGGCGCGTTCCTGGCCGGCATGGTCGTCGGCGAGTCGAGCGAGCGGCGGGCGCTCGAGGCGGAGGTCGCGCCGGTGGCGGCGTTCTTCACGCCCTTCTTCTTCGCGTTCATCGGGATGCAGGTTGACCTCGCCGGCCTGGCGACGTTGCCGGCACTGGGCATGCTGCTCGCGATCACCCTGCTCGCGGTGGCGACCAAGTTCATCGGTGCGTGGCTCGGCGCCCTGCGGCTCGGCCGCGACCGCGCAGTGCTGATCGGCTGGGGCATGGTGCCCCGCGGCGAGGTCGGCATCGTGGTCGCCGGGCTGGGGCTGTCGGCGGGCGCCATCGACGCGCCGATGTACTCGGTCGTCGTCGGGATGGCGATCCTCACCACGCTCATCGTGCCGCCCTTCCTTCCGGCACTCGTGGCACGCGCCGAGGGTTCCGACCGTCGCGCTGACGAGGAGGGTCCGCCGGCCGGCACCGAGGACGACGACGGAATCGCCGACGGCTGAGGGAGAGAACGAGAACCGCCCCTCCCCGGCGAACCGGGAAGGGGCGGCTGGGCGGGTGCGATCCCGTCGGGGTCTACTCGCCGCCGGGCGTGACCTCGACGACGCCCTTCTCGAAGTCGGCGCCGGTCGTCTCCTCCTCGATCCCGGCGAGGGCCGCCTCGGCGAGATCGGTGCGGTAGGCGTCATCGGTCGGCTCGGCCTCGATGATCCCCGAGTCGAGGCTCACCTGGACCGTCTGGTCCCAGAGGCCGGTGTCGAGGATGCCGATGCCGTCGGGCGAGGGCCAGATGAGCGGGTTGATCTCGTTCATCATCCACGCCTGGTGGCCGGCACCGAGCGTCGAGCCCGCGTCGACGGTGTACCCGATGCAGTCGTCCGGGTTGTCCCGGCAATGGATCCAGCCGCGGAAGCTGGCCCGCAGGAACCGCTCGGCGATGTCCTCGTTGCCATCCTCCGCGAGCCACGAGGCCCGGGCGAAGAGCGCGTCCTGGAGCATGGCCGTCCCGACCTCGTTGTAGTCGATGACGGTCATGTCCTCGGGCTGGTAGAGCTCCCCGGTGTCGGGATTCTCCGTCTCGAGGACCTGCGCGTACTCGTTGTAGATCATCGCCTCGGCGACGTCGATGTCGCGGTTGAGGAACGCGACCATGTCGAAGTTCTGGATGACGCGCTCGAAGTCGGTGCCCTGCTCGAGACCCTCGGCGGCCGCGGCCGCGATGACCTCCCACTCGTTCCCGAAGTCCCAGACGCCGACGCGCTTGCCCTCGAAGTCGGCGGGGCTCGAGATGCCCGAGTCGGCCCACGCGACCGAGAGCGTGCCGGAGCGCTGGAAGACCTGGGCGATGTTCACGAGGTCGGAGCCGGCCTCACGGGCCTCGAGGACCTTCGGCACCCACGAGATGGTGAACTCCGGGCCATCGGCCGCCGAGCCGACCTGCTGCGGGATGACATCCGGGCCGCCGTCGAGAATCTCGACGTCGAGGCCCTCATCGGCGTAGAAGCCGAGCTCCTGCGCGGCGAAATAGCCGGCGAACTGCGCCTGCGGTGCCCACTGCAGCTGGAGCCGCACGGCGGTCAGCTCGCCGCCGCCGTCGCTGGCGCCGGCGCCTTCGCTCTCAGTTCCACTGCCGCCCTGCGTGCCGCAGGCGGCCAGGACGAGCATCGCGCTCGTCGCGACGCTCAACCAGATCCGGGTTCGCTTCATTCGGGTGTCCTCTCGATGCTCGGCGGTGCCCACCGGTGATTGGCGGATTCTAGTGACCGATGCGGCTCGCGGAAAGGCGAGTTGTCCCATAGGTCGATCCGATGTGATCGCGGAGTGGTCGTGCGTGGCTGGAAGCCTCCGAGTGTGACGGTTCGTGCGCATCCGGCCACGCGCTGTGGCCGTGTGCGCACCTTCGTGGCGCTGAGCCACGCAACGCCAAGCGGGCGTCACTCGGCGCCAGTTGCCTAGCCCGGCTCCTCGCCGCGGACGGACGCGTGCCACGGAATGAGGACGCGCTCGAGCGCCACCACCGCGAGGTAGAACACGATGCCCGTGATCGCGCCGAGCAGGATCGCCGCCCAGGTGACATCGAATCGCAGCGACGACGCCGACTGGACGACCACGCGACCGATGACGGTGGTCGACCCGCCGAAGTACTCGCCGACGATGGCGCCGATGAGGCTGAGCGTCGTCGCCACCTTGAGCGCGGTGAGGAAGTAGGGGAGCGCGTTCGGCAGGCGCACCTTGCGGAGGATCTCCCAATCCGACGCGGCGTAGGAGCGCATGAGCTCGAGCGCGGATGGCTCGACCTGCGACAGGCCGCGCGTGACGTTGATCATCACCGGGAAGAACACGAGGAGGGCCGCGACCATCATCTTCGAGAGCGGGTTCGTGATCCCGAACCAGGCGTTGAAGATCGGCGCGATGGCGATGATCGGGATGGCGTTGGCGGCCACCGCGAAGGGCAGGACCGCGTCGCGCGCGGTCGCCCAGCGCGCCACCATGAAGGCCACCACCACGCCGGCCACGGTGCCGATGACGAGGCCGCCGACGGCCTCGAGGAGCGTCGCCTGTGCCGCCGCGAACAGCGGCCAGCGCCCGGCGCCCCAGTTCTCGACGAGCGCCGCGCCGATCGCGGACGGGGGCGGCAGGATGAACGTGCGGATGGCGAGCGCCCGGGTGATCAGCTCCCAGCCGAGGAGCACGGTGACGAACACGACGATCGCCGGCGCGTAGTAGCGGAGCGTCCGCGCCGTCCGGATGCCGCGTCCCGGGCGCGGCGGCAGCGGGACGCCCACCGATGGGGCGGCCGCGGTCATCCGACCCCGCCCTCCGCCGCGATGCGGTCAACCGACGCGGGCGCCGCCTCGAGCCCGCCGCCGGCGCGCAGCGCCTCGCGGACCTCGGTCACGACGCGGAAGTACGCCGGCTCTTCGCGGGTGTCATCGGTTCGTGGGTGGGTGAGCGGGACATCGACGACGCGCGTGATGCGTCCCGGTCGTGCGCTCATGACGACGACGCGCGTCGAGAGGAACACCGCCTCCGGGATCGAGTGGGTGACGAACACGATGGTCGTGCCGGTCTGCTCCCAGATCCGGAGCACCTCGGTATTCATCCGCTCGCGGGTCATCTCGTCGAGCGCGCCGAACGGCTCGTCCATGAGCAGGATCGCGGGCTGCAGGGCGAGCGCCCGCGCGATCGCGACGCGCTGCTGCATGCCCCCCGACAGCTGGTAGGGATGATGCCGGGCGAAGTCGCCGAGCTCGACGAGCTCGAGCATCTGGCGCGCGCGCTCCTCGCGCTCCGCGCGCTCCATCCCGAGCAGCTCGAGCGGCAGCTTCACGTTGTCCTCGACCGATCGCCACTCGAAGAGGACCGGGGCCTGGAAGACCATCCCGTACTCGCGGCCGAGGCGCGCGGCGTGCGCCGCCTTGCCGTTCACCTCGACCGTGCCGGTCGACGGCTGCGTCAGGTCGCCGATCAGCCGCAGGAGCGTCGACTTGCCGCAGCCGGACGGGCCGATGAGGCTGACGAACTCGCCCTTGCCGATCTCGAGGTCGATGCCCGACAGCGCGGAGACCGATCGGCCGCCGGACTCGAATCGCTTGTCGACGCCGCTCACGCGGACGACCGCGGCGCGTGCCTGGTCGGTCATGCCACCTCCGGCCGCATTCCGCGGCCACGGAGGGCGAGGATCTCCGCGATGCGCACGATCGCGAAGAAGACGATGCCGAGGATCGCGCACGCCACGATGGCGGCCCACAGCTTCTCGGGGCCGGTGATGTACTGCGTGTTGAAGTTGATGATCGCGCGGCCCAGGCCGTCGGGAATGCCGCCCGGCCCCTCCCCGACGATGGCACCCACGATGCTCGCGGTGGCCGCGATCTTCAGCGCCGTGAACAGGTAGGGCAGCGACGCGGGCAGCCGCAGCTTCCAGAAGATCGACCAGCGGCTGGCGGCGTACGAGCGCATGAGCTCGAGCGCTCGCGGATCGGGCGAGCGCAGCCCGCGGATCATCGCGATCGTGACGGGGAAGAACGTCAGGTAGGTGGCGATGATGACCACGCTCATCACGTCCTGGCCGAAGGCGAACACGATCATCGGGGCCAGCGCCACGATCGGGATCGTCTGGCTGGCGATGACGTACGGCACGAACGCGCGCTCGAGCAGCCGCGAGTGGACGAAGACGGCCGCCAGCGTGACGCCGATGAGGGCGCCGACGACGAAGCCGATGGCCGCCTCCCGCCACGTGTAGAGCGCCGCACCGACCAGGAACCCGCCGAGCGAGGACTCCGATCCGCGCTGCACCGGCGCGGCGAGCGCGCCGACGATGTTCCACAGGTGCGGGAGCAGCAGGTCGGAGGCAAACCAGATATCGAGCGGCGGGTCCCACGTCCAGGTCTCGGTTCGCCACGGGTCGCCGCCGATGAACTTCACGCCCTCCCAGGCGAGGATGATGAGCGCTGCGAACGCGACGAACGTGAGGACGGGCCGCGCCCAGCCGCGGTCAGGCGACCGCGGCATCGGTGACCTCGAGCGCGCGATCGATGATCGCGAAGCCCTCAGCGAGCTCGTCCTCCGTGATCGTCAGCGGCGGATTGGTGAAGAACGAGTTCCAGCGCACGAACGTGTAGAGCCCATCCTCGCGGAAGCGCCTGCCGAGGGCGGCCATCTCGTCGGAGGTGCCGTTGAACGGCGCCATCGGCTCCATCGTCTCGCGATTGCGGACGAGCTCCACGATCCCGAACAACCCGATGTTGCGGACCGCCCCGACGCTGGGGTGCTTCTCGGCCAGGTCGGCGTGATGCCGGGCCAGCACCTCGCCCATCTGCGCCGCGCGCTCGATGAGGTTCTCCTCCTCGTAGACCGCGATCGTCGCCAGCGCGGTGGCGCAGGCGAGCGGATGCGAGTTGTACGTCAGGCCGCCGTAGAAGACGTTGTTCTCGAAGTGCTCCGCGTACTTGCGCCGCATGCCGAGCGCGCCGAGCTGGATGTAGGCGCTCGTCAGCCCCTTCGCCATGGTGATGAGATCGGGCACGACATCCCAGTGGTCGATGGCGAACCACTTGCCGGTGCGGCCGAAGCCGGCCATCACCTCGTCGGCGATCATGAGGATGCCGTAGCGGTCGCAGATCTCGCGAACGCCGGCGAGATAGCCATCCGGCGGCACGAGGATGCCGTTCGTGCCGGTCACCGTCTCGAGGATGAACGCCGCGATGGTGTGCGGCCCCTCGAGCTGGATGGTCTCCTCGAGGTTGGCGAGCGCCTCCTCGGCCGAGTCCCAGCCGCGCTGGATCCCGTGATACGGGTCCATGACGCGGATCACGCCCGGGATGCCGGGCTCGTTCGCCCAGCGTCGAGGATCCCCGGTCAGCGTCATCGCGCCGGCGGTGCCGCCGTGATAGCTGCGGTAGCGGGTCAGGATCTTGTGGCGTCCGGTGACCATTCGGGCGAGCTTGATGGCGTTCTCGTTCGCCTCGGCACCGCCGTTGGTGAAGAAGAACGTGTCGATGTCGCCCGGCGTGAGCTCCGCGAGCTTCTGGCCGAGGCGTGCGCGCGGCTCGGTGGCCATGAACGGGTTCGCGTAGGCGAGCTGCTCGGCCTGCCTGGCGATCGCCTCGATCACCTTCGGGTGGCCATGGCCGATGTTGGTGCACATCAGCTGCGAGTTGAAGTCGAGGTAGCGCTTCCCCTCGGGCGTCCAGAAGTAGACGCCCTTGGCGCCCGCCACCGGGATCGGGTCGACCTTCGACTGCGCCGACCATTCGAACAGCGTATGCCGCTTCGTGAGGGCGACGATCTCGTCGCCGGTCATGCTGCCTCGCTCGGTCTCGATCGCCATTGCGCGCACGGTCCTCCGCTCGATGATCCCCGGAAGGGCCGATTACACCACACGCGACAACGGGGACCGTCGCCACCCGGGCGTAGACTCGACCGATGACGAGCCAGGCTCGTGCCGACCCGGTCGCCTCCCGCAGCGAGGAATGGCAGGCGGCGCGCGGCGTGCTCATCGCGGTCACCGCCGGCACCGGCGGGATGCTCACCCTCTTCGGCGTCGTGGCGGGATCGCTGCCGTTCGTGGCCCTTCCCACCGTCGTGCTCGTGGCCGGCACCTGGCTCCGGTGGTCGGACCGCGTCATCGGGTGGGCGGGCGTCTCGATCTGGGCGATGATCCTGCCGTCCGCACGCGGTGAGGGGCTCCTCGCGCCGCTCGTCATGGTGCTCGTCTGGCTGGCCGTCGCCATCGGTCCCGATCGGTTGGCCAAATGGATGGTGACCGACTGGAACGGCCCTGGCCTCGCCCCCGCGCAGCCCGACGGCTGGATCGAGGACGACCTCAGCGTGCGCTGAGTGCCGTCCGCCACTCGCGCGGGACGGCGCGGCCCCACCGGACGGCGTCCATGCCGGCGAAGCGCGCCAGGTCCGCCACCGCTGCCACGACGGCCGCCGCGGCATCGGGTGAATTCGCGGCGAGGCGAACCGATCGGACATCGAGCACGCCGTCGTCGGCGTTGCGCGCCGGGTCGACCGTGCCGATGAGCCGGCCGTCATGGAGGATCGGCATCGCGAAATACCCGTACCGTCGTTTCGCCACGGGCACGTAGATCTCCATCCGGTAGGCGAACCCGAAGAGGCGCTCCGTCCGCACACGGTCGTGGATGAGGTTGTCGAACGGGGAGAGCAGCGTGGTCCGGTCCGCCGGTGCCGTGCCTGGTCCGAGGGCGGGCGCATCGTCCGGGTGGACGTACCACGTCCCCGGCCACGCGCCGTCCGCACCCGTCACCGCAACGGGCAGCATGGCGCCCTCGGCGACCAGGTCGGCGACGGGCAGCGCCGCACCGGGCAGCGCCGCCCGCGCCCGGAGGTCGGTGGCGGAGAGCACCCCCTGGGCGCGGAGCGAGATCTCGACGCGCCGGCGAAGGAGCGTCGCGTCGTCGATCTCGATGGCGAGCAGGTCCGCGGGCCAGACGCGCTCGGGAAGGTCCCAGACCCGCGTCGCGCCGTCGCGTCCGGCGACGGCCACGAACCCGGCACCCTCGAGGAGCTCGAGCATGCGGCCGACGTTGCGGCCGTCGAAGTAGCCGCCGGTCCGCCACGGGCGAACCGCTCGGTCCTCGAAGGCGTCGCTCGGCAGCGGGCCATCGGCCCGCAGCCGCTCGAGGATGTGCCGGCGGAGCGCGTCGTTGTCGTCCATCCACTGGGTGACGACGGCCGCGCGGGTCGGGCCGTGGATGGCGGGCCAGTACCGGGCCATGGCCCGCACGAGCGGCACGTGGGCGATCGGCCGGAGGTAGGCGCCGTGCTCGAACAGACGCCGGTCGCGCCACAGGACGCGGTCGAGCGTCGCCCGGTCGTACGTGCCGAGCCGGCTCCACAGGACGAGGAGGTGCGAACGGGCGACCACGGCCGTCGGGTCGAGCTGGATGCGGCCGAGCCGCTCCGCGACCTCGACGATCCCGCCGGCGGATGGCGGTGGCCGCGTGCC
The DNA here is from genome assembly GCA_036380155.1 of Candidatus Limnocylindria bacterium. GTDB lineage: Bacteria > Chloroflexota > Limnocylindria > QHBO01 > QHBO01 > JACDBZ01. The sequence continues at coordinate 42,633 of DASVFG010000043.1, forward strand.
GCTCAGGAGCTGTCGCTCGACCGCCAGGCGACGGATCGCGTCGGCCGTCGTGGAGATCGCCGGCGCGCTCCCGGCCATCGTCAGCTTGCGGTGGCGGCGCAGCGCAGGATGGCGTCCGCCGTCCGATCGGCGTCGGCGTCGGTGGTGGACCAGTTCGACACGCTGATGCGCATCGCGGCGCGTCCCTGCCACGTCGTGCCGCCCAGCCACGCGGTGCCGTCGGCCTGGACGGCGGCGATCACCGCCCGCGTGCGCGCGTCGTCGTCGCCGAAGCGGACGAGCACCTGGTTCAGCGTCACGTCGTTGAGGACCTCGACCCCGTCGGCGACGCGCAGGCGGTCCGCGATGCGGGCCGCGAGGTGGCAGCAGCGCTCGACGAGGTCTCGCACGCCGTCCCGGCCCAGGGAGCGGATCGCGGCATACAGGGCGAATCCGCGCGCACGTCGCGAGCTGTCGACCACCCACTCCCAGTTCTCGCGCTGATCGCTGCGCATGAGGTAGGAGGCGGTCATCGACATCGCCGCGTGATGGGCCGCCGCGTCCCGCACCGCGACGAATCCGCAGTCGTACCCGGCGTTCAGCCACTTGTGGGCGTCGGTCGTCCACGAGTCGGCGCGCTCCACGCCGGCGACGAGGTGGCGCAGCGTCGGGCTCGCCGCCGCCCACAGCCCGAATGCACCGTCGACGTGATGCCATGCGTTCGGGTGGGCCGCGAGCGCATCCGCGATCTCCGCGAGCGGATCGAAGCCGCCGGTGTTGACGTTGCCCGCCTGGGTCGCGACGAGGAGCGGACCGGTCGCCGCCGCGATCGCGTCGCGCGCGGCATCGGCGCGCATGCGGCCCTGCGCGTCACACGGGACGCGCGTGACCCGATCGCGTCCGAGGCCGAGGTACTGGAGCGCCGTGAGGAGCGTGGCGTGCGCCTCGTCCCCGACGATGACGGTGATCTCCGGCGCCCCGAACAGCCCGCGCGCCTCGACGTCCCACCCTTCGCGGGCGAGGAGCGCGTGACGGCCGGCCGCCAGGCCGACGGCACTTCCGATCCCTGCACCCGTGGTGAGGCCGAAGCTGGCCTCGGCCGGCAGCCCGAGCAGGTCGAGCATCCAGCGCCCGGCCACCTCCTCGACTGCCGCGGCCGCCGGCGACAGCGCATGCAGCGCTCCGTTCTGGCCCCAGGCCGCCGTCAGCCAATCGGCCGCCACCGCGGCCGGCAGCGCTCCGCCGATCACGAACCCGAAGTAGCGCGGGCCGGCCGTCGCGACGATCCCGGGATCCACCGCCGCCGCGAGCTCCTCGACCACGGTCACCGCGTCGGTCGGGCCTTCCGGCAGCGCAGTCCCGAGGCGCTCACGGAGGCCGGTGGCATCGGTGCGCGCGCCGACGTGGCGCTCATCGAGGCCATCGAGGAACTCGAGTCCCAGGTCCGCTGCCCGTCGCAGCGCACGCTCCCGATCGTCCATCAGGTCCGTCTCTCGGTCGTACGCACGTCAATACCCTGCGATGAGGCCGCCGTCGACGGCGATGAGCTGTCCGGTGACGTACGAGGCTCGCTCGCTGGCGAGGAACGCGACGAGCGCCCCCAGCTCGGACGGCTCGCCGTAGCGTCCGGCGGGGATCGTCGTCACGTGCGCCGCGCGGACCGCCTCCTCGGTCGTGCCTTCCCGTTCTGCGCGCCCCGAGTCCAGCTCGTGGATGCGGGGTGTCGCGATGCGCCCCGGCATGACCCCGTTGACGGTGACGCCGTCCGCGCCCACGGTCCGCGCCGTCGTCTTCAGCCACGCCGCCAGCGCGGAGCGCCCAGCGTTCGAGTAGACGAGCTCGGGGATCGGCTGCCGCACGCCGCTCGACAGGATGGCAACGATCCGGCCCCAGCCGCGCTCCCGCATGCCGGGCAGGAGGCGCGTGGCGAGGTCGATCGGCGTGCCCGCCAGGAGCTGGAAGGCGCGCGACCAGCCCTCCGCATCGGTCGCGGTGGGATCGACGGTCGGCGGCCCGCCGGCGTTCGAGACGAGGATGTCGACGGGTCCCATCGCCGCCGCGGCATCCGCCACTGCGGCGGCGGCCCCGGCATCGGTCGCGTCGGCCGCCACGTGGTCGACCCGCACCCCGTGCCGTGCGCTCAGCTCGGCGGCAAGGGCGGCCGTCGCATCGGCCCGGCGGGACCAGACGAGCAGGTTGCAGCCGGCTTCGGCGAGCGCCTCGGCCGACGCCAGCCCGAGGCCGGAGGTGGCACCTCCGACGACCGCCGTCCGCCCGCGCAGCCCGAGGTCCATCAGTCGGCGGTGCTCATCTCGAGCGGTCGCAGCTCGCCGAGCGACTCCGCCACCACGACCGCGTCGTCGCCGGCCTGGAGCCGGAAGTCGGCCGGCGGGTTCGTCATGGAGTGTCCGTCGCGGGTGACGGCGAGCAGGGTGGCATGGTGGTCGCCGCGGAGCTTAGCCGAGAGCTCGTCGATCGAGACCCCCACGTAGTCGTCCGGCAGGGCAACGCGGTAGAGCTCCGAGCCCTCGCCGCCGGAGACGATGTCGGTCACGAGCTCCGAGAGGCCGGGATAGAGCGCCGATCGCGCCAGCAGGCGCGAGGCGAGCCGCGAGGTGACGAGGATCTCGTCGGCCTCGGCGCGCCGGAAGTGGTCGACGTGGGATGGGTTGTTGGCCTCGACCACGGTCCGCACGTCGGGCGCGATGGACTCGATGGCCATGACCGCGAGGATCGAGCGCATGTCCGCCTCGTTCGAGCGGTCGGCGGGGAACACGATCGCGGACTGCGCCTCGGCGATGCCGCATCGCGCGAGATCGTCGGTGCTCGTGATGTCGCCGCGCACGTAGTACACGCCGTCGCCGGCGGGGTTGCGCTCGGCGTCGTGGAGGAGGACGACCTTCGTCGTGAACTCGTCTCCCTTGAGCTCCTCGATGAGGTCGCGGGCGGTCTCATTCCAGCCGCAGACGACGATGTGATCGGTGTAGCCCGCGGCGCCCATGCCCTGGCCCTCCTTCAGCAGGAAATCGATGACGAAGCCGACGACCGCGCCGGTCATGGCGGCCACGATGGCGACGCCGAAGAACGCGAGCAGCCAGCCGATGATGAACCCACCCGGCGAGGTGACGTAACTGGCGTCTCCGGACCCGATGACGGTCGTGATCGCCCAGTAGAAGCTCGAGCCGAACCCGCCGAACGACCGCTTCTCCTCTTCGATGACGGTCACCAGGACGGCGGCGACGACGACGAAGCCGACGACACTGGTGAGCAGCGAGGTGAAGAAGTGGCGGTCCATCTGACCGCCGATGCGCTTCGCGTGGAAGCCGAGGCGCCGCAGGAACGGCGCGGCGAACAGGGCCTGGAGCGGCTTCGGCAACAGATGGCCTCCGGACTCGGGTCGACGCGTCGTGGAGCGGCGTCGATGCGCGCCGATTCTGCCATGCGCGCGCACGGATGCGACACGCGACATTCCGCCGATCGAGGTCGATCCAGCGGTCTTGCCTTCCGGCTGCGCGCTTGGCATCATCCGGGCCGATCGACCTTACGGTCAGTGCCCAACCGCCGCACGGGGGACGTCAGGTGCCACGGTCGCGTGCCCGCTCCGCTGGATGTGCGCTGCTCCTCGTCATCGGATGTGCGCTGCCCGCGTCCACGGCACTCGCACCGCCGGTCACGGCGGCCGTTCCGGACGTCGAAGGGTTCAGGCGCATCGCGGCCACGCTCGGGCTCGAGTGCGAGGCGGTATCGTCCGATTTCGCGTGCCATCAGCCCGATGACACGGGCAACCGCGTCCTGAGCATGAGCGTGAGCGACCCCGGTGCGTCGTTCTACCTGAGCGCCACCCAGGTGCAGTACGACGTGGCAGGTCCCATGGCGGCCGACCCCGACTTCATGGCTGGCATGGAGGAGATGGTCACGTTGGCCCTCGACGACGACGCTGCAGGTCTCGCGTGGCTGGCGGAGATGAACGCGGGGCCACAGACCTCCGGCCAATTCGTGCAGGACGACTGGACGTTCACCTGGCTGGTGGAAACCTTCGAGGTGGATCCCGGGCTCACCGCCCAGCTCTCCTTCGACATGTCCCATTTCGACGGCGGGGAGGAACCATCACCACCTGACACAACGGAGGTCGACCCCTGTGCGCTGCTCACGGAGGCGGAGGTCGAGTCGGTCACCGGCATGGAGGCCCAGCCCGGTGTGACGAAGGAGACGGGTACGGTCGGTCAGATCGGCTGCGGATGGGGCACGGCACCGTACGAGGTGCAGGTGGCCGTCACGCCGTCGACCGGCGGCGCC
>DASVFG010000044.1:0-4324 GCA_036380155.1 Candidatus Limnocylindria bacterium
GGCCTCGCGGTGCCGGCCGAGCTCGGCGAGTGCCTTGCCGAGCCGGTTGTAGGCGTCGATGTCCGGGCCGAGCTCGAGGAGCTGCCGGTTCGCGTCGACGGCCGCGGTCCAGTCGCCGCGGGTGGCCGCCGCGATGGCAGCATCGCCGAGCTGGCGTCGTTGTCGGGTGGTGGTATCAGCTTCTCCAAGCGCCATGGCGTGGTGAGCTCTCCGTAACGGGTGCGAGCCTCGACCGACGGCCGGCCGAAAGGCGCCCTCTTGTACCACCGGGTCTGGAGGGTGTCAACGAAGGCCGTCCGAGCGTCCGTCAGGGACGGAAGAGGAGGAACCCGACGACGAGACCGAGCAGCACCAGCGGGCCGTACTCGATGGCCACGGACCGGCCTGACGCGCCACCGCGCAGCGCCTCGGCGGCGCCGCCCCAGGTGTAGAACGCGAGGGCCATGAGGGCCGCCCCGACGACGACCGTCGTGTTCAGCAGGACGGCGGCGAGCCCCACCTGGGCGACCACGAGGACCTGGAGGAACGCCTGACCGAGGCCCGCGGCGCCCATGGTGCCGCGCGCTTCCGCGGCCCGGAACGCCGGCGGCAGGGCGAGGAGCGCGACGAGGATGACCGGCGTCGGCCAGCTCCGCGGGCCGAAGGCGTCGATGATCCCCGCCGCCCCGGCGAACACGATGCCGGTGAGCGCCAGGTCTCCGAGCGTCCGCCCGCCCGTCCCCCGCTCCGCACGGAGCTCGAGGTACGTGATCGCCCACAGCACGACGGCCACGATCGGCACGAGCAGCAGGCTGAGGCCTCCGGGGATGAGCCGTCCGAAGAGGGTCGCCGCGATCCCGGCCGTCGCCGGGATGAGATAGCGCCCGAGCCCGAGGTCCGAGCGCGCCGGACCGATGACCCGCACGGCACCGATGCCGCCCAGCGCGAGCTGTCCCGCGATGGCGACCGCAAGCCAGAGCGGCAGGGCGAACCAGCCGACGGCGGCGACGAGCGCCTGGAGCACCGCGAGCAGGAACGCGGCCGGGCGGTCGATCCGCCGCAGGACGGCGAGCCGGCGACGGTCGGCGAAGAGGCGGCTGATCATCGGACGAGGGCCAGCAGCTCGTCGGCCGTGCGCGTCGCGAGCAGCTGGTCCGCCGTCAGCCATGCCCGCCGCGCGAGGTCGACGGCGTAGCGTTGCTGCGCCAGCTCCTCGGTGCGGTGCGCGTCGGAGGCGAGCGTGAGCCGCGCGCCGGCCCGGCCGGCGGCGCGCGCCAGCGCATCGTCGAGATCGAGCCGAGGGCTGCCGTTGATCTCGAGCGCCGTCCCGTGCGCCGCGGCCGCGGCGAACACCACCGGCCAGTCGAGCGGCAGCGGGTCGCGGCGGTTCACGATCCGCCCGGACGGATGGGCGAGCACATCGACGTGCGGGTTCTCGATCGCCGCCAGCGCGCGGCGCGTCAGCTGCTCGGACGACTGGCCCCGCCCGGTGTGGATGCTGGCGATGACGACATCGAACGTCGCGAGCAGCTCGTCCGGGTAGTCGAGCGTCGCGTCGGCACGGATCTCGAGCTCAGTCCCGTGCAGGATGCGGAACGGCGCGAGCTCGGCGTTCAGCCGCGCCAGCTCCGCACGCTGGGCCTCGACGCGATCCGGGGTCAGGCCGCGCGTCACCCCGAGCGACGGCGAGTGATCGGTGAGCACGATGTACTCGTGCCCGGCGTCGCGTGCCGCGCGCGCCATGACCTCGATCGAGTCGACGCCATCGGTCCAGTCCGAGTGGGTGTGGGTATCGCCGCGGACGTCGTCATGGGTCACGAGCTCCGGGAGCGTGCCCGCCAGGGCCGCCTCGATCTCGCCATCACCCTCGCGGATCTCGGGCGGGATCCAGGGCATGCCGAGGCGCTCGTAGACATCCGCCTCCTCCGCATCGAGCAGCAGCTCGCCGGTGTCGATGACCTTCCAGCCCTTCTCCGACAGCGACCAGCCGCGATCGAGCGCCATGCCGCGCAGCGCGATGTTGTGGTCCTTGCTGCCCGTGAAGTGGACGAGGTGGGTGCCCCACGCCGCAGGTGTGCAGACCATGAGGTCCACGCGCGGTCCATCGGCGAGGATGATGCTCGTCTTGTCGGTCCCGGCCGCGACGACCTTGTCGACCTCACGCAGGCCGTCGAGTGCGGCGATCACCGCCACCGGGTCGTCGACCGCCGCGAGCAGGTCGAGATCCCCGATCGTCGGACGACGACGGCGAAGGGATCCGGCCACCTCGAGGCGCCGCACGCCGCTGACCTCACGCAGCCGATCCACGAGCCCGGCCATGAGCGCATCCGCGTCATGGATGAGCATCCGCGAGCTGCGTCGCTCGAGGCGTGCGATGCCGTCGATGATGTTCGTCTCGGTGCGCGCGGACAGCCCCTTCAGCTGGCGAAGCCGGCCTTCCTCGGCCGCCGCGCGGAGCGCCTCCACGGAGTCGATGCCCGCCTCGACGTGGAGCAGCCGAACCGTCTTCGGTCCGACGCCGGGGATGCGCAGGATCTCGAGCAGCCCGTCCGGGACCTGCGTCCGCAGCCGCTCGTGGTACTCGAGACGCCCCGTGGCCGAGAGCTCCGCCAGCTTGGCGTTGATGGCCGGACCGGCACCGACGAGCTTCGGTGGCTCGCCGCGCTGGAACAGGGCGGCGACGTCGTCGGGGTAGCGCTCGACGGCATCGGCCACGCGGCGGTAGGCGACCGCCTTGAAGACCACCTCGCCGAGGATCTCGAGCATGTCGCCGATCTCGTTGAAGATGCGGGCAAGCTCGGCATTCGTGATGACCGCCTCGCCGCTCCGCGAGACGCTCCGGGGTCGAGGCATCGGGTCATTCTAGGGCGGTCCGCCGCACCCCTCACCCGGCGCGGGCGGCGCGGCAGGCGGATACCCGTGGGCGGTCATCGGAGGCGTTCCGATCGCTCGGCGCGGCCGGTAGAATGCGCCACTCGGCATCCGCCGAACGCTCGCACGCCGCCCGTATCCACGTGCCGCTGCGCGCGCAGCTCCAGGTCAGGTCGATGCACGCCGCCGCGGCCGACTCGAGGTGGTCACATGGTCGACAGCCGCCCTCCCCGCGCGGGGGCTCGCATGATGAAGGTCCTGCCGCGCCGTCTGCGCCGGAGCCTCGCCACGCCCGGACGCGAGGGTGTCGAGGAGCCGTTGCTCGAGCCGCGACCGCAGATCATCGAGACGCCCGCCCTGCGCTGGATCCACATCGACGCGCCCCGCCTGGCGGATCGCCTGTGGCTGGCCGAGAACTTCGGCTTCCATGAGCTCGACCTCGAGGACGTGGCGAGCCGCAATCAGCGGCCGAAGGTGGACGAGTACCCCGACTACCTGTTCCTCGTCATGCAGTTCCCGCGCTTCGACAAGGCCGCAGGTCGGCTCCACGCCGCGGAGCTCGACGTCTTCATCGGCCGCGACTTCGTCATCACCCTCCCGAACGAGCCGATCCTGCCGCTGCCCGCCCTGTTCGAGCGCGTCGCCGCGCGACCCGAGGTGCGCGACGAGATGATGACCAAGGGGTCCGGCTTCCTGCTCTACGAGATCCTCGACCGCTGTGTCGACGCCAGCTTCCCGATGCTCGGGAACCTCGGCCGCCGGCTGCGGGACCTCGAGGACGACATCTTCGGCGGCAAGACGAGCGAGATCGTGCGCGACCTGTCGAACGCGAAGCAGGAAATCATCAACTTCCGGGCGGTCATCCGGCCGATGCGCGCCGTCTTCCGATCTCTCGAGCGCGCGAAGCAGCGCTACCTCACCGAGGAGCTCGACATCTACTTCGACGACCTCACCGATGCCGCCGAGCGCATCTGGGACGTGCTCGAGAACTTCAAGGAGATCGTCGAGGGTCTCGAGAGCACGAACGAGTCGGCGCTCTCCCACCGGCTGAACGACGGCCTCCGCGTCCTGACGGCGGTGAGCGTCATCCTCCTGCCGCTCACGCTCGTGGCCAGCGTGTTCGGCATGAACGTCCACTTCCCCGGCGAGGGGAGCCCGCTCGCCTTCTGGGCGATCCTGGCGGTGATGCTCAGCATCCTCGTCGGGATGGTCCTCTTCTTCCGTCAACGAGGATGGCTATGAACCAGCACGACGATCCCGACGGCCGCGCCGAGCCCGTGGCGGACGAGCCGGTCCGCGGCCCCGCGCCCGGGGAGTCGCACAAGGAGCGTGTCGACCGCGAGCTCAGTGAGCTCCTCGAGGAGATCCGGGTCATCCTGCCCGGCGTCGAGATCCTCTTCGGCTTCCTGATCATCCTGCCGTTCCAGTTCAGCGAGGATCTGACCGGGCTGGAGCGTCTCCTCTACCTGGGCGC
>DASVFG010000045.1:0-6965 GCA_036380155.1 Candidatus Limnocylindria bacterium
TGATCGCCGCCCGCAGTCAGGGCGTCGTGGTCTGATCCACCTCGCCGCGCCAGCCGGCGGGCTGCACCCCGCGCGACTCGATGAGCTCCTTGAAGCGCTCGAGGTCGCCCTTCACGCGGCGGTCGAGGAAGCCGAGCGCGGTGCCGACGTTCTCGACGACGCCCTCGGGGTCGACGTCCATCTGGAGCGTCACGCGGCTCGTCTCGTCGACGCCGAGACGCGGCTCGCCGCCGTCGATCTGCTGGCGATCGGCATCCGCCGCCGGCGGCGGCGCGTGGTGGTCCATGCGGTACGCGTCGTCGTCGGGCGACAGACCGTGCGTGGAGCCGTAGCCGGCGTCGCGCGGTGCATCGGTCGAATCGCCGGTATCCGGCCCCCAGCCAGGGTCGCCGGCGTCGGCCGCCATCGCGGGTCCGCGAATCGCCTGCTCGTGGGTGACGCGGCCGCGCTGCTCGGCGTCGTCGATCTCCCGTCGCTCACCCGGAGTGAACGGTTCGGCCGACTCGTCGGGGGTGAGGTCACCGGTGGCGCCGGTCATGCCGCCGCCACCGGGATCCAGTGGATCGGTCACCGCTGTGCGGGCGCCTCGACCTCGCCGCGCCACGCACCGGTCTCGCTGCCGCGGCTCTCGATGAACTCCTTGAAGCGCTCGAGGTCGCCCTTCACGCGGCGGTCGAGGAAGCCGAGCGCGGTGCCGACGTTTTCGACGACGCCCTCGGGGTCGACGTCCATCTGGAGCGTCACGCGGCTCGTCTCGTCGTCGATGCGGTGGAACGTCACCACGCCGGCGTTCTCGGCACCGGAGGTCGCGTTCCAGGCGACGCGCTCGTCCGGATGCTGCTCAGAGATCTCGGCATCCCATTCCTTCTCCTGGCCCGCCACCTCGGCGACCCAGTGCAGGTGGGTGTCATCGGTCTGGGTGACCGACTTCACGCCCTCCATGAAGTGCGGGAAATCCTCGAACTGCGTCCACTGGTTGTAGGCGGTGCTGACGGGCACCTTGACGTCGATGCTTTCGACTACGGAAGCCATGAGTGGGAATCCTCCATCGGAGTGGGTTCAGTGCTGCCGAGCAGCCTTGCAAGCCATACGCCAGCCCGGGCGCCAGATGGCCGGCACGGCCGATGCAATCGCGGATCGGTCGCAACACGCACATACGGGAGAGGTCCGATGCCGGATGCCTGGAGCGAGAAGCGGGAGCGCCAGTACGAGCACATCAAGGAGTCGTACGAGGAGCGCGGCGTGTCGAAGGACGAGGCCGAGGAGCGGGCGGCGCGCACGGTGAACAAGGAACGCGCCGAGAAGGGCGAGACCACGAGCGAGGACGACGACTGAGCCGCGCGCCCTCGGCCGCCGGGGAGGGTCGGTTCGGAGCGGGGTAGCGCCGTCGACGGGGACGCTTCGTATACTCGTCCGGCCCCGACCGCCAGCACGCGCGCCACGCGTGCGGAGACCGCGTGATTCCCGCTCTCGTCCGACGCCGCCCGCTCGCGCGCTTGTCCGTGGCCGTCGCTCTCGCGCTCGTCGCGCTGGGCGCCAGCCCGGCGTCGCCGGTTGCCGCTCACGCCGAGCTGGTCCGATCGACGCCGACACCGAACGCCTCGCTGCCGGTCGCGCCCGACGAGCTGCTCCTGGAGTTCAGCGAGGCGATCGACGATGCGACCGCCCGGGTCGACCTCGTCGACGTGCTGGGGATGCCGGTCTCGGGCCTCGGCGCCGTCGCCTTCGACGGTGACCTCGGCGTGCGCGTCGCACTCCCCGACCTCGCCCCGGCGACCTACACGGTGCGCTACCAGGTGGTCTCGGCGGTGGACGGGCACGCCACGACCGGCTCGTTCGCGTTCGTCGTCGACCCGACCGGCGCGGTCGCCCCCCCGGTCGGCCGGCCGCAGTCCTCGTCGCCGTCGGTGGATCTCGCGACGATCCTCGCCCGCTGGGTCGCCTTGATCGCGCTCCTCGTGGTGGCCGGCACGCTCATGGCGTGGTGGTTGACGCTCCGGCCCATCGGCGCCGCCGCCCCGTGGGGGCTGGTCGCGGCCGGCGCCGCGCTGGGATCGCTCGGCACGGTCGCCTACCTGTGGCTGGCGGCTCGCCCGATCGGCGCCGGGGCGAGCACCGGCATCCCGTTCGACGTGGCCGGCCCGTTCGGATGGAGCCCGTTCGCCATTGCGATGCGCGTGACGGTGGTCGCCGCCGCGATGCTCGCCCTGCTGGCGCTGAGCGTCCGTCGCGATCCGGGGCCGAGTCGCGGGGTGGTGGCCGCGCTCCTGGCGGCCGTCGCACTCGCCGGCATGAGCGCCGCGGGCCATGCCGCCTCGATCGGTGGGCCGGGCTTCGCCATCATGGATTGGCTCCATCTCGTGGCCGTGGCCGCCTGGCTCGGCGCCCTGCCGGCGCTGCTGCTCGCGGGCAGATCTGCCGGCGTCGGCGGCGTCCTGCGGCGGCACGGACGCGTCGCGATCGTGGCGGCACCCGTGGTCGCCCTCACCGGGATCGCGAACTCGCCACTGGTGCTGGGGACGGGGCGCGATCTCGTGGCGAGCGACTACGGGAACCTGCTCGTCGCCAAAGCGACGCTGCTGGCCGTGGCGCTGGGCATCGGCGCGGTCAACCACCTCGCCCTGCGCGGCCGCGGCCGCGCCGCCGTCGCCGGCCTGGTGGCAGCCGAGCTCGTGATCGGCGTGCTCGCGGTCAGCGCGGCGGCCACGATGGTGACGATCCAGCCCGCATCGGCACGGCAGCCGGTGCTCTCGGCGCGGCCCGCCACCCCGGCCCACCTGTTCGGCGACGCCGGTCCGGTCCGGGTGCATGCCACCGTGCAGCCCGCGGCACCGGGCACGCAGACCGTCCAGGTCACGCTCACCGATGCGATCTCCCGGCTGCCGCGTGACGACATTCAGCGTGCCTTCGCCTCCTTCACCGCCCCCGATGGAGCGGGCCTCGACCCGGTGCGCGTCCCGCTCACGCCGGATCCATCGGTCCCGGGCCTCTTCACCGCGCGAGGCACCTTCGCGACGCTGGTCGGGACGTGGGACCTCGACATCGTCGTGCGACGCGCCGGCGCGCTCGACGACGTCGTGGCGTTCGAGGTGCCCATCGAGCCCCCGACGGTCGCCGAGCTCGTGCCGCCCGCGGACACGGGCATCGGCGTACCGGCGCCCTTCGCGGTGGCATGGTCCCTCGTGCCCCGCGGCGTCCTCGGTTGGCTCGTTCCCCTCATCGGGCTCGTGGCGCTCGGGGCGCTCGGACGCGCATCCCGACGCGGCAACGAGGGATGGTCGCGAGCCGGGAGGGCCGTGCTCGGCGTGTTCGTGGTCGGAAGCGTGCTGGTCGTGGGATCGCGCGCGCTCGTGGATGCTGCCAATGCCGCACCGGCCACGGCGGCCATGTCGGACGTGGCGTCCCCGTCCATGGGGGCCGACGCGGTCGCCAGCGGCGAGCTGGTCTACCGCGCCAACTGCGCGTCCTGCCACGGCGTCGATGGCGACGGCGACGGTCCGATCCGCACACTCCCGGCGGCGGGACCGCTCGCGAGGGCCGTGCGCGACGCGAGCGATGCCGCACTGGCGTACCGTATCGCGTACGGCGTGGCCGGCACGTCCATGCCGCCGTTCGCCGGACAGCTGACCGTCGACGAGCGTCTCGACCTCATCGCCTACCTTCGCTCCCGGTGGGGATCGCCGTGAGCCGACATCGGGGAACGCACATGTCACGCCTCCCGCGCCTCCTGGCCGGCGCCGGCCTGCTGCTGGTCGTCGCACCGTCCATCGCCCTTGCCCATACCGAGCTCGTGTCGTCCGACCCGGCGGACCGCACGGTCCACGGCGCGGTCCCCGACACCATCGTGCTGACGTTCGGCGGTGAGCTGGTTCCCGACGGGTCGGGGTTCGAGGTCACCGGGCCGGACGGCACGGTCGTCGGCACCGGCACGCTCGACCTCGAGGTGGCCGACCGCAACGTGCTGAGCGGGACGCTCGTGGCGGACGCGGCCGGCGCCTACCTCATCGCGTGGCGGTCGGCGGCTGTCGACGGCCACGAGGCGGAGGGCGAGCTGACGTTCTCCGTCGAGTCCAGCACGAAGCCCCCGGACACGGCGCTGCCGCCGCCGGCGGTCGAGCCCTCCATCCTCGCGGGCGGCGTGCTGCTCGTGCTGGGCGCGGCCCTCGTTGCGCGACGGCGGCTCGTGCGCCTCGGGGCCATCGCCATCAGCGCCATCGTGCTCGCCGGATGCATCCCCGGTGCCGCCGCCTGCCCGTCCGCGGCGCCGGTGATCGACGTCATGGTGACCGCGACGTCGATGTCACCGAGCGACCCGGACGCCTGCCGCGGCCAGGACGTGACGCTCCGAGTGGCAGCCGAGGCCGACGGCGTGTTTCACATCCACGGCTACGACGAGGCCGTGCCGGCCACGACCGTTGCCGCCGGCGAGACGACCGACATCTCGTTCACCGCGGACCGCGCCGGGCAGTTCCCGATCGAGTTCCACGCCCAGGACGACCCGGCGGGCGTCGAGATCGGGATTCTCACCATCAATGAGCCGTAGCCGGCGCCGGGCGGCCGCCGGAATCGGCCTGGCTGCCGCCGGCCTGCTCCTCGCCCCGTCGTCGACGGCGGCGCACGCCGTTGGCGGCACGTTCCAGCTTCCCGTCCCGTTGTGGCTGTACCTCGCCGGTGCGGCCGTTGCCGTGGCCGCCTCCTTCGTCGTCACCGCCCTCGTCTCGCGCGCCGATGGTGGCGGGCGCGCGAACGCCGGCACGGACCTCTCGCTCGGGCTCGCGACCATCGGCCGGTGGCTGCTGCGCATCCTCGGCCTGGCGTGGTGGTACGGCGCGATCGCGGTGGGCTACCTCATCGGTGACATCAGCCCGCTGCCCGCGGTCCTCTTCTGGATCGGCATCTGGGTGGGACTCCCGATCATCGCTGTCCTCGTCGGCAATCCGTGGCCCTCGTTCAGCCCGTTCCGGACGACCCACGCGGCCCTGGACGCACTGGCGCACCGCCTTGGCGCGTCGCGCGGACTCGACGCCGGCCTCCCCTACCCGGCCGGCCTGGGGCGCTGGCCGGCGGTCGCGCTCCTCGCGGTGGGCCTCTGGGCGGAGCTCGTCCTGCCGGGCAGCGAGCGCGCGGGAACGGTGGCGACGCTCATGCTCGGGTTCACCGTCCTCACCCTCGCGGGCACGGCGGCCTTCGGCCAGGTCGCCTGGCTGCGGAACGGGGAGCCCTTCGAGGTCCTCCTGGGATGGTTCGGACGTGTCGGCCCCATCGGACGGCGGGCGGTCGAAGCGGCGCTCTGTGATGGATGCGGAGCGGGATGTGACCCCACCCGATGCGTCGACTGCCCGGAGTGCGCGGTGGCCGCCGATGACCGCGAACGACGACCGATCCTCCGTGCGCCGTTCACCGGCCTCGTCGACGTCGGCCGGCCGGGGCTCTCCGATGCTGCGTTCATCGTCCTCGCGCTCGCGGGCGTCACGTTCGACGGGATGCGCGAGACGGCCTTCGGCGCCACCCTGGTCGGCGCCATCCAACCGGTGGCGATCGAGCTGTTCGGGACGACCGGCACCGCGTTCGTGGTGACCGACACCGTCGTCTTCGCGACCGTGATCGCCGCCTTCGCCATCGGGTTCGGGCTCATCACCGCGGCTGCCTACCGCCTGGCCGATGCGGACCGCCGCGGGTCGTTCGGCGAGCTGGCGGGACGGTCCGCGGCGACCCTGCTGCCGATCGCCGGCGGCTACCTCATCGCCCACTACCTCACGCTCGTCATCCAGGGAGCGGTGTGGCTGCCGTCGCTGCTGGCCGATCCGCTCATGGGCCTCGCGCCGGTGCTCGACTGGATCCCGACCGCGCTCGTCTGGTACGTGAGCGTCGTCGCCATCGTCGGCGGGCACGTCGCAGGGATCGTCCTTGCCCATCGCCTCGCCCTGCGCGATGCGCCGCGGCACGCCGTCGTCGCCGGGCTTCCGATGGTGGCGCTCATGATCGGCTACACGGTGCTCAGCCTGTGGATCATCGCCCAGCCGATCGTCGTCGAGCCCGGCGTCGCGCCGGCCGCGTTCCGCTGATCGTCGACCTGACCGTCCACCGATGACCGACGTCAGCCTGGCCGTCGCCTTCGCCGCCGGGGTCCTCTCGTTCCTGTCGCCCTGCGTGCTGGCGCTCCTCCCCGTCTATCTCGCGTTCCTCGGCAACGCCACGGCCGTCGCCGTCCCTGACGGACCGGTGCCGGCGGCCGCCGACGCCCCCGATCGCGGAGCGGTGCTTGCGCAGGCCGTGCTGTTCGTCATCGGCTTCAGCGCGGTCTTCATCCTGCTCGGCACGTCACTCGGGCTCGTGGGGGCGCCGCTGCTCGGGATCCCCGCGCTGCGCCAGGTCGCCGGCATCGCGGTCATCGTGGTCGGGATCCTGACGACCGGGATCTTCGGCCCGGTCCTCGATCGGCTGCGCATCGGCATCGACCCGGCCGCGCTGCCCACCACGCGCGGCGCGCGGGCGATCGGCCTCGGTGCGCTCGTCGCGATCGGCTGGACGCCATGCATCGGCCCGGTGCTCGGCGCCATCCTCACCATGGGCGCCTCGAGCGGTGCCGCACCGGTCGTCGCGCTCCTGCTGACGGCCTACTCGCTCGGCCTCGCCGTCCCGTTCCTGGTCGCGGCCGTGGCCTTCCCGCGCATCCGGCCGCTCGTCGGCTTCCTGCGGCGCCACCATGTGGCCGTCCAGGCGGTCACCGGGCTGCTCATCATCGGCATCGGCGTGCTCATCTACCTCAACGCCTTTGCCCGGCTGGCCACGATGTTCACCTTCATCCTCTGATCCGCGGCTGGCACGGCCCCTGCGACATGCCATCCGAATCCCGAAAGGAGCCTGTACCGATGCAGCTGGACGGCCTGAAGGTTGCCGTGCTCGTCACCGACGGATACGAGCCGAGCGAGCTGACCGAACCGATGCGCGCCCTCCGCGAGGCC
>DASVFG010000046.1:0-3752 GCA_036380155.1 Candidatus Limnocylindria bacterium
AACATGCCGAAGTTGCCGTAGCAGCTGCGCACCTTGCCGATGGACTGCGGGCGGTCGTCGTCGAGCGCGAAGCGCACGCCCGGCGTGGTTCGACCGGCCCAGGCATTCGTGCGCACCTCGTCGGGGTCGCCCTCGACGAGCACGGGCAGCGGCGCGGGCAGGAACGGCTCGAGGCGGGCGCTCACGCCGATCGGCCCGGCGCCAGGTCCCCCGCCACCGTGCGGCGTGCTGAACGTCTTGTGCAGGTTGAAGTGCATGACGTCGAAGCCGGCCTCGCCGGGCCGGAAGCGACCGAGGATGGCATTGAGGTTCGCGCCGTCCATGTACGCGATGGCTCCGGCGTCCTTCACGGCGGCCACGACCTGGCCGATCTGGTCCTCGAAGATGCCGAGCGTCGAGGGGTTCGTGATCATGAGCGCCGCGACGTCGGGGCCGAGGGCGGCGCGCAGTGCCTCGAGATCGATCCCGCCGCGCTCGTTCGAGCGGATGGTGACCGTCTCGTAGCCGACCATCGTCGCGGTCGCCGGGTTCGTGCCGTGCGCGCTGTCCGGCACGAGGACCTTCGTGCGCTGCGCACCCTCGCCGTTCGCCCGATGGAACGCGCGTGCCATGAGCAGCCCCGTCAGCTCGCCGTGCGCGCCGGCGGCAGGCTGGAGGCTCACCGCACCGAACCCGGAGATGTCCTTGAGGAGCTCGGTGAGCAGCCACATGAGCTCCAGGCTGCCCTGGCTCAGGGACGCCGGGTCGAGCGGGTGCGAGTCGGCGAGGCCGGGCAGTGCGGCAGCCCACTCGTTGACCTTCGGGTTGTATTTCATCGTGCACGACCCGAGCGGATAGAAGCCGAGGTCGATGGCGTGGTTCAGGTGCGCGAGCCGGTTGAAGTGCCGAAGCAGGTCGAGCTCGCTGACCTCCGGCAGCCGTGGCGCCGCCGACCGCCGCAGGTCGGCTGGGATCTCGGGCTGTCCGTCCGCCGCCCGGCGCGCCGCCTCCGATGCCGGCGGGAAGCGCACCGCGCGGCGCTCCGGCCGCGAGCGATCGAAGATGAGCGGCTCGACGATGCGGAGCTCGTCGCCACCGGTCGCGCCGCTGAAGGCGGCACCGCGACCGGACGCGTCGGCGCGATCCGGCGCCTCGACGCTCATCGGGTGGCCTCCAGCGCCGCGGCGAGGCGTGCGATATCGGCATCGGTCGTGAGCTCGGTGGCCGCGAGGACGAGCGTGTCCCGCAGCGCGGGGTCGTGCGACTCGGCGAGGAACCCGGCCACGATCCCGTCCTCCGCGAGGGCCGCGTGGCGTCGTGCCGCATCGGGGACGACGAGCGCGACCTCCGCGAGGTACGTCCCGCCGAACCGTCGCGACGCGAGTCCGGCGCGCTCGAGGGTGGCGACCAGGTGACGCGCCTGGGTCAGCGACAGCTCGGCCACTTCCCGCAGGCCGGTCGGCCCGACCGCGGTGAGGTACGTCGTGGCGGCGAGCGCCATGAGCGCCTGGTTCGTGCAGATGTTGCTGGCCGCCTTCTCGCGGCGGATGTGCTGCTCTCGCGCCTGGAGGGTGAGCACATAGCCCTTGCGGCCCTCGGCGTCGCGGGTCGCGCCCACCAGGCGGCCGGGCATCTGACGGACGGAGGCCATGCGGGCGGCCATGAGCCCGACGAACGGGCCACCGAAGCTGGCCGGGATGCCAAGCGGCTGACCCTCGGCGGCCACCAGGTCGGCACCGTACGCACCCGGGGCCTCGAGCACGGCGAGCGAGGTGGGCTCGACGACGGCAACGAACTGCGCGCCGGCCGCGTGCGCCGTCTCGGCCAGCTGGCGCATCGGCTCGAGCTGTCCGTAGACATTCGGCTGGGCGGCGACGAGGCAGGCGATGTCGTCGCCCAGGATGTCGGCCGCGACACCGGGGTCGGTGGTCCCGGTGCCACCCTCGGCGAGGTCGATGGGAACGGTGACGACCTCGATCCCCGGCCCGGAGCAGTACGTCTCGAGGACGCGCCGGGCGTCGGGATGCACGCCCGCGGACACGGCGATACGGGAGCGCCGGGTGAGGCGACAGGCCATGAGCGCGGCCTCGGCGGTGGCGGTGGCACCGTCGTAGTGCGACGCGGTGGCGACCTCCATGCCGGTCAGCTCGCAGATGAGCGACTGGAACTCGTAGATCGACTGGAGCGTGCCCTGCGAGACCTCGGGCTGGTAGGGCGTGTAGGCGGTGGCGAACTCCGGACGGCCGATGACCTCGCCGACCACGGCGGGGACGAGGTGGCGGTACACCCCGCCGCCGAGGAAGCTGACCTCCGGGATGCGATTGCGACCGGCCAGGCGGGCAAGCTCGCGGCGCACGTCCTGCTCGGCGAGCGGTGCCGGCACGGACCAGTCGGAGGCACGGACCGCCTCGGGGATGTCGGCGAACAGGTCGTCGACCGAGCCGACCCCGATCGCCTCGAGCATCCGCGCCCGATCGGCGTCCGTGTGCGGGGTGTAGGTCATCGGCGGCGGATCAGGCGGTCTCGGCCGCGTACGCCTCGGCGTCCATGAGCGAGTCGAGCTCGTCCGGAGCGCTGAGCGTGACTCGCGCGATCCAGCCCTCCCCGAACGGGTCGCTGTTGAGCAGCTCCGGCGCGTCGCGGAGCGCCTCGTTGACCTCGGTGATCTCACCGGTCACCGGCGAATACAGGTCACTCACCGCCTTCACGCTCTCGACGACCCCGAACGTCCCGAACTGCGTCAGCTGCGCCCCGACCTCGGGGAGCTCGACGAAGACGATGTCGCCGAGCTCATCGGCCGCGAAGCTCGTGATGCCGATCGTGGCGCTCCCGTCACCGGCGCGGACCCACTCGTGCTCGCGCGAGTACCGCAGGTCGTCGGGATAGGACATCGGGGTCGGTTCCTCCTTGGGCGACGGCGCGCGCTCAGCCCTGCTCGCGGGGGCGCCGATAGAACGGCAACTTTACCTGCTCGGCGCGGAAGGGGCGGTCGCGGACGATCACCTCGAAACCGTTGCCGACGCCGGCCAGCGCGGCCGGGACGAGCGCCATGGCGATCTTCGTGCCGAGCGTCGGTGACAGCGTCCCGCTCGTCACCGTGCCGACCGCCTCGCCGCCCGCGTGGACGGCGTAGCCGGCGCGCGGGATCGCGTTTTCGACCATCTGGAGGCCGATGAGCTTGCGCTCGGGTCCCGTGGCCTGGACCGCCTGGAGCGCGGCGCGGCCCACGAACTCGCCCTTCTCGAGCTTGACGACGCGGCCGAGGTTCACCTCGAACGGGTTCGTCTCGCGTGACAGCTCGTTGCCGTAGAGCGGCATCCCCGCCTCGAGGCGCAGCGTGTCGCGCGACCCGAGCCCGCACGGCCGGCCGCCGTGTGCCCGGGCCGCCTCGAGCACCGCGTGCCAGAGGCCGACGGTCCGGCGCGCCTCGCAGAACAGCTCGAAGCCGTCCTCGCCGGTGTAGCCGGTCCGCGCGATGAGGCAGTCGATGCCGGCGACCTCGCCCTTCGCGGCGTGGTAGTTCGCGATCGCCGACAGGTCGACGTCGGTGAGCGACGCGAGCGCCACGGCCGCCAGCGGACCCTGGGGGGCCACGAGGCCGATGCGGTCGCTCCGATCCTCGAGCGTGGCGCCGAAGTCGCCCTTGGCGTGGAGCGCCGTCAGGTGCTCGACGACCGCCGTCCGGTTCGACGCGTTGCAGACGATCCAGAAGCGGTCGTCGGCCAGTCGATAGCAGATGAGATCGTCAATGATGCCGCCCTCGGCGTCGCAGG
>DASVFG010000047.1:0-2533 GCA_036380155.1 Candidatus Limnocylindria bacterium
TCCACAACATCGACGAGATCCGGCGCAAGGACCTGCGCATCGGCGACACCGTGGTGCTGCAGCGAGCCGGCGACGTGATCCCGGAGGTCGTGAGCGCTGTCCTCGAGGCGCGCGACGGGAGCGAGGTCGAGTTCGAGATGCCGTCCACCTGTCCCGTGTGCGGGACCGCGGCCGAGCGCGAGGAAGGCGAAGTCGTCCAGCGCTGCCCGAACCCGTACTGTCCGGCGCAGCGGATCGGCGGCCTCCTCCACTTCACCGGGCGCAGTGGGGTCGACATCGACGGGCTGGGCTTCAAGATCATGAACCAGCTCGTCGAGCGCGAGCTCGTGAAGGAGCCGGCCGACGTGTTCCGTCTCGACGCGGACACGCTCGAGGGCCTGGACCGACTCGGCCGCAAGAGCGGCGAGAAGCTGGCCGCGGCGATCGAGGCCGCCCGCCATCGGCCGCTGCCGCGGATCCTCAACGGCCTCGGGATCCGGCACGTCGGCTTTCAGACCACGACCGATCTCGCTGCGTGGCTCGCCAGCGACCTGCCCCGGATCGACGGCGAGTCGGACGCCGAGTGGACGCGACGCGCCGCGGACCGGCTCCGTGACGCATCGGTCGAGGAGCTCACCGAGGTCTATGGGGTCGGTCGCGTGGTCGCGGAGGGGATCCGGCGCTTCTTCGACGACGAGCACACCCGAGACACGCTGCACCGCCTCATCGACGCGGGGGTCTCGGCCGAGGCGCCGGCGGTCGGGGCATCGGCGGGGCCGGTCGAAGGGCCGTTGAGCGGCAAGACCCTCGTCGTGACCGGCACGCTGCCGGGATTCAGCCGGAGCGAGGCGGAGGAGGCGATCCGGGCGGCCGGCGGCCATGCCGGATCGGCGGTGTCGGCCAAGACGGATTTCCTCGTGGCGGGCGACAAGGCCGGCAGCAAGCTGGCGAAGGCCGAGAAGCTCGGCGTCACGGTCCTCGACGAACAGGGGTTCCGCAGAGTCCTGGAGGAGGGTGCATGACCGATGTGATCCGGGCGGCGCTCGAGGGTGCCCGCACGTACCTGTCCGCCAATCCCGAGCAGGCGCGCTACACCGACTCCCTGGCGACCGCGCGCGTCGAGGAGGGCTTGCGGGTGTCGGTCGAGGGACCGAGCGGCGAGCGCCTGACGACCGACATGCCGCCGGCGGTCGGCGGATCGGGCAGCGCCCCGAGCCCGGGTTGGTTCCTGCGGGCGTCGGTGGCGGCCTGCGCCGCCTCCCTGGCCACGATGCGCGCCGCGGAGCTCGGCATCGCCGGCTTCACCTGCGAGGTGGACGTCGACAGCGAGTCGGACGACCGCGGCATCCTGGGCCTCGACGCCTCCACGCCCGCCGGCCCCCTGTCGATGCGGATCGCCTTCCGCATGTCGGCCGGCGACATCGGACTCGATCGCCTCGAGGAAGTCGCCGTCTGGGCGGTCGAGCACTGTCCGGTGTCGGACGCGATGCGGCGCGGAGTGCCGGTCCATATCGAGGTCAGCGCGGGGTGATCCGGCTGCCGATCGAGACGGATCGGCTGCGACTGCGTCGGCTCGCGGAGACCGACGCGGACGCGCTGCACGCGATCTACGGCGATGCGGCGACGATGCGCTTCATCGGCGCCTCCGGTCGGCCGACGGCGGATCTCGACGGGACGCGGCGCGTGCTCGACTGGCTGCTCGTGCACGAGCGGGAGCACGGCTTCGGGCTGTGGGCCATCGACGAGCGCGACGGCGAGGCGATGGTCGGTATCGCCGGCCTGCTCCTCGTCGAGGGCACCGGCCCCGAGATCGAGGCGGTGTACCTCATCCGGCGCGACCGATGGCGGCTCGGCTACGCGACCGAGGCGCTGCGCGCCGTGCTCGAGCACGGACACGGCGACCTCGGGCTGCGCCGCATCATCGCCATCGCGTGGCCCGAGCACGATCGCTCCCTGCGGGTGATGGAGCGCGCCGGCATGCTGGCCGACGGCGAGGTCACCGCGTATGGACGTCCGATGCGCCGCTACATGAGCGACGTCGCCCGCTGACGGCGAGGGGCGATCAGCGTCGACCGCCCGCCATGCGCGTCGCCTCCGGAAGCCGGCGGAGCACGGCCATCGCCAGGATCCCGACGAGGGGACCCGCGGCCAGCATGGCGAACGCGATCGTCCACGACGCGGCACTGCCGGGCTCGAGCAGGCCGACACCCACGATCGTCACGCCGGTGAGCAGGAATCCCACGGCGGTCTGCAGGGCGAGCGCCGAGCCGGCCGTTCCGGCCGGTGCCAGCTCGCTGATCGCCGTCGAGAACTGCGCCGAGTCGGCGACGACGCTGATCCCCCACAGGACGACGACCGCGAGCAGGAGCGGCGTCGGGGCGCCGAACAGCAGCCCCGCGAGCACCGCGCTCGTCCCCGACAGCGCCATGGCCGCGATGGTGAGCGTCGTGCGACCCAGTCGGTCGGCCAGGGCACCCGCCGCAACGCACCCGATCGCACCGGCGGCCACGACGAGGAACGCGACCGCACTCGCGCCGTTCGCGTCCACCCCGCC
>DASVFG010000048.1:0-13235 GCA_036380155.1 Candidatus Limnocylindria bacterium
GCGGGTCAGCGCGCGGAGCGCGTCCTCCGGCCCGGAGAGGTGGGCGATGACCCCGGCCAGGACGACGAGGTCGAACCGATCGCGCCGCGC
The DNA here is from genome assembly GCA_036380155.1 of Candidatus Limnocylindria bacterium. GTDB lineage: Bacteria > Chloroflexota > Limnocylindria > QHBO01 > QHBO01 > JACDBZ01. The sequence continues at coordinate 91 of DASVFG010000048.1, forward strand.
GACGGTGCGCACGTCGCCCTCGCCGATCTCGAGCCGGCCGCTGTCCGCTGCCGCGCCCAGCACCGGGTCCCTGGCGATGCGCGCACGAGCGCGCTCGAGGAGGGCCGGCGAGCCATCGAGGCCCACGACCGAGGCCGCACCACCGTCGAGCAGCGGACGGAACAGGCGGCCGGAGCCGCAGCCGAGGTCGAGCACCGCGCCGCCCGTGCGTCCGGCCCAGGTGGCGTAGAACGCGAGGTCCTCGGCGATCTCGTCGTGCTCGAGGTCGTAGAGCTCGGCCAGCGTGGCCGCGTCGACCGGCTGGCCGGCAAGGATGTCGCTCAGGCCGCCGGCTCCCGTCGTGCCCCACCTCCGGCGGCGCGCAGCTCGTCCCAGGCGCGTTCCACGAGCGACGGATCGTCGATCAGGTCGAGCGTGGTGGCGGCGAGGATCCGGATCCCGTTGGCCAGCATGGCGTCGCCGTCGGCTCCGCCGGCATGGGCCGCGAACTCGCGCGAGTGCCCGGGCGTGCCTCGCGGCGCAATCGCGAGGTACGGGTGGATGGTCGGCACCTCGTGGCTGACGTTCGCCATGTCGGTGCTTCCGGCGTTCGGGTCGATCGGGTCGTCGGCGATCCCGGCTTCGGCGAGGTGCGCGCGCCATCGCTCGAGGAGCGTCGGGTTGTTCACCATCGTGCGGCACCGGTTCATCGGGTCCATGGCGAGCTCGACCGTGCAGCCGGTGGCGTCCGCCGCGGCACGCGCCATGGTGCCGAAGCGCTCGATCATGGCATCCAGGTCGGCGTCGACCGGGGTCCTGACGTACCAACGGCCGGCGGTCAGGTCCGGCACGATGTTCGGTGCCGCGCCGCCGTGGGTGATGATGCCGTGCACCCGCTCCCCCGCCTTCAGGTGCTGGCGCCACTGGGCGACCATCGTGTGGAACAGCACGATCGCGTCGAGCGCGTTCTTTCCCAGCCACGGGTCGGCCGATGCGTGGGCCAGCACACCGTGGAACGTGACGCCGATCTCGGTGATGGCGAGCGCGCGGATCTCGGCGCTGCTCGAGTCCGAGGGGTGGATCTGGAGGCAGACGTCGACGTCGTCGAACAGCCCGGCCGCGATGAGGTGGACCTTGCCGTTGCCGGCCTCCTCGGCCGGGGTGCCGACGAAGCGGATCTCGCCCCCGAAGTCTTGGCCGAGCACCTGTGCCGCGGCAATCGCCGCTCCGGCGCTCGACGAGCACATGAGGTTGTGCCCGCAGCCGTGCCCGACCTCCGGCAGCGCGTCGTACTCACCGGCCAGGGCGATGACCGGGCCCGGACGCTCGCCGATCCAGCGCGCCACGAAGGCGGTCTCGAGCCCGCCGGCGGGCGCGGTGACATCGAACCCGCGCCCCGCCAGGAGCTCGGCACTCCACGTCGCAGCCTGGCGCTCCTCGAACGCGATCTCGGGCGTGGCGTGCACCCGGTGCGAGAGGTCCAGGGCGTCCGGCAGGACATCGGCGACGGCGTCGGTCAGAGCGGTTCCGCGGTCGGTCATGGACGGTGTGGTCTCCCGCTTCGAGCGCCGGCTATGGGTCGCGTCGAGCGAAGAACCACTCCACGACGCCGGCGAGGATGACGATGAACAGCGAGATCGGCATCGTGAGCGCGCCACCCAGCCGGAGCCCGGCCAGGGCCGCGATGACGAGGCCGACGAGGACGCCGCGCCGAGCGGCGCGACCCCACGCGCCACGATAGACGATGCGCCGGCGACCCACGACCTCCCCGAGGAAGGCGAACGGCGTCACCGCCAACCCGGCCGTCGCCGCGGCGAGGCCGATCACCACGACGACGTTGCGGGGTGCCTGCGGGCAGGGCTGCCCGGCAATCTCTACCGGGCAGTTCGAGGCGGCGAAGACCACCGTCAGCATGCCGGCCAGGACGGCGAGCAGGATGAGGCCGCCGACGATCGCGCGGTGCCGTCCGCTCATCGCGCCGCGTCGGGGCAGATCTCGCGGAACGGGCAGTATCCGCAGCGGGTGAACGTGGGGTTCGCGCCGAAGCGGCCCTCCCGGATGCCCTCGGCCGCCAGGCTCAGCTGGTCGTGCGCCTTGGCGAGCCGCTTCTCGGTGGGCGCGGCCCGTCCCACCACCCCGGACTCGAGGAAGTGGAGCGCCAGCTCGTCCGGCAGCGAGCCGTGCTGCGCCTCGTGGGCGAGCGCGTAGATCGCGAGCTGGAGCGACTCCTTGGCGCGACGGTTCGCGGTGGCAAGGTCGCGGACGTCGCTGGACTTGTAGTCGGTGAGCACCACCCGGCCGTCGGCGTCTCGATCGATCCGGTCGTAGCGGCCGCGGATCCGATCCCGCCCGAACCCGACCGTGAACTCCTGCTCCACCGCGGTCGGGTGCGCCGGGTCGCGTTGCTGCGCTTCCCAGAAGCGCTCGAGCGCCTCGTGCGCGGCGGCGCGGCGCGCCTCCTCGTGCTCGCGGGTCAGGAAGCCGATCGACTCCCAGTTGCTGTCCAGCGCCGCGTGGAGCTCGGGCAGCGCCATCTCGCGGCCGGCCATCTGGCGTCGGTGGAACGCCTGGACCGCCGCGTGGAGCGCCTTGCCATAGACCATCTGGTGCGATACCGGCGTGGGGATGCGGACGACGTGCGCGTACCGATACCGGGCCGGGCACTCGAGGTAGTCCTGCACCTGGCCGTAGCTGAGCATGAGCGGTCGATCGCCGATGGCCGGCCGCGCGGCGTCGGGAGCGGGCGGAACGACTGCGGCGGCGTCGCGCGGCGACCCGGCATGGCGGGCGAGCTGCTCGAGGAGGTCGGGACGGACGACGTCGGCGGGCGTGGCCGGTGGAAGGTCGAGCGCCTCCGTCACGAACTGGCTCGCACCGCGCGACCGCCGGCCGCCGTAGTCCTGCGCCCAGCTGAGGACGAGCTCCTCCTGGGCGCGGGTCATGCCGACATAGAAGAGCCGCCGCTCCTCGGCGGTGTGCTGATCCTCTGCGCGGGCCACGGGGTCGTGGAGGAGCTCCTCCGGGACCTCGAACGCGTCGCCGCGCTCGCGACCCGGGAACCGGTCCGGCACGAGGCCGACCAGGTACACGACGGGGAACTCGAGGCCCTTCGCCTTGTGATACGTGAGGACGTGGACCGCGTCCCCCTCGTCGGGCATGGCGTCCGACGTCGACGGGTCATCCCCCGTCTCGATGAGCGTGTCGAGCTGGGCCACGAGGAACGGCAACCGGTCGTCGCGCAGCAGGCCGCCCTGGCGGCGAATGATCTCGAAGAAGCGCGCGACGTTGGCGAGCCGCTCGTCCCCCGTCTCGCGCGCCTCGTGCCCGAGACGCGTGAGCCACCCCGAGCCGGTGATGAAGTGATAGAGCAGCTCGCCGCACGACCGCTCGGTGCTCATGGCCCGATGCGTCTCGAGGCTGGCGAGCAGCTGCTGCACGACCTCGAGGGCGCGCAGCCCGAACGGCGAGTCCTCCGGATGGTCGGCGGCGTCGCGCAGGGCAACGACGAGCGGGCTGCGACGACGCCGTGCGCGGTTGAGGGCCAGCGTCACGTCAGCCGGGGAGAGGCCGAAGATCTCGCTGGTGGCGAGGTCGTAGAGGCTGACCGAGTCGTCCGGGTCGTTCACGGCGCGCAGGAAGCTGATGAGCACCCGCACCTCGGGCTGCCGGTAGAGCCCGGCCGTCCCGCTGAAGCGCCACGGGATGCGCGCCATGTTCAGCGCCCGCAGGTACGGATCGGCGTCGCGGTTGCCACGGACGAGGATCGCGTGGTCGCCCGCGCGCCGGCCGGCGCGGATCGACGCGCCGATGCGGTCGGCGATGGCATCGGCCTCGTCCGACCCGGTCGTGTAGCCGGCGAGCTCGATCGGCCCGCCGTCCGGCTCCGCACGCGCAAACCGGGAGCGCGCCCTGAGCCGCTTGTCGAGCCCCTCCCGCGCCTCGAGACGATCGGGATCGTTCTGGACGATGAGCCGATGCGCCGCGTCGAGGATCGGCTGCCGGCTGCGGAAGTTGTCGACGAGCACGACCGACGCCGCCTTCGGATACGCCGCCCGGAAGCCGAGGATGTTCCCGAGCGCCGCACCGCGGAAGCGGTAGATGCTCTGGTCGTCGTCCCCCACCACGGTGACGTTGCCGTGCTCCTCGGCGAGCAGCTTCACGAGCTCCCACTGCGCGTGGTTCGTGTCCTGGAACTCGTCCACCAGCAGGTACCGATACCGTCGCCGCTCCTCCGCGAGGACCGCGGGATGATCCCGCAGGAGACGGAGCGCCAGGCTCACCTGGTCGCCGAAGTCGATGCGGTCGGCGGCGCGCATGAGCCGCTCGTACGCGGCGTACGTGGCCGACAGCTCGGCATGGCTGGCGGCGCGCTCCTGCAGCTCCTCGTCGTGGGGGCTCGCCGCGGCCGCGGCCGTGAGCCTGTCGGCGACCTCGAGGTACGCGGCCGGGGTGACGTCCTCGTCCCGCAGCCGGCTGATGAGAGTCACCAGCGCGCCGAGGAAGCGGGTCGGGTCGCCGAGCGGCCGGTAGCGGTCGAGCGGCAGGTCGAAGAGGTGCTCGCGAAGGAAGATGATCTGCTCGGCGCGGCTGAGGACCGTCGATCGGTCCGACAGCCCGGCCTCGAGGGCATGGGTCCGCAGCAGCCGGTCCCCGAACGCGTGGAACGTCCCGATGTCCGCGTCGTTGTGCCCGTACGGCACGAGGCGGTCGACGCGCTCGGTCATCTCGAACGCGGCGCGATCGGTGAAGGTGAGGGCCAGGATCTCCGAGGGCTTCGCGCGCTTCTCGGCGATGAGCCACGCGATGCGACGGGTGATGACGGTCGTCTTGCCGGTCCCGGCGCCGGCGACGATGAGCAGCGGTCCGTCGCCGTGGGTGACCGCCTTGCGCTGGCGCGCGGTCAGGTCGGCGAGCAGCGGCGGCTGGATCCGGAGGTGCGGCCGGCGGGGTCGGGTCGCCGGAACGAGCTCCTCGAAGATCGGCAGCTGATCGGGCGACGGGACGACCGGTGGCATCTCGTCGATGGTAGCGGGTGACCGATTCACCCCGCCGTTATCGCGCGCTTATCCGACACCTCGCGTGTCGCGACGGCCGGTGGTGGGCCGATGCGTGCGCCGCTGCCCGAGCGGGCGGCGTGCCCCGGACGGACGCTGGCTCGGCGCGGGATGCACGTCGAGCGCCGCGAGGATCGCCTCGGCGTGGCGACGGGTGGTGTGGAGGTCGTCGCGGACGCGGGCGATGGTGAGCGTGCCGCCCATGCCGGCCAGCCGCGCGCTGAGCGCCGACCACACGTCAGCGGGATAGTCGATCCCCGGGGCGATCTGGCGCAGGATGCCGCCCGCCCGCAGCTGGTCGATGAGCGTCGGCGGGATGCCGAGCCGGCCGGCCAGCCCGTCCACCCGCGGCGGTGCGGCGCCGGTCGCCCGCAGCCCGTCGAGCAGCCGATCCACCTTCTCGGCCATCTCCGGGTCGAGCGTGGGACGCGTCCCGGCCAATCCGACGCGCCGGCCGTTGCGGGCCAGGCGCCCGTCGTCGGCCATCTCCTCGATGACGCGCCGAAGGTCGGCATCCTCGAGGGTGAGTGCCGTCGCCCCGCGATGCCGTGGCGGCGGCTTGCGACCGGCGGCCGCGCGAACCCGCGCGACCAAGGCGTCCATGCGCAGGTCGACGACGAGCGGCTGCTCGCGGTGGAACTTGCGAAGGGCCGCCAGGACGAGCCGTTCGGCGACGCGGCGCTGCTCGGGGTCGATCGCCCCGATCGTCACGTCGGCCGCGTCCCCTCGACCGCGATCCGGATGGCCTGCGCCTCCTCGTCCGACAGGTTGTGGGCCGAGGCCCCGTCGGCGACCGGCTTCGCGAAGATCCGCGTGTTCGCGCGGCCGTGGAGCGAGGAGAGCACGACGCCGTCGCGCCGGTCGTCGAGCAGCGCGATCGCGAAGCTCTGGTCCGAGCCGGTGTCGTCGAACGGGTTGTAGCGCACCATCCCGATGTGCTGGAGGCTTCGCCGCGTGCGCTCGTCGATGAGCGCGTGGGTGGCCTCCATCGCCGTCATCCGCTCCGAGGCGCGCTCGACCGCGGAGGCATTGCCGGCCAGCAGGTCGTGGAGCGATCGACCACCGCTGCCGGCATCGGTGTCGCGCACCACCTCGCGGTAGGCGCGGGTGGCGCGCCCCAGGCGGACCCCCTGCACGAGCACGAGGACGAGGAGCAGGAGCACGAGCAGCGCGAGGGCGCCGACCACGAGGACGAGGTTGTCGGCGAGCAGCCGATTGAGATCGGTCATGAGATCGGCGGTATCATAGCCGCCCGTCATCGGCCGACCGGTGACGGGATGCGCTCGTCTCCCGCGCGACACGCTCGAGGTATCCATGGCCCGACGACCCGGTGGCAAGGCAGTCAGCCGCAAGGCACGGCAGCGCAACGTTCCCCGCGCTCCCCGCACGCCGCGTGAGGCGGCCTCCACGAGCGACGCTCCGGTCGACGCCCTCCCCGTCCCGCCAGTCGGCACCCCGGACGCGCAGCAGGCGGTCGCCCTCGACCCACCGCGCCGCACGGTCGCACCACGCGCCGCGTATGCGGGCTCGACGCTCACCGACCGCGAGCGCGCCGACTACCACTACGTCGAGCGTGATCTCCGCAATATCGGCGTGCTGACCGCGATCATGGCGGTCCTCCTCCTCGCCGCATGGTTCGCCTTTTCGGCCCTCGGGTTCACCGGCTGACCGTTCGCCGGACGGTTGACCCGCAACGTAGGCTGATCGAGATCGGCTGCCCGTCGAGCGAGCGGCCGGCTGGAACTCGGTTGGCACGGAGGGTCAGGACACGATGAGCTTCGACGTCATCGGCGAGCTGAACTGGCTGGCGGTCATCCTCGGCGGCATCATCTACTTCGCCCTGGGGGCGCTGTGGTACTCGCCGCCCGTCTTCGGCCGAGCGTGGCAGCGCGCCATCGGCTGGGATCCGGAGCGCACGCCGCCGGAGATGAGCCCGACGTTCTACGCAGTCCCGGCCATCGCCTACACGGTGACCGCGGTCGCGATCGGCATGCTCGCCCGGGCGACGGGCAGCGACGACGTCGGCACGGGCGTCGTGCTCGGCCTCGTGGTCGGCGTCGGCATCTCGGTCATGCACACCCTCGGTGACGCCGTCTTCGACCCGAACAAGCCGGAGCCGTGGACCTGGTTCGCCATCACGGCCGGCTACCACGCCATCGGGCAGATGATCGTCGCGGTCCTCGTCTCCGCCTGGCGCTGACCGGGACCGCGGCCCCGATAGACTGGGCGCCGTGAGCGTCCACGACTGGCTCCTGGACTCGGACCCGGCCATCCGCTGGCAGGTGCTTCGCGACCTGGCCGACGCGTCCCCCGAGGTGGTGGCCGCCGAGCGCTCGCGGGTCGCGACCGAGGGCTGGGGCGCACAGATCCTGGCAGCCCAGGACGCCGACGGACGGTGGGGCGGCGGCACGTTCTTCCCGCGCGGCATCGGCACATTCGACACGCTCCACCTTCTCCTGCTGCTCGACATCGACCCGGGCAGCCCGGAGCTCCGCGAGGCGCTCGAGCCGGTCCACGATGCGGCGCGCTGGGACTACGACGCGTCCTTCCGCTTCTTCGACGGCGAGGTCGAGCCGTGCATCAACGGCCGGGTGGTGGCCATCGGCGCGACGTTCGGACGCGATGTGCGGGGCATCGTCGACCGCCTCCTCGGCGAGCAGATGGCCGATGGTGGATGGAACTGCGAGCAGGAGAATGGCTCGACCCGCGGCTCGTTCGACACGACGATCAACGTCCTCGAAGGTCTGCTCGCGTACGAGCAGACCGCCAACGGAGCTGCCGACGTTCGATCGGCGCGCGAGCGAGGTGAGGCGTACCTCCTCGAGCGCCGGCTGCTCCACCGTCTGTCGGATGGCACCATCCCGCAGCCTCGCTGGCTCGAGCCGGCCTTTCCCGACTCCTGGAACTACGACATCGCTCGCGTGCTCGATTACCTCCGTCGCGCGCGACCTGCGCCCGACCCGCGGATGTCCGAGGCGCTGGCCCTGCTCGAATCGAAGCGCGATCGCGACGGTCGATGGCCGCTGGAAGCCGCGCACCACGACGCGTCACACGTCGACCTCGGCGAGGTCATCGGCCGGCCGAGCCGATGGATCACGCTCCGCGCGCTCCGCATCCTGCGCTGGGCCGGACGCTGAGTCGCGTCAGCCCACCCCACCGGGCTACGCGTCGCCGGCGTCGCGGGCGATTCATGGTCTCCCCGCTCGATCCCCCTTGGCTTTCCTGCGCTGGCGTTCCTCGAGCCTGAGACGGCGGAGCCGCTGCAGCCGCTCGCCGATCTTCAGCTCCAGACCCTCGTCAGATGGCTCGTAGAAGACGCGGCCGACGAGATCGTCGGGCAGGTACTCCTGGTCGACGTCGGCATCGGCGTAATCGTGCGGGTAGAGGTAGCCCTTGCCGTAGCCCTGCTCGCGCGAGAGGCGCCGATGGCTCGAGGGTCGCAGGTGGAGCGGCACCGGCAGGCGACCGTGCTCCTCGACCTCGGCGAGGGCCGCGAAGTACGCCGCGCCGGCGCGGTTCGACTTCGGGGCGGCGGCCACGTACGACGCCGCCTGGGCGAGCGCGTACTGCGCCTCCGGGAGGCCGATCATCTCGGTCGCCTGCATGGCCGCCACGGCCAGCTGGAGGGCGCGCGGATCGGCGTTGCCGACGTCCTCGGACGCGGCGATCACGATGCGGCGCGCGATGAACGTCGGATCCTCACCCGCCGCGACCATCGACGCCAGCCAATAGAGCGCGGCGTCGGGGTCGTTGCCCCGCATCGACTTGATGAACGCGGAGGCGGCCTCGTAGTGCTGGTCGCCGACGCGGTCATACGCGAGGAGGCGCTGCTGCGCGGCCTCCGCGACCGCCTCGGCGCTGATCTCCGCCCCGTCCGCGGTGACCGCTGCCGACTGAAGGACGTTGAGCGCCTGCCGGGCATCGCCGCCGGCCAGGTCGAGGAGCGCCGCGCGTCCGTCGTCAGACAGGTGGGCGGCGCCGGCGAGGCCACGGTCGGCATCGGCCAGGGCGCGGTCGACGATCGACCCGAGCGCATCGGCATCGAGCGGCTCGAGGCGGTAGACGCGCATCCGGGACAGCAGGGGCGAGTTGATCTCGTAGTAAGGGTTCTCGGTGGTCGCGCCGATGAGCCCGATCGTTCCGTCCTCGACATGCGGCAGAAGCGCGTCCTGCTGCGACTTGTTGAAGCGGTGGAGCTCATCGATGAATGCGACCGTGCGGCCGCCGGCTTCGCGGAGCGCCTTCGCCTCGGCGACGAGCGCACGGACGTCGGCGACGCCGGAGGTGACCGCGGAGAGCTGTCGCCACGAGCCGCCCGCCCGATCTGCGAGCAGTCGCGCGAGCGTCGTCTTCCCCGAGCCGGGCGGGCCCCAGAGCACCATCGACGGCAGGTGGCCGGGCTTCACGACCCGCGTCAGCGCACCGTCCGGGCCGACAAGGTGCGGCTGGCCGACGAACTCCTCGAGCGTGCGCGGTCGCATCCGGGAGGCGAGCGGCGCGTCTGGCGCCACGGAGACGTCGAACAGCGGCTCGGTCGCGTCGGGGCGCTTACGGGCGGGCATCGGTGACCTCCATCGGGCCGATTATGATGCGAGGCATGGAACAGAATCTCCGGACCCCCGGTCCGACCCCGATCCCGCCGGCCGTTCGCGAGGCACAGGCGCAGCAGATGGTCGACCACCGCGGCTCCGAGTTCGCGGAGCTCCTGCGCGAGACATCGACCGGCCTGGCCGAGCTCATCGGCACCGAGGGGGAGGTCCTGCTCCTCACCGGGTCCGGTTCCGGCGCGCTCGAGGCAGCCGTCGTCAACACGCTCTCTCCCGGCGACCGGGTGCTGTCGGTGAACATCGGCTCCTTCGGCGACCGCTTCGCGAAGATCGCGACGGTCTTCGGCACGGATGTCACCTCGCTGCCCTTCGAGTGGGGCACCTCCGCCTCGCCCGATGCGCTGCGCGCGCACCTCGCCGATGCCGAGCCGTACCGCGCGGTGCTCATCACCCACAACGAGACCTCGACCGGCGTCTCGAACCCGCTCCGCGAGCTCGCCGCCGTCGTCCACGACGCGCCGGGCGATCCACTGCTCCTCGTCGACGGGATCAGTGGCCTCGGCGCGATGCCGTTCGAGATGGACGCCTGGGGCATCGACCTCGTCGTCAGCGCCAGCCAGAAGGCCTGGATGGCGTCCCCCGGCATCGCGATCGCGGCACTCGGGCCGCGGGCGGTGACGGCCGGTGCGACCGCGACCATTCCCCGCTTCTACTGGGACTTCGCCGAGGCGCGCGAGTGGGCGTCGAAAGGGCAGACCCCGTGGACGCCGGCGATCACCGTGCTCTATGGCCTGCGCGTCGGGGTCCAGCGCCTCCGCGAGGAAGGCCGCGAGCGGACCTGGGCACGCCACGCGGCCATCGCCCGCGGCGTGGCCGCCGGGCTCGAGTCGCTCGGCCTGCGGCTCGTGGCGGCTCCGGAGGATCGCTCCGCCACGGTGACCGCCGCGTGGGTGCCCGACGGGCTCGAGTGGGGGCCGTTCAATGCGGCCATGCGCGAGCGCGGCCTCGTCATCGCCGGCGGCCAGGGCAAGTGGACCGGCAGGATCCTTCGATTCGGCCACATGGGCGAGGTCGGCATCGACGAGATGGCCGAGGCGCTCGAGCTCATGGCCTCCGTCCTCCCCGGCTTCGGCATCGAGGCCGATGGATCCGCCGCGGCCCGCGCCGCACGCGAGACATACGAGGGCGCCGTCACCGCCGCCACCCGGTGACCGATCGGCGCCTCGTCCTCGTCCGGCACGGCATCACCGACTGGAACCGGGAGGGCCGCTTCCAGGGCCATCTCGATCCCCCGCTCTCGGCCGTCGGCCTCCGCGAGGCGGCCCTGGTGGGGGCGCGGATCGCAGCCGATCCGGAGCTGCGGCCGGTGCGGATCGTCAGCTCGTCTCTGGTGCGTGCCGCGGAGACCGCCGCCGCCATCGGCAGCGCCGCAGGCATCGCCGTCGAGCACGATCGGCGGCTCATCGAGATCGGCCAGGGCGATTGGGAGGGGCGGACCCACGACGAGATCGCCGTGACCGATGCGGCCCGCTATGCCAGCTGGCGCTCGACCGATGCGCTGCCACCCGGCGGGGAGACGATCGAGCACACCACGGAGCGGCTCCTCGAGGCGCTCGAAGCGATTGCCGACGTCGAGGGCACGGTCGTCATCGTCTGCCACGGCGGCACGATCCGCGTGCTGGCGCGCATCCTCCTCGACCTGTCCGCGGCTCGGTCGTGGGCGCTCGATGTCGACAACGCATCGGTGGGAGTGGTCACCCGGATCGGCGGGGCGTGGCGGCTCGACCGCTGGAACGACACGGCGCACCTGCTCGGCCGCGAGACGACGCACGTCGACGAGGCCGAAGGCCGACCGCTCGCCCTCTAGCCTCGACGGCCTCGCCGCAGGAATCGACCGAGCCGTCGTCGCGCGGCGAGCCCGATCAGCGGCAGCCGGAGCCGCGACCACGCGGCATCCAGACGGTCGGCGCTGCCCGACGAGAGGCGCCGGCCGGAATAGGACTGCCAGACCTTGCCGTCAGCCACCGTTCGGATCGGCTCGACGTGCTTCGGCAGCTGGTCCTCGAGCCAGCCGGTGTACTCGTAGATCGTCTCGGATGGCCGCGGCCCGACACCCGCGCGGTCGGCGGCGAGTGTCAGCTGCTTCCAGGCGCGTTCGCCGGCCGGCATGAGGCGCCACCGGCGCTGCGATCGGCGCACCTGGAACCAGATCACGAGCCCGGCGCCGGCCAAGAGGGCGAGCATGACGACCACGTTGCCGGTCCGGCCGGTGTCGCCTGACGAAGGCTCGGTGTCCGGCTGGAGCGGATCGATGCCGCCCGGGACGAGCACCGGAGACGCGAGCGCCCCAACCGGCGGTGCTCCCTCGTCGATGGGCTGCGGGCCGCCGATCTCGTCGCGGCCATCTCGCGGCGGCGGCTCGGCCGTGGAGCGATCACCCGAGGAGCGGACGAAGGCGGGGTTGATCGACTTCGTCGCCTCGAAGATCTCCCACCCATAGCCGGGGAAGTAGATCTCGGTCCAGAGGTGTGAATTCGCCTCCCGGACGAGTGTCAGGCCCTCGCCGGCCGCCTCGCCCGGCGCGAAGCCGGTGGCCACGCGCGCCGGCAGACCCAGTGAGCGCGCCATCATCGCCATGGCGCTCGCGTAGTACTGGCAATACCCGCTGCGCGCACCCTCACCGAAGAGGAACGTGTCGACGAGGTCGCCGTCGCGCGGTACCTCGGGACCGGTCGTCGCGTAGGTGAACTCCGGTCCGGTCAGGTAGTCGGCCAGCGCCTTCGCCTGGTCATACGGCGTCTCGGCACCGGCGGCGTTGACGATATCGAGCGCAAGCTGCGCGACTCGGTCGGTGACACCGGTCGTATCAAGGTAGAGCCCGCGGATCTCCTCCTCGTAGTCCTGCCCGGCCACGGCGAGCTCCGCTTCGGTGGCGCGGGAGAGCGCGACCTGGAGCGTGTACGTTTCGCCGACTGCCGGAGCCTGCGACCACTCCAGCGCTCCGTTGACGGGCAGGCCGCGGGGCTCCTGGACGATCACCGGGGCGAACACGCGCAGCGGCGACCCCGCCGTGAAGACGTTGCGCCCGATCACCTGCCGCATCTCGATGGCGATCTCCGAGACGTCTGCGGCGGAGGCGACGATCGGCCGCTCGAGGAGCGTGGTCGGGAAGATGGGTTCGCCGGCACGGACGTCACGCGAGGTCAGGTCGGACTGTTCCCAGCCGCGGCCCGTGTAGGTGTCGTACGTCCGCGCGCGCAGGTACAGCGGTCGATCGGAGGCGAGGATGAGCACCTCTTCGTCGTTGCTCACCCACTCGCCGAAGACCGTGAACGACGGCCCGAACGAGCTGCCGGTGATGCGCGACTGCGGATTGGTGAGCGAGCCGAGGACGCCCTCGAGCTGGTCCCGGACGCCGGTCCACACGCCGTCGAGGCTGCGCCACGCACCGGTGAGCGGCGCGGCCACGGCGACCGAGGTGAGGATCCACGCCAGTGCCACGGAGGCACCGGCGAAGATGATGCCCGAGCGCAGGATGGAGGCCGGCACCTCGAGGTTCTCGTTG
>DASVFG010000049.1:0-4680 GCA_036380155.1 Candidatus Limnocylindria bacterium
CGCCAGCCGGCCTTCCTCCACCTGCGGACCGTGCGCCTGTGGGGACATGCCGGCAGCGATGCGGAGCACACGTACCGGTCGCTGACGGAGATCGCCGAGGTCGAGGCCCGCGACCCGATCCTCCGCAACCTGCGCCGCATCGTCGACAGCGGCGCCGCCACGCCTGACGAGCTGGCGGACCTCGTGCGCGACACCCGTGCCCGCGTCCGTGCCGTGGCCGAGGAGGCAGCCATGCGCCCACGCCTCCAGACGACCGAGGAGGTCGTCGCCCCGATGGCGCCATACCACCCCGCGGCCGTTGCCGAGAACGCCGACGCGCCGCGCGTCGACGACGACGAGCGGTCCGCCTCGTTCGGGAGCTCCCTCCCCGAGGACGCGACGCAGCCGACGGCGCGCACGCTGGCCGGCAACCTGAACGCGGCCCTCGCCGACGAGCTGCTGCGCCGCCCGGAGGTGCTCCTGTTCGGCGAGGACGTCGGGCGCAAGGGCGGCGTCTACAACGTGACGAACGGCCTCCAGAAGCGGTTCGGGGCGGCCCGCGTGTTCGACACCCTGCTCGACGAGACGAGCATTCTCGGCATCGCGCAGGGCGCGGCGCAGGCCGGGCTGCTGCCGATCCCCGAGATCCAGTACCTCGCCTATCTCCACAACGCGCTCGACCAGCTGCGCGGCGAGGCGGCGTCGCTCCAGTACTTCAGCTCCGGCCAGTTCCGCAACCCGATGGTCGTGCGCGTCGCCGGACTCGCCTACCAGAAGGGCTTCGGCGGTCACTTCCACAACGACAACGCCATCGGCGCCCTGCGCGACATCCCCGGGCTCGTGCTGGCCGTCCCGTCCCGCGGTGACGACGCCGTCCGCATGCTGCGCGGCGCGGTGGCGATGGCCGCCGAGGACGGCCGGGTCGTCGTCTTCCTCGAGCCGATCGCGCTCTACCACGAGCGTGACCTCCACGCCGACGGCGACGGGGAGTGGCTCACGACCTACCCGACCCTGCCGTCGCACCTGCTGCCGGGGGAGCTCGGCATCGGCGGCGCCACCGAGGACGCCGATCTGCTGATCGTCAGCTACGCGAACGGCTACCGGCTCAGTCTCCAGGCCGCCGCCCGGCTGCGCGACGAGCACGATCTCCGCGTCCGCGTGCTCGACCTGCGGTGGCTGAACCCGCTCCCCACCGACGCGATCCGCGCCCACGCGGACGAGGTCGGCGCCGTGCTCGTCGTGGACGAGTGCCGGGCCACCGGGGGCGGGGTGGCCGATGCGATCGTCGCCGACTTGGCGGAGCATCGCATCGGGCGCTCCTATGCCTCGGTGCGTGCCGTCGACTCGTTCGTGCCGCTCGGCCCTGCCACGTCGGCGGTGCTCGTCGGCGTCGACCAGATCGTCGCGGCCGCGGTGGCCGCCGCCCCGGCACGGCGCAGCACCACCGGAGCCACCTCGTGAGCCGCGCGGCGGTCGCCTTCCCCGGGCGGGGCGCCTACGGCCCGACCTCGCTCGGCTCGCTGCCGCCGGGACACCCGTGGGTCCGTCGCGCGGACGAGCTCCGCGCCGGTGACGGGCTGCCGTCGCTCGCCGAGATCGACGCGGCCGAGCGCTTCACGCCGGCGCTCCACCTGCGCGCGACCCACGCGTGGCCCCTGACCTTCCTCGCCAGCCTGCTCGACGCGGAGCGCATCGCGGACGACCATGAAGTCGTCGTGGTCGTGGCCAGCTCGATTGGCTGGTACACCGCGCTTGCCGCCTCGGGCGTGCTCGGCTTCGATGACGCCTTCCGGCTCGTCCAGGAGATGGCCCTCGCCGCCGATGCCCCGCTCCCCGACGATGCGGCGACCGCCGAGCTCGTCTATCCGCTCACCGACGACGCCTGGGCGAGCGACGCGACCCGATCGGCCGCCCTCGACCGCGCGCTCGGCGTGGCGGGCGACGGCGTGGCGCGTGCCCTCGAGCTGGGGACGTTCAGCGTCGTGGCCGGGGCCGCGGATCGCATCGAGGCCGTGCGTGCCGCCCTGCCCGAGGTCACCGTCGGCGGCCGGACGTACCCGCTGCGGCTCGCCACCGGCGACGCGTGGCACACCCCGTTGCGCCGGGATGCGGCGAGCGAGGCCGCGGACCGCATCGGCGAGCTGTCCTGGGACCGCCCGAACGTGACGCTCGTCGACGGTCGCGGCGCCCGCTTCACGCCGTGGTCGACCGATGTCGCGGAGCTCGCGCGCCAGACGCTCGGTGGCCAGGCCGACGCCCCGTGGGACTTCGCCCGTGCGTTCCGCGTCGCGCTCCGCGAGTATGCGCCGGATGTCGTCCTGCTCCCCGGTCCGGGGAGCTCGCTCGGCGCGGCCTGCGCGCAGCTCATCGTCAACGAGGGGTACCACGGCATTCGGAGCCGGACCGAGTTCGAGGCCATCCAGGCCGGACCCGCGCCGATGCTCCTCGCCATGCGTCGATGATCGAGCGCCGCATCGCGCTTCGCGGCCCCCTCGACCTCGTCCGCACGCTGAGCCCGCTCGCCCACGGCCGCGGTGATCGAACGATCCGGCTCGCGCCGTCGGAAGCATGGCTCGCCCGCCGACTCGCCTCCGGTCCGGCCACGCTCCAGGTCCGTCTCGCGACGGGGGCCGCATCCGTCACCGTCCGCGCCTGGGGTGACGGCGCGGAAGAAGCGCTCGAGACGGCACCTGCCCTCATCGGTGAGCTCGACGAGCCCGAACGGCTCATCGCCCACCACCCGGTCGTCCGGCGCCTGCAGCGCACCCATCCCGGCCTTCGCCTGCCGCGCAGCGGGCAGGTGCTCCACGCGCTCGTGCCCTCGATCCTCGAGCAGAAGATCACCGGCACCGAGGCGTTCCGTGCCTACGCCGCGCTTCTCCGCGCCCACGGAGAGCCGGCGCCCGGTCCGGGGGGCCTGGTCCTTCCGCCGTCGGCCGCCACGCTCGCCGGCCTGCCGTCGTACGCGTTCCACCCGCTCGGGGTGGAGCGGCGACGGGCCGAGGTCATCCGTCGCGTGGCGTCACGCGCCGCCTGGCTCGAGGCCGCGCCAGGCCCGGCCGAAGCCACGACCCGGCTCCTGGCCTTCCGAGGGATCGGCCCATGGACCGTCGCGGAGGTCGTCCGCGCCGCGTACGGGGACCCGGACGCGGTGAGTGTCGGCGACTATCACATCCCGAACACGGTGGCCTGGGTGCTCGCCGGCGAGCCGCGCGGCGACGATGCCCGCATGCTCGAGCTGCTCGAGCCGTACCGCGGCCAGCGTGGTCGGGTCCAGCGACTCCTCGAGGTCGGGCGGCTGACCGCCCCGCGCTACGGTCCGCGCATGGCGCCGCGCCACATCGCGGCCATCTGATCGATGCGGATCGCGCTCGCCACGGTCGGAACCACCGGCGACGTCCGACCCTTCGCCGCCCTCGCCCGCCGTCTCGCCGAGCGCGAGCACACCGTGACGGCCATCTCCTGGCCGGTGCACCGCGCGGCGCTGTCCCAACCGGGTGTACGCGTCGAGGTGGCGGGACCGCACGCGGATCCCGCCCGCATCGCCGCCGTGGCCGCCGATGCCGCCGACCGCGGACCGATGGACCAGGTGGCCGTCCTCCGCGACTTCCACCTCGCCGATGGCGAGGCGCACTACCGGCGTCTCCTCGAGCTGCTGCCCGGGCACGATCTCGTCCTGCTCCACGGCATCCACGCGCTCGCCCATGCGGCGGTCCTCGATCTCGGCGTCCCATGGGCGACCGCCGTCTTCGACCCGGTCCTCCTTCCCACCGCGACCGCGCCCCCGCCCGGGATGCCGAACCTCGGACCGCTGAACCGGCTGCTGTGGCGCATGCTCGACGGCGCGCTCTCCCGCACCGGCCGTCCGCTCGACCAACTCCTCGAGCGCGCCGGCAGCCCGCAGCGCGGCCTGCCGCTCTTCCGCGCCCGCTCCCCGCTCCTCCACCTCGTCGCGTGCTCGCCGAGCATCGCGCCCGTCCCCTCCGACCTGCCACCGACGACGCGCTTCACCGGCGCATGGATGGAGAACGCCGCACCGGCGCCGCTCCCCGCCGATCTCGAAGCGTTCGTTGCCGACGGTGCGCCGCCCATCGTCATCACGTTCGGCTCGATGGCCGGCATTCCGAGCACGACGCTCGACGCGACCGTCGGACTCCTCCTCGACGCCGGTCGGCGCGTCGTCGCCCAGTCGCCGCTCGCGGACGCGGCGCCCGGCCTGTTCGTGGCGGGCGGTGTCGATCACCGGGCGCTGTTCCCGCGCGCCGGCCTCGTCGTCCATCACGGCGGCGCCGGGACGACGGCCGCCGCCTGCGCCGCCGGCGTGCCATCGGTCGTCGTCCCGCACGTCGGCGACCAGCGCTTCTGGGCCGATCGGCTGCATCGCCTCGGCGTCGCTCCCGTGCCGGTGGCGCTGAAGGGCATGACGGCCGGTCGCCTCGCGGACACCGCCCTGGCGGTGGCCGCGGATCCCCGCCTTCGCGAGCGTGCCGTGGAGCTGGGTCGCCGCGTGCGAACGGAGGACGGTGTGGGTACCGCCATCGGCCTGCTCGAGGACGCGATCACCTGAGGGCACTGGCGTCCCCGGCAGGATTCGAACCTGCGACCGACCGCTTAGAAGGCGGTTGCTCTGTCCACTGAGCTACGGGGACCCGGCGCACAGGATACCGATCGGCCCGCGCAAGCGATATCGCGGGGGCGTGG
>DASVFG010000050.1:0-3025 GCA_036380155.1 Candidatus Limnocylindria bacterium
GCCGCCATGCGGACGAAGTCGTAGGCGCGGGCGAGGAAGGCGGCGAACGTGGCGGCGAACGGCTTCCAGCCGCGGACCTGCAACCCGACCGCGGTGGCGATCATCTGCTGCTCCGCGATGTAGGACTGGAAGAATCGATCCGGCAGCTCGGTGGCGAACTCCTCGGTGTACGTGCTGTTGCCGACCTCGCCGTCGACCGCGGCGACCCTGCCATTCGCCCGGCCGAGCGCCACGAGCGCGTCGCCGAAGGCCTTGCGGGTCGCCTCCTTCGTGCCGGGCTCATAGGACGGCAGCGTCAGGGCGGTGGTCGGGAACTCGTGCGGCGTTCCGCTGAACTCCGGCTTCGGCACCTCGACGTGAATGTCGCGCATACCGCCCAGCTCGGCGATGGCGGCATCGGGATCGTCGAGCGGCTTGCCGTGCTTGCCGGGCAGGTTGGCCACGGCCTTCACACCGTGCCCCTTCTCGGTCTTCGCGATGATCACCGTCGGCTGCCCGGTCGTCTCCACGGCGCGGGCGAAGGCGCGGTCGATGGCCGCGATGTCGTGCCCGTCGATCTCGATCGCCTTCCAGCCGAACGCCTCGGCGCGCTTGCGGTAGGCGTCCAGGTCCCAGCCGTGCATCGTCTCGCCGGTCTGCCCGAGACGGTTGACGTCGATGATCGCCGTCAGGTTGTCGAGCCCGTGGAAGCCGGCGGCTTCGAACGCCTCCCACATCGAGCCCTCGGCCATCTCCGAGTCGCCGCACAGCACCCACACGCGGTACGGGAGCCGATCGAGCCGCTTGCCGGCGAGCGCGACGCCTACCGCGATCGGCAGGCCCTGTCCGAGGGAACCGGTCGCGACGTCCACCCACGGGAGGAGCGGGGTCGGATGGCCCTCGATGCGCGACCCGAACTTGCGGAACGTGAGCATCTCGGGGTCACTGATGGCGCCGGCCGCCTTGTAGATCGCGTAGAGCAGCGGCGACGCGTGGCCCTTGCTGAAGATGAGGTGGTCGTTGCGCGGGTCGTCAGGCGTGCCGAAGTCGTAGTGCAGGTACTTCGACATGAGGACCGCCATGAGGTCGGCCGCGGACATCGACGACGTCGGATGCCCGCTGCCGGCGGCGCTGCTGGATCGGATGGAGTCGACGCGGAGCTGCTGACCGAGCTCGCCCCACGCGTCGTGCTGCTGCGTCATGTCGGTTCGTCGCTCCGCAAGTTCAGGGCCGAGCCGAGGGTGGTCACCACATGATACGGCCGTACCGGACAAGCGAAACGGGCGGCCCGAGGGCCGCCCGCATCGGCGTCGCGAATGGGACGAGGCCTAGCCGCGCATCATCCGGAAGCAGTCGGAGCAGTACACCGGTCGTGCCCCGGTCGGGCGGAACGGCACCTGGGTCTCGTTGCCGCAGCGTGCGCAGGTCGCGTCGTGCATCTCGCGCGGACCGCTCGAGAATCCACCGCCGCCACCGTAGCCACCGCCGTTGCCATAGCTGCTCGCTCCACCACCGCCGCCGGAAGCCCGGCGCTGGGCGCGGCACGAGGAGCAACGCTTCGGAGCGGACGAGAAGCCCTTCTCCGCGAAGAACTCCTGCTCGGACGCGGAAAAGACGAAGTCGATTCCACAGTCGCTGCAGGTGATCACCTGATCGGTGTAGGTCACGAAGACCCCTCCCAACAATGATTGGACCACGTCGGTTCCACGTCAGACGACGCCGGCCCGGGATCTTGCCGCTGCCCCGGGCCGACGATTGGACGTGGTGGAGGGGAGAGGAAGGGATTCGGTGGTGGCGCCGCTCCAGGCGGCCCGACGCGCGGAGTATTACGCGCTCGCTTCACGCTCCGCAAGTCCAATCCGCATCGGTACCATCGGCGCGTGCGCATCTTCCTCGTCGTGCTCGGCGTTCTGCTCATCCTCGCCGGGGGCGTATGGACGGCCCAGGGCCTCAACCTGCCGTGGGCGCCAGCGAGCTTCATGACCGCCGATCGGGCGTGGGTCCTCATCGGGGCGGTGACGGTCGTCGCGGGCCTCGTGCTCGTCGGCTGGGGGCGCCAGCGCGCTTGAGGCCCCACCGTCCTCAGCGCAGGACGACGCCCGCCTCACGCAGCTCGTCGAGGGCGCGTTGTCCGTCGCCTTCCGCGATCTCGACGGCCGCATGGCCCTCGTCGACGAGCTCGGTCGCGAAGCCGAGCGCCACCGCGTCGAGCGCCGTCGCCTTCACGCAGTAGTCGGTCGCCAGCCCGCACACCGCGACGCGCTCCGTGCCGCGCTCCCGGAGGAGTGCCTCGAGCTCGGTCGGGACCGTCTCGCCGGTTCGCGGATCCTGCATCGTGAAGCCGGAGTAGCCGTCCTCGCCGTTCGTGCCCTTCCGGACGCGCGCCGCATCGGGCGGGAGCACGAGGTCCGGATGCAGCTCGGCGCCCCAGGTGCCCCCCACGCAGTGGACCGGCCAGATGCCGCCGTCCTTCGCGAAGTGCGGCGTCGACTCGGGGTGCCAGTCCTGCGTGGCCACGACGAACGCACCGGCCTCGACCGCGGCGGCGATCTCGCGGTTGACCACTGGCACGACATCCTCCGCGCCGGCGACCCACAGCGACCCCGCCGGATCGGCGAAGTCGTTCTGCATGTCGACCACCACGAGGGCGGTGCGCGCGTCCCATCCGTTCATGGCGCCGATGGTAGCCGCGCTATCGTCCGCACGTGGATCTCCGCCTCCTGACCGATCACGACCTCGCCCTGCGACCGGGCCGCGGCGCGCGGTCGCCGTGGCTCGTCGAGGCGCTCGCCGACGAGCCGGCTGCGGCTGACGCCGCGCCGCTGCAGGGGGACGTGGACGCCGACGTCGCGATCGTCGGCGGCGGATACACCGGGCTGTGGACCGCCCACGAGCTCGTGCGACGCGAGCCCACGCGCCGCGTCGTCGTCCTCGAGGCCGACATCTGCGGCGGCGGACCGTCGGGACGGAACGGCGGGTTCGTGAACAGCTGGTGGGACGAGGCGTCGGGACTCGTCGCCGCCTTTGGCCCCGGGGGCGCGCGGGC
>DASVFG010000051.1:0-8189 GCA_036380155.1 Candidatus Limnocylindria bacterium
CCGGCTATTACGTGAATCTCCACACCGCGGACTTCCCCGGCGGGGCGATTCGCGGTCAGCTGGCCGCCGAGACCCCGGATACGGCACTCCCCGTCGGCGGCTCCGGCAGCCTGCCGATGCTCGGCGCGCTGCTCCTCATCATCGCCGCGGCCCTCGGGCTGCGCGTCACGCGCGTGGCTGCCACGCGCGACTGAACGCGGTCCCCTCCGCGGTCCGAGGCGGTCCGGCTGCGCGTCCGGGCCGCCTCGGTGACGCGTTCGTGGGCCGGGGGCGCCGGGGGCGTGGATCGGTACGCTCACGCCCGCCCTCCGCCTCCCACCGGCAGGGCTATCGGCCCAGGAAGCGCCGACCTCCCCGCGGTTGGGCCTGACGGCACCGGCCGGCAGGCCTTCGTGCCCCAGCGGGCGCCGCGGTGCCCCGTGTGTGGGAACGTGGCGCGCGGCGAGCCGATAGACCCATCACGCGGGACCCGGACACGGTGAATGCCGGCGGCCAGCCCGCAGCGGGTGGGTGCGCCTACTCCTTCACCGAGCCGGCGGTGGCGTTCATGATCTGCCGCTGGAAGACGAAGAACACGATGGCCACCGGGACCGTCATGAGCAATGCCGCGCCGAGCTTGATCGGGTACTGCTGGCCCTGGCTCAGCTGACCCGAGGCGAGCTGCGCGACCCCCTTCGTGAGTGTCGTCAGGTCGGTGCTCTGCGTGGACACGATGAAGTGGTTCAGCTCGTTCCACGAGCCCTGGAAGGAGAGGATGACGATCGTCATCACGGCCGGCATCGCCATCGGCAGCACGATCGACCAGAAGGTGCGGAACACGCCGGCCCCGTCGATGCGCGCCTGCTCCTCGACGGCCACCGGGATCGACTCGAAGAAGTTCTTCATGATGAAGACGCCGGCGGCATCGGCCAGGAGCGGGATGATCATGCCCGCGTAGGAGTCGTAGATGCCGAGCTGCTTGATGACGAGGAACTTCGGGATGAGCAGCACCACCCCAGGCACGGCCATGACGGCGATGAGCAGGGCGTAGACGAGGCCACGTCCGCGGAACGGGATGCGCGCCAGTGAATAGCCCGCCAGGCTCACGAAGAAGACCCGGCCGAGCGTGACGCTGAGGGTGACGATGAACGAGTTCATCGTCCACAGCGGGAAGTCACTGCGGGTGAACAGGCGCTCGTAGGCGGCCGCCGTCCAGGACCCGATCCCGATGGAGAGTGGCTCACGGGCCACGTCCGCGTCAGGTCGAATCGAGTTGACGATCTGGACGATGAATGGCGCGATGTAGATGATCGCCAGCAGGATGAGCACGACGAACGGCACCCAGGCCAGCACGCCCTCGCGGCGAGTCATCGTCCCACCTCCGTCCGCCCGATCCAGAGCCGTTGGAGCACGGTCAGGACGACGATGATGGCGAACAGGATGAAGGCGATGGCGGCGCCGCGCGGCCAGTCATTGTTGTTGAATGCCGCGTTGAAGGAGAGGTAGGCGGGGGTCAGCGTCGTCTTCGCCGGACCGCCCTGTGTGCCCACGTAGATCTGGTCGAACACCTGCCACGTCCCGATCAGTCCGAGGGTGACCACGGTGAAGACGATCGGCTTGAGCATCGGCAGCGTGACGTACCGGAAGCGCTGCCAGCCGTTGGCGCCGTCGGTCATGGCCGCCTCCTCTACCTCGGCATTGATCTGCTGCAGCGCGGCGATGAACAGGAGCATGAACGTCCCCGACGTGGTGAAGATCGCCATGAGGATGAAGGCGGACATCGCCACCGACGGGCCGGCAACCCACTCCCAGCCGGTGATGCCCAGGAACGTCCCCGCGGCGAGCGGATTGTTCTGGGCGGTCACGCCGATGGCACCCAGGGCGATGTGGAAGATGCCGCGCGGGTCCTGGAACCAGTTCGGCCCTTCGATGAACAGGAAGCTGAGCACCTTGTTCACCGGGCCGGCGGGATTGAACAGGAAGAGCCAGAGCACGACGATCGCCACCGAGGAGGTGACCGACGGGAAGTAGAAGGCGGTGCGGAAGAAGCTGCGGCCGCGCATCACCTTTCGGTTCACCAGGATCGCCAGCCCGAGGGCGACCGCCGTCTGGAGCGGCACGACGAGCAGCACGTAGAAGAGATTGTTCCGCAGCGCGGTGCCGAGATCCCGGGTGGCGAGTCCGGTGCCGCCCAGCAGGTCGGTGAAGTTGTCACCCCCGACGAAGCTCACCCGATCGGAGAACGGGGAGCCGATGCCCGACCAGTCGGACATGCTCACCCAGGCAGCCATGAGGACCGGCACGAGCACGAACAGGCCGATGATGATCACTGCCGGGGCCACGAACAGCCATCCCGCCAGCTCACGATTGCCGTGGATCGAGCCGCGCGATCGGGTTATCGCCATTTCGCCCTCAACCGATGACCGAGGTCAGCACCATCCGGGTGCCAGCGGATCCAGGGTCGGAGCGGTCCGGGGCGCCGCGTGAACGCGACTCCCCGGACCCGTGGAGGAGAGCCTACTGCTCGTCCAGCGCGGCCTGCAGGCTCTGCTGGACACTGGCGAGGATCGTCTGGGGATCCGTCGAGCTGAGGGTCTCGAGCTGGGCGTTGAAGTCCGTCAGGACGTCACCGGTGCCCGGCTGCGAGGGAAGGTTGATCGCGTACTCCGCCCCGTCGATGAACGCGGCGAACTCCGGATACTGGGACTTCCAGTCCTCGGCCGCCGATGCCACCGACGGCATGACGCCGAAGGCCTCGGCCGCGGCGAGCTGCGACTCGGTGCTCGTCAGGTGCTCCACCAGCGAGGTGGCGCCGGGGATGTTGTCCGACAGCGCGGCCATGCCCCAGCAGTTCGTGTACTGGATCGTGCCGGGGCCACCCGGGCCTTCCGGGAGCTCGGCGACGATGTAGTTCACATCCGGGTAGTCGTTCGTCATGGCGCCGGCGATCCAGTTGCCCTCGATCACCATCGCGGCCTTGCCGAGGCCGAACGCCTCGCCACCCCAGCCCGCGCCGATGCGCTCGTCGTTCGAGAACGCGAACGTATTGGCCGCCATCTGGTCCTTCACGTACTGGAGCGCCTCGGCGTTCTCCGGCGAGTCGACGACCGCGGTCGTCCCATCGTCAGCGATGAAGGCGCCGCCTGCCTGGGCCATGAACACGCCGACGCGCTGGACCTCCGGTCCGTACGCCAGTCCGAGGTGATCATCGGTCGTCAGCTGCTCGGCGACCGCGCTGAGCTCCTCCCACGTGGTCGGAATGTCGTCCTCGGTCAGGCCGGCATCGCCCCACATGTCCTCGTTGATGATGAGCGCCAGCGTCGAGAAGTCCTTCGGCGCGCACATGAACTGGCCGTCGTAGGTGAAGGCCTCACGGAGGTTCGGGTAGAAGTCGTCGGCGTTCGAGAGATTCTCGGCATACGGCTCGAGGGAATCGGTCGCCGCGTAGGTGGCCATCTCGTTGGTCGACATGTAGAACAGGTCGGGCGGGTTGTCCGAGCTGAAGCCCTGCGCAAGCTGCTGGACGAGGTCCGACGCGACGACGACCTCGGCCTCCGTCCCCGACTCGGCCGACCATTCGGCGACCAGGTCAGTGACAATATTCGTCTCAGCCTCGCCCGACGAGCCGATGAGGATGGTCAGTGGGGCGCCGGGCTCGGCCGCGGCGCTCGCGTCCGTGGACGCGCCCGGGTCCGCAGAGGCGGGAGCCCCCTGCGACGCCGGCGCATCCGACGATTCGAAGCCGCTGCCACAGGCGGCGAGCAGGAGCGAGGCGCCGGCGAGCAATGCCGACACTCGGGTCAATCGGTGGGTCATGGGTGGGGATCTCCTCCTGGGTGGCTCCGTGAACGCGGTCCTGACGGATCCAATCCCTGCGGTGATGGGCACGCCGCGTGCCAAGACGGGTCCTATCCGCGCCGCTCGTCCCCGCTAGACTCGGCGAAGTGGAGCCCGCGACGACGAGTGACTCCGTCACCGTCATTGAGCACACCAATTTCGCGGTCTCCGACCGTGCCGGCGACATCGTCCCGGGCAGCTACCACGGCTTCTTCGTCGATGACACCCGGTTCCTCTCCCGCCTGACGCTCCGGATCGGCGGAAAGCGACCCGAGGCCCTGTCGACGGTCATCGACGATCACGGCGCGGCGACGTTCTACCTCACGAACCCCACGCTCGGAAGGCTGCCGGCGAGCAGCGTGGCCGTCATGCGCGATCGAGCCGTCACCGAGACACTCAGTGAGCACATTCGGCTCATCAGCTACGTGGCTGGCACCCAGCACGTCCGGCTGACCGTCTCCGTGGGCTGTGATTTCGCCGACATCTTCGAGGTGCGCGGCTGGCGGCGAATGGCGCGCGCGATCCAGGTCGAACGCACGCCGCGCGGCGTCACGTTCGAGTACGAGCATCGCGGCTACCGGCGACGGACGGACGTCGTCGTCGACCGGGACGCCAGCGGCCGCGACGGCGTCCTGACGTTCGACGCCGAGCTCGAGCGCGGCGTGCCGTGGGACCTGAACATCGCGGTCTCGTCGGCGCAGGTGACGAAGCGGCGGCGACGGACGCCACCGCCGGCAAGGGTGCGCGAGCCCGACCGCGTGCGTGACTGGCTGCGGGCGGCCCCGACGATCGTCACCGACGACGTGCGCCTGGCCGCGGCCTGGCGGCAGGCGGTGGCCGATATCGGCTCGCTCCTCCTGTCGGTCGACGGAGGTGGATTCATTCCCGCGGCGGGCATGCCCTGGTACAT
Source organism: Candidatus Limnocylindria bacterium (assembly GCA_036380155.1). Taxonomy (GTDB): domain Bacteria; phylum Chloroflexota; class Limnocylindria; order QHBO01; family QHBO01; genus JACDBZ01. Next base: position 4,727 of record DASVFG010000051.1, read on the forward strand.
GGCGATCTTCGGGCGCGACGCCGCCATCACCTCGATGCAGACGATGCTCATGGGATCCCGCGAGCTGGTCGAGGGCACCTTGCGCCAGCTGGCGATGTTCCAGGGACGCCGCGTCGACACGTTTCGCGAGGAGCAGCCGGGGAAGATCCCGCACGAAGTCCGCAACGGCGAGCTGGCCATGCTCGATCACGTGCCGCATGGACGCTACTACGGCTCGGTCGACGCCACGCCGCTGTTCGTCCTGCTCTTCCTGAAGGCCGCGCGCTGGGCGGGCTGGCTGCGCGACGAACCCCGCGGCTCGCTCCTGCGCCGGCGTGCCCGCACCCACGGAGCGGGTCCGGATTGGCTGACGGCGCTCCTGCCCGCCGTGCGTTCCGCCATGGCCTGGATCGACGAGCAGGCGGACACGGACGGCCTGATCTGGTATCGCCGCCAGCACCGTGGCGGGATCCGCAACCAGGTCTGGAAGGACTCGAACGACAGCTACCGATTTGCCGACGGGCGCATGGCCGATCCGCCGATCGCGGCGCTCGAGGTCCAGGGCTACGTGGTCGCCGCCCGGCACGGGTGGGCCGCCATCCTCGACGCGCTGGACGAACCGGAGCACGCAGCGCGGCAGCGTCGGTTGGCTGCGCAGCTTGCCGAAACGATCGAGTCAGCGTTCTGGATGCCGGATGCCGGGACGTACGCAATGGGGATCGATCGACGCCGGCGCCAGATCGACGCGGTGACCTCCAACCCTGGGCACCTCCTGTGGGCCGGTGTGATCCCCGAGCCGCGCGCGGCCGATGTCGCCGCCCGTCTCATGGCCGATGACTCCTTTTCCGGATGGGGCATCCGGACGATGTCGTCGGAGATGGCGGCCTACAACCCGCTCAGCTACCACAACGGCACGATCTGGCCGCACGACAACAGCCTCATCGCCGCCGGCCTGGCGCGCTACGGCCACGACGATCTCGCCTGGCGCGTCATCGATGCCCAGCTCGACGCGGCTGCCGTCGACCCCGACGATCGGCTCCCGGAGCTCTTCGCCGGTTTCGGACGGCGCACGACCACCGACCTCGTGCGCTACGCGGTCGCGTGCTCGCCGCAGGCGTGGGCGAGCGGGGCCATCGCGCTGTACACCGAGACGCTGCTCGGATTGATCCCCGGGACCGGCGTGCCGCGCCAGCAGCCGATGGCGGGCGGCCCACGGGTCGAGCTCGCGGGGGCACAGGTGGGGACGTGGCGGGGCACGCTCGGCAACCGCCAGGAATAGCGGCGGCCGCAGCCCCTTCAGCGGTCAGCGCGCGAGGTTGACCTGGGCGTACTGCCAGATGCGCTCGAGCACGTAGTGGCCGTCGCCCTCCGGATCCAGGAGCGCCGGCCGCGCCTGGAGGACCTGCACCGTCGGGTGCAGGCGGACGTTGACGAGCTCCGTGCCCCGGAAGGTCATGTCGAGGATCACGCCTTCCTGCGTCTCCTGCCACCAGCCCTGTCCGAACATGTAGTTGCCGGGGCTGGCGAGCACCGCGCGGACATCGCCCTCCAGGCGTTCGAGGATGAGCGGCCCGGCGACGTGCGTCCCCGACCCGATGACGTGATCGCAGCCGGCACCGTCCATCCAGCCGAGCTGCTCGAGCTGGCTCGGCCACAGGTCGGCGTGGTACTCGGCGCCGCCCCACCACTGCGGGCTGCAGATCACGAGGTCCGCCCCGCCGGCCCGCGCGCGTCCGACCGCCTCGTCCACGTTCGCCTGGGTGAGCCACGCAACGCCAGGGGTCTCGGCATCCGCCGCCGTGACACCGACGACATCGTTGAAGGCGACGAACCCGACGGTGATGCCGGCGACCTCCAGGTAGGCCGGCTCGAGGGCCTCGTCGAGGGTCATGCCCATGCCGGTGCGTGGGACCCCGTACTCGTCGAGCAGCTCGAGTGTCGACTGGATGCCGGCCTCGCCCTTGTCGCTCATGTGGTTCGCGGCGAGGTAGATCATGTCGAGGCCGAGCGTGTCGCGCCAGATCGGCACGAGCTCCTCCGGCACCGAGAACGCGAACGACGTGCTGCTCAGGTTCGGTGCCCACGACTCCTGCGCGATGATCGGGCACTCGTGGTCGGCGATCGCGACGTCGGACCGCTCGAGGATGCTCGAGGTGGCGCCGTCATTGCCCGTCTCGATCGGCTGGACCGGGTAGTACGGCCCGGCGTCCGGCGGGTCGACGACGGCCGGCCCGGCGTAGCTGGCGGTGCCGCCATCGAAGGCCCACGGCCATCCCCGCCCCTGCGCCACCGTCTCGTAGGCGGCGCCGCGATCGGCACACAGGCTCCCGAGGTTGGTGAGCGTCCAGATCTGGGAGGCGTCGTGCGTCAGCCATGCGGGATCGAGCGCGGGGTCGTCCGGCATCGCCGAACCCGAGATCGGGTAGTCGAGAGCGCGGGCTTCCGGGTCGCCGAACAGGTCGGGCCCGAAGAGGCCGAATGGCCCGTCGCCGGCGATGCGGAGGACCTTCGTGGCCGGCTCCACCAGTCCGGGTGGCAGCAGCGCCACGCGTGCCGGGTTGGCCGTCAGGAATGCGGCGATCTCGTCGGCCGCGACACACTCACCCGACGCGGCGAGCGACGCCGGCTCGATCTCCACCGCGCACGGCAGCACGAGCTCGCCGTTGACGGCGAGCGTCTCCAGCTCGTCCACCGAGATTGCCGCCTTGAGGTTCGTGAGACCGGTCACGACCGGGAGCGGGAAGGCGACCGGCACGACCGGCGTCGGCGTGGGCGCCACAGTCGGTGACGGGGAGGCCGGCGTCGAGGTCACGGGCGTCGCATCGGTCGATGCGGTGGGCGGCGGGCTGGCGTCGACGCACGCGGCGAGCAGGAGGACGAGGAGCGCGCCGCCGATGGCGGGCAGAGGCATCGGGAATCGCATGGCTGCTATGGTACGGGCTGTCCCCCCGCTCCATTGGATGCCCATCGACATGCGCACCCGCGCGCTTCTGGCCGCCCTCGTGCTCGGCACCGGACTCCTCGCGTTTCCGCAGGTCGTGCCACCCACCGTGGAGGCGGTGGGTCCGCTCCCGGAGTGTCGGATCGACGACATCTACACCGTTCCGCGCGGGTACGACGACTACAGCGTCACCCTGGTCGACTGGCTGCTGCGCGTCGAGGACGACTACGTTCCGCCCGACCTCGTGCCGGTGACCGATGCGGGCGTGCCGGGTGGCGGGTTCATCCGCGAGGTGGCCATCGAGGACCTGCGCGCCATGGGCGAGGCTGCGGCGGCGGCCGGCGCGCCCATCGGCATCTGGAGCCCGTACCGCAGCTACGAGGAGCAGGTCGAGATCTTCGGCAACTACTCGAGCCAGTTCGGATACGAGGACGCGATCACCTACTCCGCGCGGCCGGGGCATTCGGAGCACCAGCTCGGTCTCGGGGTGGACTTCATGAGCGCAGGCGGCGGCAATCCCCTGCCCGGCGACTGGGCGACGAC
>DASVFG010000052.1:0-6320 GCA_036380155.1 Candidatus Limnocylindria bacterium
GTCGTCGACCGATGGCCCCCGGATGCATCGGTCGCCGCTGTCGACACTCCATTCGCCGGCGGTTACGCCGCCCCGTTCAGTTCCCGTGCGGGTGGTAGGGAACGTCGGCGACGATCGTGTTGCGGCGGGAGAAGAGGCGGAGCTTCAGTCGGAGCGCGGTCTGGTTGTGCAGGAGGTTCTCCCACCAGTGCCGCGGCACGAACTCGGCGAGCACGACGAGGATCGGCCGCTCCGGCGCCTGCCGCTGAAGGGCGTCCATGTACGCCAGCAGGGGACCGATGAGCGCGCGATAGGGCGACTCGACGACGACGAGCTCGGTGGTGCGTGCCCAGCTCGGCCAGGCCTCTCGCAGCTTGTCGGCGGTCTCGGACGAGTGGGTCACGTGGACCGCGACCGCCTCGGTGCTGATCGAGTTGGCGAACGCGATCGCCTGGAGCGCCGGCCGGTCGAGTCGGGCGATGGGGACGATGACGATCGGCTTCGGTGCGACCTCGGCGGTCTCGGGCACGCGGTCGATGGACAGCGATCGGTCCATTTCGCGGTAGTGCCCGCGGATGGCGAGGAGGATGCCCATGAGGATGGGCACGAGGACGATGACGAGCCACGAACCCTGGAAGAAGTTGCTGGAGCCCACGACGAGCGCGACCACGGCCGTGATCAGCGCGCCCAGTCCGTTGATCGCCAGGCCTCGCCGCCACCCGGGCTCCCGGCGGCGCCACCAGCGGACGAGCATCCCGCCCTGGGAGAGGGTGAAGGCGATGAACACGCCGAGGGTGTAGAGCGGAATGAGGCCGGACACGCTCGCGTTGAAGCCGAGCAGAAGGCCGATGGCCATGAGCGACAGGGCCACGATCCCCGTGGTGAACGCCAGGCGCTCGCCGCGGAATGCGAACTGGCGCGGCAGGAAGCCGTCACGCGCGAGGAACGACGAGAGGCGCGGGAAGTCGGCAAAGCTGGTGTTCGCGGCAAGGACCAGGATGAGGGCGGTGGCGATCTGGGCCACGACCAGGACCCAGCCCTCCCCGGCGAGGTGGCGCACGAGGATGCTGAGGACCGTCTGCTGTTTCCCTGGGTCCGGCTGGATGCCGAGCGTCGTGAGCAGGAACGCGATCCCCAGGAAGAGCGTCGCGAAGACGACCGCGGCCCAGGTCAGGGTGGTGCTCGCGTTCTTCCACTCCGGCGGTTTGAACGCGGGAACGCCGTCGCTGATCGCCTCGACCCCCGTCAACGCCACGGCTCCCTGGCTGAAGGCGCGGAGGATGAGGAAGAGCCCCAGCCCCTGGCTGCCGTGCTCCACGCTCTCCCACGCGGCCGGCGCCACGAACTGCGGCACGTCGCCGAGGAGCGTCCGCGCGACGCCGTAGCCGATGATCCCGAGCATGACGACGATGTAGGCGTACGTCGGGATCATGAAGATCGTCCCCGACTCGCGGATGCCGCGCAGGTTGCCGAGCATGAGGAGCACGACGAGCCCCGCGCTGATCAGGACCCGCGAGTCGAAGAGCTCCGGGATGAGCGAGGTCATGGCGGCGACGCCGGCCGACACGGATACGGCGACGGTGACCACGTAGCCGATGAGGAGCGCCGCGGCGGCGAGGACGCCCATGGTGCTGCCGAGGTTGTCGCTCGCGACGATGTAGCTGCTCGCGCCCTTCGGATAGGCCCGGATCGTCTGCCGGTAGGAGACGGTGACGATGGCGAGCATGATCGTGATGAGCGCCGCCAGGGGGAGGGTCAGGCTCAGCGCGCCGGCTCCGGCGAGGATGAGCACGTGCATGATCTCTTCTGGCCCGTAGGCAGACGAGCTGATGTTGTCGCTCGAGAAGATCGCGAGGCCCTTCGTCTTCGTCAGGCGCTCGTGCTCCTCCTGCTCGGAGCTGATCGGCCGTCCGATCAGCCAGGTGCGCAGGGCGCGGACCGACGCCGTCCACCCGCTGCGGTGCAGCACGGTGCGCTCGGTGGCAATGAGCCCGCCCTCCTCACCGCCGCGCTGGAAGGCCTCCTCGAAGGGGCGCACGATGCGGACGTAGGCGTCGCCGGGACGCTTCCCGCGCCGCTTCTCACGAACCTCGAGGTGCGGATCGACGCGGCGTCCCTCGGACGGTGGTGGCTCCGGCGATCTCGTCACGGCCGTGAACGGTAGCACTCCGCATACCGGCGCGCGGAGGCCGCCGCGATCACGCTCCCGGGATGAGGCGCACCACGAGGCCCTCGTGCGGGTCGAGCACCGGCCCATCGGCCAGGTCCACCGATCCCTCCCGCAGCGAGGTTGCCACGAGCACGTCGCCGGTCGAGGCGCCGATCCGGCGGGGGTCGAGTGCGCAGGTCCGCGGCTCGCCCACGAGGTTCAGGAGCACGAGCACCCGCTCGCCATCCGCCTCCCGCACGTACGCGAGCAGATCTGGACCCACTCCGAACAGCGACCGATGTGAGCCGCGCTCGAGCGCCGCGGACGTGCGGCGTGCGCGAATGAGCCGCCGGTAGAGGCTCAGCATCGAGCGCGGGTCCGCCGACTGCGCCTCGACGTTGCGCGACCGGTGGTCGACGAGCGGCAGCCACGGGACCCCGGTCGTGAAACCGCCGCCGTCGGTGGCGTCCCACTGCATCGGGGTGCGGCAGGCGTCGCGGCCGGCGCGGTCGAAGGGAGGGTCGGGGAGGATCGCCGGATCGGCGTCGACCATCCCGATCTCCTCGCCGGCGAAGAGGACGGGGACGCCGCGCAGGGTGAGCAGGAGCATCGCGGCCGTCGGGGCGGCGGCCTCGCCCCAGCGCGTCGCGTGGCGCGACTGGTCGTGATTGCTGATCTGGTACGTGGGCCACACCCCCGGCGGGTGGAGCGCCTCGGCGCGTTCGACGGCGAGACGCAGATGGAGCTGCTCCCACGGGGAGCGGAGAAGCTCGAAGTTGAAGGCGAGGTGGAACTCGTCGTCGCGGCCGTGGCCGAGGTACGCGGCGAGCTCCTCGACCGGCAGGTACGCCTCGCCGACGAGCAGGCGCCCGGGGAACTCGTCGGCCACGCGGCGGAGGTGCCGGATGACGTCGTGGACCTCGGGACGGTTCATGCTCCACAGCGGATCCTCGCCGATGGCGGCTCCGAAACCCGGGATGCCGTGCGCTCGACGGTCCGGCGGGTTGTCACGGTACTGATCGTCCTTGATCGCCGCGAAGATGGCGTCCACCCGGAAGCCGTCGACGCCGCGCCGGAACCAGAAGCGCATCGCCTCGGCCATCGCCTCGGCGACCGCGGGATTGCGCCAGTTGAGATCCGGCTGCTCGGGGTAGAACGAGTGGAGGTAGTACTGGCCGGTGGCCTCGTCCCACGTCCAGCTCGACCCGCCGAACGCGGCCGTCCAATTCGAGGGCGGGCCGCCGTCGGGTGCCGCATCGGCCCAGAGATACCAGTCGCGCTTCGGACTCGTGCGCGAGGCGCGCGACTCGACGAACCACGGGTGCTCGATCGAGGTGTGGCAGGGGACGAGGTCCATGAGCAGCCGGAGGCCGCGCTCATGGCAGGCGGCCACGAGCGCGTCGAGATCGGCAAGGGTCCCGTACTCGGCGGCGACATCGGTGTAGTCGCTGATGTCATAGCCGAAGTCGTGCTGCGGGCTCGGCGAGATGGGGGAGAGCCAGATGGCGTCCACGCCGAGGGAGGTATCGGTCCCGGCCAGGTGGTCGAGGCGCTCGCGGATGCCGACGAGGTCGCCGATGCCGTCGCCGTTCCCATCGGCGTACGAGCGCGGATAGATCTGGTAGATCACGGCGCCTTCCCACCATCGGGAGGCGGAAGGGTCGATGCGGGCGTGGCTCACGCGGCCCGATTCTAGTGCGTCAGTGCTGGCCGAGCGCCCCAAGCCGTCGCATGCGGTGCTCGGTCCGCAGCCATGCCCAGCGCCCCACGACGAGGAGGCCGACGCTCGTGAGGCCGAGCATCGCCCACTCGACCGGGAGCGGGAGGAGCGGACGGGTACCGAGGGCCGCCACGCGCATGAGGTCGAGCGCGTGGGTCGTCGGCAGCAGGTAGGCGACCCATTCGACGACGTCGGGCAGGACGACGACCGGGAAGGCGGCGCCGGAGAGGCAGATGAAGATGAAGTCCGCGGCGTCGACGAAGAAGTTCGCCTCGCGCATGCGGAGGACGATCGCGCCGACGAGGTAGCCGATGCCGAGAACGCCGACGCCCGTGACGAGCAGGATCGGCACCGCGATCGTGAGGCGCGGCGCGATGTCGGCACCGAACAGCCAGATCCCGACGAGGACGAGGATGACCGTCGTCGCCGTGGCGATGACGAGCCCGGAGAGCGTCAGGCCGATGACGAACGTCTCGCGACGGGTCGGCGTGAGCCACGCGGGCTCGAGGGTCCCGGCGTCGAGCTCCATCTTGATGCTGAACGCGACGCCCCAGAACCCGGCGCTGACAAGCGTGAGCGCCAGCATGCCGAGGAACAGGTAGCCGACGATGTCGGTGGTGCCGGCCGACTCCTGGAGGCCGACCGCCTCCCCGCCGATGGCGAACGTGGCCCCCAGCAGGACGCCGGGAATGAGGGTCTGGTAGAGCGGCTGGATGACCTGGTTCACTGCGTTCAGCCGGTAGCGCCCGAACACCTGGAGCTCCTTGCGGGCGATGGCGCTCGCGGCGCGCAGCTCGGCACGGACCGGGTGCATCGGGGTGTCCACTGGCATCTCCATCGGTCGGTCCATCAGTACTGCGCCAGCCGGCCGCCGCGACGGGCATGGAGCTCGGTGCGGCGGAAGGCGATGACGGCCAGGACGGCCAGGACGGCGCCCATGCCGATGAGGATCCCCAGGTCGCCGATGATGCGCCCGAGCGAGGACCCGGTCAGCAGGACGGCACGCAGGTCGCCGATGAGGTACGTGGGCGGCAGGGAGTAGGCGACCGTCTGCGCCCAGTCGGGGAGGACCATGATCGGGAAACTCATGCCGCACAGCGCCGTGAAGAGCCCTCGCACCCCCTGCACGAGCGCGTGGACCTCGCCGAAGCGCAGCACGACGGCGGCGAACAGGGCGCCGATCGCGTAGAGGGCCGGCACCCCGACCAGGATGACGCCGAGGGCCCGCACTGCCTCGGCCGGGCCGATGGTCACGCCGAAGCCCAGCCAGAGGGCGATGCCGACGACCACGAAGATCCACACCGCCCAGATGAGCTGCCCGACGGCCGGCCCGAACAGGACCACGAGCCGCGAGGCGGGCGTCATGAAGATCGCCTCGAGCGAGCCGCGGATCTGCTCAGTACGCAGGCTCGTCCCGGGCCCCCACAGGATGAGGGAGAGCCACATGTAGGTGGCCCAGCCGACGAACAGGAAGCCGGCGATCTCGGTCGTGCCGGTGCGCTCGGCGAATGCCGCCATCGTGTCGCTCCGGCCGCCGGCAAACGCCTCGGCCTGGAAGACGAAGGCGAGGGGCAGGGCGATCGGCCAGAAGATGAACGACAGGAACGTGCCCGGGTAGCGGCGGAGGAGGCGCCACTCCTTGCGCGCGGCGGCCCCGAACGCGCGGAGATCGGCGGTGACGTCGGCGGCAGTCGGGAGGCTCATTCGCGCAGCGCTCGCCCGGTCAGGGAGATGAACACGTCCTCGAGCGAGATCGGGAGGACCTGGATGTTGCGGACCTCGGCGTCCTCGGCGCGCGCCGCGTCGATGACGAGCGGCACGAGGTCGCGCGCGGACCCGCAATGGACCGTGAGGTGGAGCGTCCCGTTGTCGCGCTGCTGCTGCGCGACCTGGCCGGCGGCGGCCAGGCGGCCGACGAGCGCGGTGTCGGAGGATTCCTTCGCCCCGAGCTCGAGCCGGACGACCTCGGTCGCCTTGAGGCCGCGCTTCAGGCCCTCGGGCGTGTCGAGCGCCACGATCTGCCCGTGGTCGACGATCGCGATGCGGTCGCAGAGCTGATCGGCCTCCTCCATGTAGTGCGTCGTGAGCAGCACGGTGCGGCCTTCCTCGCGGAGCTGGAGGACGCGCTCACGGAGGTCGCGGGCCGACTGCGGGTCGAGGCCGACGGTCGGCTCGTCCAGCAGGAGGAGCTCGGGAGCGGGGAGGAGCGCCCGGGCCAGGACGAGCCGCTGCCGCATCCCGGTGCTGAACTTCTCGACGTAGTCGTCGGCGCGGTCGGTGAGCCGCACCGTCTCGAGGATCTTAGCGATCCGGCCGGGCGTCGCCGCCGGAGGCACGTGGTAGAGCGCGGCGAAGTACTCGAGGTTCTCGCGGGCGGTGAGCTTCCAGTACAGGCTCCGCTCGCCGGACAGGACGGCCCCGAGCCGGCGGCGGATCTCGCGGGCATCGTGCACGAGGTCACGGCCCAGGATG
>DASVFG010000053.1:0-26221 GCA_036380155.1 Candidatus Limnocylindria bacterium
CGGTCGGCGTTCTGGATGCGCACCCCGCGAAGCTCGAGGTTGTTGTCGTCCTCGAACGTGTCGCGCGTGGTGATGGCTCCGGCATCGAGCGCGGCGGCGATCGTGAACGCCTTCATCACCGATCCCGGCTCGTACTGCCGCGAGATCGCCGGATTCGAGAAGCGCTCGCCATCGGTCGTCGCGAACTGGTTGGCGTTGTAGGACGGGAACGACGCCATGCCGAGGATGGCGCCCGTCTCCGCGTTCATCACCAGGCCGGTCGCGCCCTGCGCGTTGTTGTTCCGATAGGCGTTCCAAATGGCCTGCTCGAGGAGGTGCTGGATGCCGGCGTCGATCGTCAGCCGCAGGTCGGACCCATCGACGGGTTCCACGAGCACCGACACCGAGTTCGCGATCTGGCGCCCGCCGACGTCTTCCTGGGCCGAGACGCTCCCCTCGTGGCCGGTGAGCAGCACGTTCTCCCCCTGCTCGATGCCGTACCGCCCGACCGTCATGCCCTCCGATCCTTCCTCGTCGCTTTCCGTGACGAAGCCGAGGACATGCGCCGCCATCGTCGTCCCGTTCGCGATCCCCTTGACGGGGTAGACGCGCTGGGTCTCGGGGAGCATGCCGATGCCGTCGAGGTCGAGCTCACGGATACGGTCCGCGTCGGCGTTGCTCACCCGGCGCGCGACCCAGACCCACGGGTCGTCGCCGATGAACGCGTTGCGCAGCGCCACCTCGGAGATGTCGAGGATCGAGGCGAGCACCGCGGCAGCCTTCTTCGGGTGGCTCACGGTGGGTGGGGTTGCGAAGACCGACTGCAGCTCGACCGAGGTCGCCAGGAGCTCGCCGTGGACGTCCCTGATCTCGCCCCGCTCGGCCGGCAGCTCCTCGTTGGCCGCGAGCTGGTGCATCGCCATCGTGGCGAGCCAGTCGCGCTCGGCGATCTGCCACCAGACGAGGCGTGCACCGATTGCCGATGCCACGACGGTGACGAGGAGGAGGAGGACCACGGCGCGGGCACGACTGTCGGTCCTGGCGAGCATTGATGTCTCCGGTGCGAGCGGCCGACCCCGGCCGCGGGATCAGTGGGTCAATCCGCGGGTGATGCGGCGTCGGTGGCCGGGGCGTAGGTCACCGATCCGGGGACGAGCGGCACGAGCTCGAGCTCGATCCGCGCACGGCGGGTGATCTCGGCAGGCGAACGCGCCTCGCTGATGTCCCAGATCAGCTGCTGCTGTGCCGCCCGCGACTCGGCGAGGGCGTTCCGCAGCGCGTCGATCTCGTAGCCGGTGGCGGCCACGTGGGTGATCTGGCTGAGGTAGAACAGCGCGAGCCCGGCCGCGACGAGGATCGTGACCAACAGCGGCCGGACATCGACCCGAGTCGCGATGCGACGCCGTGCAACGCCATGCCGGCCGCGACGCGCGGACTGTGGTCGGGTGCGAGGGCGCGGCCGGCCACGGCCCGGAATGAACCAGGGACCGGTAGCCGGACGCGCGCCGATGACGGCCATGACTGCAGTGAGCTCCCCGTCCTAGGCCGCGGTCGCGCGGCGGCGCAGGGCGGTGCCGAAGCTGGTGGGGGCCTCGAAGTCGAGTCCCTCCTCGATCTCGATGGCCGCGACCTGGTCGCTGAGCCAGTACTGCTCGTCGCGGGCAGCGTGCAGCCGTCGCTCACGCATCTCGCGCTGCCGGGCCGAGTACATGCGGCGCCGGCTCGACTGATGACGGGACCGTCCCTTGCTCATCGGTGACCCTCCTCCTCGCGCTCGCGAGACGACGCGAGCTTCTCGGCGACGCGCAGCTTCGCGCTGCGTGCGCGGCGGTTCCGCCGGACCTCTTCGGGGCCCGCGGTGATGACGCCCTTGGTGACGGCGCGCAGCTGCGCCCGGTGGCCGCAGGTGCAGACCGGCGGCAGCGGATCCTCGATGCAGTCCCGGCTCTCGCGAGCGACGAAGCGCTTCACGATCCGGTCCTCGAGGCTGTGGTAGCTGATGACGGCCATGCGCCCGCCGGGTCGCAGCGCGGCCAGCGCGCCGGCCAGGCCCGACGAGAGGACCTCGACCTCGCGGTTGACGGCGATGCGAAGCGCCTGGAACGTGCGCGTCGCGGGGTGGATGCGACCGGCGTCGGCCGAGCCGGGACGGGCGGGCGCCACGGCGGCGATGACCGCGGCGAGCTCCGCGGCGGTCACGATCCGGCCCTCCGCACGCGCCGCCACGATCGCCTTCGCGATGCGGCCAGCACGGCGCTCTTCACCAAACGTCGCGAGGATTCCGGCGAGCTCTCGCTCCGAGGAGCGCTCAATGAGCTCAAGGGCCGATACACCACTCGTTTCATCGAATCTCATGTCCGGCGGCGCATCGGCCGCGAAGCTGAAGCCACGCCGGGGATCGGCGAGCTGGTAGGAGCTGAGCCCGAGATCGAAGAGGACGCCGTCCAGGGGGACGACGCCGGCATCGGTCGCCGTGGCATAGATCGACTCGAAGTTCGCGTGGCGCAGGACGACGCGGTCGCCGAAGCGCGCCAGGACGTGAGTCGCCTCCGAGATGGCCGCCCGATCGGCATCGAGGCCGAGCAGGCGGCCATCCGGAGACGTGGCCTCCAGGAGCCGCTCGGCGTGCCCACCGCCGCCGACCGTGCAATCCGCCACGGAGCTGCCGGCACCGACGGCCAACGAGGTGAGAACCTCGTCGACCAGGACCGGCAGGTGCCCTTCTCCCATGTGACGTCGCACCTTTCGTAGTCGGCGGCGGGCCGAGCGGCCCGGAGACGCATGAATGGCCTTGGCACCGTCAGATGCCCAGGTCGGCGAGGTGCTCGGCGAGCGCCTCCGGCTCGTCCTCGATCTGCGACCGATACGGCTGCCACCGCGTCGGTGCCCAGATCTCGAGCCGGTTCAGCGCGCCGACCACGACCACCTCGCTCTCGGTCAGGCCGGCGTACTCGCGCAGGTAGCTCGGGACGAGGACGCGACCCTGTCGATCGGGCTCCACCTCGACTGCTCCCGAGCTCATGAAGCGACCGAACTGTCGTGCGGCCGCATTTGTCGTCGGCAGGCTCTGGATGCGCTGCGCCAGGTCGTCCCAGGTGTCCGCCGGGAAGATCGCGAGGCAGCCGTCCAGCCACCGGGCGAGCGTCGCTCCCTGGGCCAGCCGCGCCCGGAAGCGCACCGGGACCGCGACGCGGCCTCGGTCGTCCAGTGCGTGCCGGAACTCCCCGGTGAGGAATGACGCCCGTTCCATCGTGCCTGTCGTTCACCACTTCTCCCCACATGGCCCCATTTGGAACCACCGGGCGCCACTATACAGGGCAGCCGCCACCCGTCAAGGGGTTTTCTGCGGGTGGGAGCCTGCGGGCGGGAGACGTTCGTCCTGCCGCGGGACGTGACGTTGGGTTGTTCGGTGGCGGCAAGGCGCGTGGTGTCGACTGGGCGCCAGTGCCGCGGAGCATCGCCCGCCGGATCGACATCCGGTGTCGGGATGGCCGCTGCTACCGGGACACGCTCAGGTCACCCTGCGGGACGGAACCGAATTCGACTCGGTCGACAGGAGCTGTCGATGTGGCCGCCTCGGGGCGGCGGGACCAACGCGATGGGCGTCAGGGAGCGGGCGTCGCCTCGGGGAAGGTCCGCAGCTCGGACTGCTCGAGGTACTCCGATCGACGCTCACCGGACGAGCTGAGATACACCGCGCGGATGCGGAAGTCGCCGCTGTTCGGCCATCGGTAGGACCAGCCGGCGAGGTCGCCGTCCTGCGTCTCCCAATAGACCGTGTTCTCGCTGCCCTCGACGGGCTCGACCCGCGCGAAGGAGAACCGGCCGAACGACGCCTCACGCGTGTCGGCGATCTCCCCGGACGCGCTGAGCGTGTAGAGCGTGTAGCCCTCCGGGCCGACGGAGACTTCGTAGAAGGCGAACGTGTCGCCGGCGCTCGGGGTGGGCTCGGCGCTCGGCGTCGGAGGACCGCTCTCGGCTGCCGACGGCGACGGCTCGACGCTGGTCCCGCCGCTGGCGCTGGCGGCGGGGGTCGGCCCGACGGTCGCGACGGAGGTCGGCTCGACGGAGGAGCTGGCGGTGGGGGTCACCCCGCCGATCTCGTCGAGGCCCCCCATGAGGACCCACGCACCACCGCCCACGAGCAGCAGGAGCGGGATGACGAACAGCCAGGCGGGAACCCGGCGCCGTCGCTCGGCGGGAGGAGGAGGCGGGACGACGGGAGCCGCCACCGGCTCGGCGGCGCGCGGACGGCGCAACGCCTCGAGCTCCTCGGTGGGGATGACGAGCACGCCGCGCAGGTAGCGCGGGCAGTTGCCGTAGCCGCGCTCCTGGCAGACGCGGGTCTGCTGCTCCGCACTGATCGGGGCCGGGTCGCCGAACGCGAAGCACCGATGCTCCTCGCTCACGCCCTCGACATAGCCGGTGCGGTCGCCCTCGAGCCCGAGGAACGGACAGACGTGCTCGGGCCGTTCGGCGAGCTTCGCGAAGAGGGCAAGGCGCTCGCCCTCGCGGGCAGCCTCGGCGGCCTCGGCCTCCTCGCGCTTGCGTCGTCCGAACACGACCCCTCCTCGACATCGAATCCGCCGCGAAACCGCGCCGGCAACCGGAGTCTACCGTCGGGTCGAACCGCCCGCGACGGATCGTCGGGTAGGCCCGGCATGGTACGAACGCCCCATTGTTGCCGGGACGCGCCGGTCGGTAGCCTGCTCATACGCCGAGCACCGATTCTCACCCCAGAGGCCGACTTCCATGGCGCTGAACCCGATCGAGGGGAGCAACGAGCGCCGACCGATCCCCCGATCCGGTCGTATCCGCCGCTGTTCGGTGCGCCACGTCAGCATCGTCCCGGGAGAGGTCGCCGGCGTCGAGGTCACCTGCCTGCTCGGCGGGATCGACCATCCGCTCCCCCTCGGCTCGATGGACGAGGCACGTCCCATCTGCAACGCCTGCACGGCCCGATCGGTCTGGCGCGAGGACGAGGACTAGTCCCTGGAGCGCGGCCTGTAAGCCGAGTTCTGTCGTGAGCCGATGCACGCATCGGTCACGGACGGCCATCCATCTGAGCGACCTACCCGGGAGCTGAGCGAGCCGCCTGCTGCGGCCGAAGCCGCCTTGCGCTCCCCTATTCGGTCTTGCACCGGCTAGAGCTTGCCGCGTTTCACTCCGACCCGGCGAACCGGGTCGGCATCGTCACTGTGGCGCTGGTCCTCGCCTCACGGCGGACGGGCGTTACCCGCTAGCCTGCTCTGTGGAGCTCGGACTTTCCTCGGACGCGGCCTTTCGGCCATTGCGCCCGCGGCCGTCCAGCCGCCTCCAGGGACGTCGATTGTACCCGGCCGCGCGCTGCCGCTCCTCAGCCGCCCTCGATCGTCGCCACGATCGTGTCGGCGATGAGCTGATAGCCCGCCGCGTTCGGATGGACGTCGCCACGACCGATGCGAGTGAGCTCGAGCTCGCGGCCGAGGAAAGCGGCGTACAGGTCGACGAGCTCCGCGTCGCGCGCCTCGGCGACGCACGCAATGCGGTCGTCGAGCCCGGGCCGCGGGTCGTCCGGGTCGCAGCCGACCACGCCGTCGGCGCCCGCCACCGAGCTCGCCACCAGATCGCCCGCCTCGGGGTTGTAGTAGGCCAGGACGAGGACCCTCGCCTCCGTGGCGCCCGCGCTGTCGAGCGCCGACTGGACGCCGGCGACGATGGCCTCGAGCGCGGCGGCCGCCTCGGTCGTGGCGGTGTCGACGAGGGCGGCGCACGCGTCGCTTCCCCGATCGGCACAGGCCGGCTCACGCCGTGTCCGGAGCAGCTCGTTCGCGCCGAGGCCGATCGTCACCAGCCCGACGCGCGGCCCGAGCTCGTCGATGGCGCGCACCACGTCGTCGAGCCGCCGCTCGAGGAATCCGGCCGCGGTCTCCCCCGGCACGGCGAACACTCGCGTCTCGCCGATCGGCGGGGACGCATCGGCGAGCGCATCGGCCACGCGCGCGACGTACCCGTTCCGTTGCGGCTGTGGAACGCCGATGCCGAACGTGACCGAGTCCCCGAGGGCGAGGTAGGCGGCACCGGCCGGTGACGACGCAGGCGGCGGCGTTCGTGGAGGGATCGTGGGGCTCGCCGCGGGCGCCGATGGGCTCGACGTCGACGGGCCGGCACAGCCGACGAGCGCGGCGAGGATCAGGATCGCCAGCCGCGGCCTAGCGAATGGTGAAGCCGGAACCGGCACCGGGTCGCGCTCCCCCGCCGTCGATCGCCACGTTCGACAGCCGATCGGCGTCCTTGTTGAGCTCACGGGGGACGTGGCCGACCGTGTACCCCTCGAGGCCGCGCAGGAGCCGCATCACGGCGGCGTGGATCGGCTGGAGGTCGGCGTGCTTCACGCGGTAGACACCGGTGATCTGTCGTGCGACGAGCTGCGAGTCCATCCGCAGGTCGACATGCGTCGCGCCGAGTCGCGACGCCTCCTCGAGGGCGAGCAGCACGGCGGTCCACTCCGCGACATTGTTCGTGGCATGGCCGAGCGGCTCGGCGATCTCGGCGACCGTGGCGCGCGTCTCGGCGTCGCGCAGGATGGCGCCCGCGCCGGCCGGACCGGGGTTGCCGCGGGCGGCGCCATCGGTGTAGATCAGCAGCCGCCTCATCGGAGCCCGGCCCGGCCGATCTCGTTCGTGACCTCGAGGATCGCCTTCGTGATCTTGATGTCGCGCGGGCAGGCCTCGACGCAGTTGAACGTCGTGCGGCAGCGCCACACGCCGTTCGCATCGGCCAGGATCTCGAGGCGCTCCTCCTTGGCCGTGTCGCGGGAGTCGACGACGAAGCGATGGGCGTTCACGATCGCGGCCGGCCCGACGTACGACTGGTCGGTCCAGAAGACCGGGCAGCTCGTGGTGCACGCCGCGCACAGGATGCAGCGGCTCGTGTCCTCGTACCGGTCGCGATCGGCCTGCGACTGGCGTCGCTCCTTGCCGTCCTCGGGAATCTCGTCGTTCACGAGGAACGGCATCACCTGCTTGTACGAGTCCCAGAACGGCTCCATGTCGACGAGCAGGTCCTTCACGATCGACATCCCGCGGATCGCCTCGACCGTGATCTCGGTGCCGGCGTCCTTGACGAGGAACTCGCACGCCAGCCGGTTGCGGCCGTTGATGAGCATCGCGTCCGAGCCGCACACGCCGTGGGCGCACGACCGGCGGAACGTGAGCGTCCCGTCCTGGTACCACTTCACCTGGTGGAGCAGGTCGAGCACCCGATCCGTCGGTTCGGCCTCGACGGCGTACGTCTCCCAGTGCGGCTCGCGGTCGGCCTCGGGGTTGAAGCGTCGGATACGGAGCGTGACGTCCATCGGTCAGTACACCCGCGGCTTCGGCTGGAACTTCGTGATCGTCACCGGCTTGTAGGTCAGGTCCACCGCGCCGCCGCCGGTGCGCGTCGCGAACGTGTGCTGCAGCCAGTCGGTGTCGTCACGATCGGGGTAGTCCTCGCGGGCGTGGCCGCCGCGGCTCTCCTTGCGCGCCAGCGCCGACACGACGGTCGCCTCGGCGCAGTCGAGCAGGAAGCCGAGCTCGATCGCCTCGCCCAGGTCCGTGTTGTAGCGGCAGCCCTTGTCGTCGACGAGGAGCGTCTCGGCACGCGTCCGAAGCGCGGCGACCTCGTCGCGCGCCTCCGTGAGCAGGGCCTCCGTGCGGTACACGCCGCACTTCGTGAACATGACCTCCTGGAGCTCGGCGCGGATGACCGCCGGCCGCTCACCCTCGGCGGCGGCGAGGAGCGCGTTCACTCGGTCGAGCGCCGCCGCCTCGGCCGCCAGGTCCGGCACCGGGTCCGCCAGCGAGCCGAGATCCGCGGCCATCCGCTTCCCGGCACGCCGGCCGAAGACGAGGATGTCGAGCAGCGAGTTCGTCCCGAGGCGATTCGCGCCGTGGACGCTGACGCAGGCCACCTCGCCCGCGGCGTAGAAGCCGGGCACGACCGCGTTGGAGGCGTCGGCCAGGACGCGACCGTCGATGTCGGTCGGTACGCCGCCCATCGCGTAGTGCGCGGTCGGCTGGATCGGGACGAGATCGGTGAGCGGCTCGAGCCCGAAATAGGTGCGAATGAAGCCGCTCATGTCGGGGAGCTTCTTGTTGAGGACCTCGGCGCCGAGATGCCGCACGTCGAGGTGGACGAAGTCCTTCCCGCCGATCCCCCGCCCTTCCGCGATCTCGAGGTAGATGCTCCGCGAGACGACGTCCCGCGAGGCGAGGTCCTTCATCGTCGGCGCGTAGCGCTCCATGAACCGCTCGCCCTTGTCGTTGAGGAGGACGCCGCCCTCGCCGCGCATCGCCTCGGAGAGGAGGAAGCCGAGCTTGTACATGCCGGTCGGATGGAACTGGAAGAACTCCATGTCCTCGAGCGGCAGGCCGCGACGGTACGGGATCGCCATCCCGTCGCCGGTGAGGGTGTGCGCGTTCGAGGTGACCTTGAAGATCTTCCCGTACCCGCCCGTCGCGAAGAGCACGGCCTTCGCGCGGAACGCGTGGAGCTCGGTCGTGGCGGTCTGGAGCGCGATCACGCCGCTGACCGGCCCGCGGGGTCCGTCCGGCATGGCGAGGTCCACGACCTGGTACTCGTCGAAGAACTGGACGTGGCGCCGGATGCACTGCTGGAACAGCGTCTGGAGGATGGCGTGCCCCGTCCGATCGGCGGCGAAGCAGCTGCGGCGCACGGGGCCTTCGCCGTAGTTCCGGGTATGACCGCCGAACCGGCGCTGGTTGATCAGCCCATCCTCGGTGCGGTCGAACGGCAGGCCGAGGTGCTCGAGGTTGATGATCGTCTCGATCGCGTCGTGGCACATGACCTCGGCCGCGTCCTGGTCGACCAGGTAGTCGCCGCCCTTGACGGTGTCGAACCAGTGCCACTCCCAGTGGTCCTCCTCCGTGTTGCCGAGGGCCGCGCAGACGCCACCCTGCGCGGCGCCGGTGTGACTGCGCGAGGGATAGAGCTTGCTGACGACGCCGATGCGGGCCTCCGGCCCGAGCTCCTGCTTCAGCTCGAGCGCGGCGTACAGCCCGGCGCCACCGGCGCCGACGACGACCGCGTCGAGGTCGTGGACGCGGGTGGGCGGGATGGCGGGGGCGCCCCGCGTGGCGAGGGTCAACTGAACGGCCCGGTCGGCGGCGCGCTGTTCGGGTCGAAGAACACGATGACCGCCATGCCGAGGATGAGCCAGATCGCGCTCACCGTCAGCAGGAGGCCGATGAGCAGCCGCTTGGCAGTCGGGTGCGACACCCAGTCGCCGATGACGACGCGGGCGCCGTTCGCCCCGTGGACGAACGCGAGCACGAGGAGGAGGAAGTCGTAGATGCGCCAGAACGGCGTCCCCCATCGGCTCTGGACGAACGCGAAGTCGATCTCGCCGCCGGTCAGCTCGACGAGGACGTGCATGATGAACATGTGGCCGAGGGCGAGGAGCACGAGCGCCAGCCCGGACAGGCGCATGAAGTACCACCAGAAGCGCTCGCGGCCGGATGCCTCGGGGCGCGGGCGGGCGGCACGCGACGGGTTCGTGTAGATGACGCGCGGCCGACGGGATGTGGTCGTCATCAGATCACCCGCCCCACGACACGAACGGCCGGATCATGATGAGCCCGAGCGGGATCATCGACACCACGGTGGCCACGATCACGCCGTACGTCAGCGGCCGGTAGTAGACGGTCAGTCCCGGCCAGAAGTCCATGGCGATGACCCGGATCCCGTTGAGCGCGTGGTAGACGACAGCGGCCATGAGGAGCACCTCGCCGAGGCGCGCGGGCAGGTTCTTGAAGATGCCGACGGCCGCGTTGTAGACCTCCGGCCCGAAGAGGACCGTCGAGGTCTCCACGACGTGCATGAACAGGTAGAACAGCACGCCCAGCCCGCTGGCGCGATGGCCGAACCAGGCCAGCTGCGCCCACGAGACGCGGTACCCGAACAGGTTGATCACCGGTCGTGCTTCTGCTCCCTCGGGGCGCCACGGGACGCCGGGCGGCGTCGTGGCGGCCAGCCGATTCTACCGAAGGCGGCGCCAGCCGGCCGGGACGGGGGCCGCGGTCGCCTTCGACAGACTTACGCGTCCCGCCGTACATTGGATGCCGTCATCGTGGCACCGGGCTGACGAACGGCCTCGTTCTGGCGTGGCTCGTTGCAGGCGCGACGCGACGCGAACCGTGACGATTCGAAGCCTCGTCCCCGCGGTGGTGGTTCCGCGTGCGCGTCCCGGATTCACGCAAGACGCGCGGCGACGGCCTCGGCAAACTCCCGGGTGCCGGCGGTGCCGCCCAGGTCGTACGTGACCGTGGTGCCCTCGGCGATGACGTCGCGCACCGCCGTCTCCACCGCATCGGCGGCGGCGAGCTCGCCCAGGTGCCGGAGCATGAGCGCGGCCGACAGGATGAGCGCCGTCGGGTTCGCCTTGTTCTGGCCGGCGTACTTCGGCGCCGAGCCGTGGACGGGCTCGAAGACGGCCGCCTTGTCGCCGATGTTGGCGCCCGGCGCCACCCCGAGCCCGCCGACGAGGCCAGCGGCGAGGTCGCTGACGATGTCGCCGTACAGGTTCGGCAGCACGAGGACGTCATACAGCTCGGGCTTCTGGACGAGCTGCATGCACATGTTGTCGACGATGCGGTCCTCGAACTCCACCCGCCCGGCGTAGTCCGCGGCCACCTGGCCGGCGCTCTCGAGGAAGAGGCCGTCGGACAGCTTCATGATGTTCGCCTTGTGGACGGCGGTGACCTTGCGCCGGCCGTTCTTCACGGCGTACTCGAACGCGTAGCGCGCGATCCGCTGCGAGGCAGCGCGGGTGATGATCTTGATGCTCTCGGCGGCGTCCGGGCCGACCATGTGCTCGACCCCGGCGTAGAGGTCCTCGGTGTTCTCGCGAACGATGAGGAGGTCGACGTTCTCGTAGCGCGACTCGACGCCAGCCATCGTCCGCGCGGGGCGCACGTTGGCGTAGAGCTCGAGCTCCTTGCGGAGCGACACGTTGACCGAGCGGAACCCGGTGCCGACGGGAGTCGTGATCGGTCCCTTGAGGCCGACGCCATTGCGCCGAATCGACTCGAGGACGCGCTCCGGCAGCGGGGTGCCCTCGCTCGCGATCGTCGCCTCGCCCGCTTGCTGGACGTCCCAGTCGAAGCCGATGCCGGTGGCGCCGAGGACCGTCCTCGTGGCGTCCGCCAGCTCGGGGCCGATGCCGTCGCCGGGGATGAGGGTGATCGCGTAGCTCATGGGTTCCTCGCTGCGGCCTGCCGGTCAACGCGCCGGCGTGCGACCGCGACAGTGTACGGCGCTCGGCGTGCTCAGCGCCCCGGGGCCGAGAGCCGATCCGCGACGAGCTGCGCGGCGACCCTGGCGCTGACGGGACTCCCGGTGACCGCTTCGAGGAACGCTTCACGCGGCAGGGCGAAGGTCTCGAGCGGACCGTCGGCCACCACGCTCGCGGTCCGCGGGCGGTCCTCGAGGAGGGCGATCTCGCCGAACCCGTCGCCCGGCCCGAGCTCGCGCACCGGCTCCCCGTCGATCGTGACCGTGGCCCGTCCGTCGCCCACGACGAAGTAGGCATCCCCCGCCTCACCCTGGGACACGACCGATTCGCCGGCCGCGTGGCGCCCGGCAACCATCGCACGCGCCAGCCGCTCGACGACGACGAGGGTGAGCGGCGCGAAGAGCGGGACGCCGCGGAGGAGGGCGAGCTCCCGATGCGGCACGATCGAGGCGTGGTCGGTGCGGCGCACGGCGGCGGCACTGATCGCCGCGACCACCGGCAGCAGCCCGCCGGCCGCAACGAGCGCGCCGGCGAGGCCCAGCGCGGCGATGAGCGGCGCCGCGACGAGCGAGCCGAGCGCGAACGTGAGCGCCGCGACGCCCTCGAGCGCCCCGAACACGCGCGCGCGGAGCGCGGTCGGAACCGTGCGCTGCAGCAGCGTGAACCCGGACACGTCGAGGATGGCGTTGGCGAGGCCGACCACCGCGAGCAGGACCACCGCGAACCAGGCCACCGGGGCGACCCCGATGAGCGCGATCGGCAGCCCCCACGCGGCCAGCGCCAGGCTGAACGTCGGGCCGAGCATGCCCGACCCCATGCCGAGCGTCGCGACCGCCGCGCCGACGAGTCCTCCGCCACCGATGGCGGCGTTCAGCCACCCGACGCCCTCCCTGCCGAGCCCGAGGAGATCGACCGACGCGGCGACGATGAGCACCGTGAGGAGCCCACGGACGAACGTCTGGAAGCCGATGAGGCCGATGATCATCCCGGAGGCCGGATGGGTGCGCAGTGCGCCGAAGCCGCCGAGCAGCTCGCGGATCGCACCGCCCGACGGCCGCGGGGGCCGGCCGTGCGGGACCGCGATCGTGGCGGCCAGGATGGCGGCGGCGGCGAGCGCCACGGATGGGGCGATGACCGCGATCTCGATGCCCGCGCCGGCGAGGAGGAAGGAGCCGATCGCCGGCCCGACGAGCACCCCGAGCCCTTCGCCGGTGCTCGCCACGGCATTGCCCGCCACGAGCTCGGCCGGCGAACGGGAGAGGGCCGGGAGGAGGGCCATCGTGGTCGGCCGCTTCAGGACCGCGAGGAGGCCCTCGATCGCGGCGGCGGCGAAGACGACGGCCGGCGGCCCGTCGGCGACCAGAACGAGTCCGGTTCCCACGACGAGGACCGCGCGCATGGCGTAGACGATGGCGAGCACCCGGTGCGGCGAGAACCGGTCGGCGATCGACGCCGCGAACGGCGCACCGACGGCCGGGGTGAGCATGCGCAGGGTGGAGAGCGCGCCCGCCGCCGCGATCCCGCCGGCGTCATAGGCATAGACGAGCAGCCCGACGAGAAACGCCCATTCGGCGGCGATGGCCAGGGTCCATGCCCCCTGGAGACGAACGATCGCGCCGTTGCGGCTGACCTCGCGGATCGGTGCGACCAGGCTCGCGCGTTCCATCCGCCGGAGCGTACTCGACCGTGGCATCGGGCCGGCGAGACGGTGGCCCGCCACGCGTCCGGCTACAATCGGCGGCGTCCCTGCGTCGGCCGCCCTCCTCGAGCGCGCGCGCCCCGACGGTCACCGCACAGGAGATCTGAGTGAAGCTCCAGGAGTACCGGTCGAAGGAGATCCTTGCGCGCCACGGCGTGCCGCTCCTCGTCGGCCAGACCGCGATGTCGCCCGAAGAGGCGCGATCCGCGGCGATCGAGATGCACGGTCCGGTGGTCGTGAAGGCCCAGGTCCTCGTCGGCGGCCGCGGCAAGGCCGGCGGCGTGAAGCTGGCGGCCACGCCCGAAGAGGCCGAGCAGCGAGCGCGGGAGATCCTCGGCCTCGACATCAAGGGCACCACGGTGCAGACGGTCCTCATCGCGCCGGCCGCGGACATCGCGCACGAGTACTACCTGGGGCTGATTCTCGACCGGGCGAACCGGGCGATCACCGTCATCGCCTCCGCGGAAGGCGGGATCGAGATCGAGGAGACGGCGAAGACGAACCCCGAGGCCATCCTCCGCCTCCCGCTCCACCCGCTGCTCGGGCTCCAGGAGCACGAGACGCGGCGCATCGGCTTCTTCCTCGGCATCCCCGCCGAGCTGCGGAAGGACTTCGCGACCGTGATGCGCGGCCTGTTCGCCGCCTTCGTCGAGTCCGACGCCGACCTGGCGGAGGTCAACCCGCTCGTGGTGACCGGCGATGGGCGGCTGCTGGCGCTCGACGCGAAGATCGTGCTCGATGACTCGGCACTCCCTCGCCATCCCGATCTCGAGGCGATGCGCGACCTCAACGAGGAGGAGCCCTCCGAGATCGCGGCCCGCGAGGCCGGCATCAGCTTCATCAAGCTCGACGGCAGCATCGGCTGCATGGTCAACGGCGCCGGCCTGGCGATGACGACGATGGACCTCGTGAAGCTCGCCGGCGGGGAGCCCGCCAACTTCCTCGACATCGGCGGCGGTGCGAAGCAGGACAAGGTGACCGCGGCGTTCCGGATCATCCTCGACGACCCGAACGTGAAGGCCATCCTCATCAACATCTTCGGCGGCATCACCCGCGGCGACGAGGTCGCGCGCGGCATCGTCGAGGCGCGCGCCGCCCTCGAGCGCGACGTGCCGATGGTCGTGCGCATCGTCGGCACCAACGCCGAGGAGGCGAAGCCGATCCTCGCCGAGGCGAACCTCATCACCGCCGACTCGCTCGACGACGCCGCGGCCAAGGCCGTCGCGGCCGCGAAGGGAGCCGCAGCGTGAGCATCCTCGTCAACCGCGACACCCGCCTCCTCGTCCAGGGCATCACCGGCCGCGAGGGCGAGTTCCACTCGACCGCCATGCTCGAGTACGGAACGCAGATCGTGGCCGGCGTGACGCCGGGCAAGGGCGGTCAGACCGCGATCGACGGCAAGGTCCCGGTGTACGACACCGTGGCCGAGGCGGTCGAGCAGACCGGCGCGAACGCGTCGTGCATCTTCGTCCCCGCGGCCTTCGCGCCGGACGCGATGCTCGAGGCCTCCTCCGCCAGCATCCCGCTCGTGATCTGCATCACCGAAGGCGTTCCCGCGCTCGACATGCTGCGCGTCTCGCACGTCCTGCGCGCCAAGGGCATCCGGCTCATCGGCCCGAACTGCCCGGGCCTCACCTCGGTCGACGAGGCGAAAGTCGGCATCATCCCGGGCAACATCCATGTCCGCGGGCCGGTCGGGCTCGTGTCGCGCTCCGGGACGTTGACGTACGAGGTCGTGCAGGCCATGACCGATGCCGGCATGGGCCAGACGACGTGCGTCGGCATCGGCGGGGACCCGATCGTGGGGACGTCCTTCATCGACGTGCTCGACATGTTCAACCAGGATCCCGAGACCGAGGCGATCGTGATGATCGGCGAGATCGGGGGCGAGGAGGAGGAGAAGGCGGCCGCCTTCTGCGCGCGCGAGGTGCGCAAGCCGATGGCCTCCTTCATCGCCGGCCGCACCGCACCCCCGGGACGGCGAATGGGTCACGCCGGCGCGATCATCTCGTCCGGCGGCGGTGGCACCGCCGAGTCGAAGCGCACCGCGCTCGAGGCGGCCGGCATCCGCGTCGCGGACTCGCCCTCGCACATCCCGCAGCTCCTCCGCGACGCCGGCGTCCGCTAGGCCGGCATCTCCCACCGGTCGCGAAGGGGCTCCGCGACCTCGGCCGACATCGCCCGCAGCCCGTCGGGCGCATCTGCCGCCCGGATGCCGATGATGGCGTGCGTGGCCCCGGCCTTCCGGAAGGCGATCCCCTGCTCGAGCGCGAGGCGGCGATCGGCCGTGGTCGGGCCGCACGCGATCTGGGCCGCGAAGTCGAAGTCGTCCGGGTCGCGGCCTTCCGCATCGAGGGCGGCGCGGATCGCGTCGCGCCGATCGGCGAAGTAGGCGACGTCCCCCGGCCGGTTTCCGGGCATCGGCCAGCCCGAGGCGTAGCGCGCGGCGAGGGCGATGCCCCGGCGCCGCTGGCCACCGAGCCAGATCGGCGGTCCACCGGGGCGCGTCGGGCTCGGGAGGTTCGTCGCGCCGCGCAACGGGACACTCGGATCGTCGAGGTCGACGCCTTCGTCGGTGGCGGCTTCCGGGGAGAACATCGCGGTCAGGACGCGCAGGGCCGACTCGAAGCGGTCATAGCGCTCCGGCAGGGGCGGGAGGTCGATGCCGAACGCCTCGTGCTCCCCGACGTGCCAGCCCGCGCCGATCCCGAGAATGAATCGGCCGCGGGTGGCGTGGTCGAGCACCGTGGCCGCCTTGGCGAGGACGGCGGGGTGGCGGAACGTGGCGGCCACCACGGCGATGCCCACCCAGGCGTTCGGCACGAGGTGCGCGAGGGCGGCCGCGGAGGTGAGCGACTCGAATCCGGCGCCGCCGCGCTCGCGGCTCGCATCGGAGAGATGGTCGCTCATCCACCCCGCGTCGAACGTCCCCAGCTCGCCCGCCAGGGCCCAGGTCGCCTCGAGGCGCGGCCAGTCGAGGCCCTCCGCCCCGGTCGCGGCCAGCCGGAAGCCGATCGGTCCGGGACGCGACGGCAGGGTGTCAGCCACCGCGATCGGGTGCGATGAGCTCCCAGAGGACGCCGTTGAGCGTCCGCGGATGAACGAACGCCACCTCGCCGTGCGCCCCCTGCCGCGGCTCGTGGTCGATGAGCTCGGCCTCCGCGCGCGCCAGCGCCTCGAGGGACCGCGGCAGGTCGTCGGTCACGAGGCAGACGTGATGGACGCCCTCACCGCGGGCAGCGAGGTAGCGGCCGACGCCGCTGTCGGGATCGGTCGGCTCGATGAGCTCGATGCGCGCCGCCGGCTCCGGGCCGGTGGACAGGAAGCAGAGCCGAACGCCCTGCGAGACGAACAGCTCGGGATCCGCCTCCGGCCCGAGGCCGAAGAGCGCGGCGTAGCGCGGGAGCGACGCCTCGATGGAGGCGACCACGACGGCGACGTGGTGGATCGGCCCGAACGTCACGGCCGGTGCTCGCCCCACACGTCGCGCAGCGCCCAGGAGATCTCGCCGAGCGTCACGTCGGCCTCGACACAGGCCCGGATGCGCGGCAGGACGTTCTCGGTCCCGGCTGCCGCCGTCCGCAGCGCGCCGAGGGTCGCCTCCACCGCGGCGCCGTCGCGCCGCTCGCGCACGCCGCGGGTCCTCGCCACCTGGCTCGCCTCCAGCTCCGGGTCGATGACCTGGGGCGCCGGGCGCTGCGTGGCGCCCGCATCGGCCCAGGCGTTCACGCCCACGACGACGCGCTCGCCAGACTCGACCGCGCGCTGGACGTCGTACGCCGCATCCCCGATCGCGTCCTGCTGATAGCCGTCGCGCAGGGCGGCGAGGGTCCCGCCCCGATCATCGATGCTCGCCAGCTCGGCAAGCGAGCGCTCGGCAAGGTCACGGGTGAGCGACTCCACGTACCAAGACCCACCGAGCGGATCGACGGTCGCCGTGACGCCCGACTCGGCGGCGAGCACCTGCTGCGTCCGCAGGGCAAGGCGCGCGGTGTCGGGCGTCGGCAGGCCGAGCGCTTCGTCGAGCGCGTTGGTGTGGAGGGACTGCGCGCCGCCCAGGACGGCCGCGAGCGCCTGGATCGTGGTGCGCACGACGTTCACGTCCGGCTGCTGGGCGGTGAGCGTCGAGCCCCCCGTCTGGACGTGGAAGCGCATCGCCTGGGCACGAGGATCCCCAGAGCCGAATCGATCCCGAGCGACGGTTGCCCACACCCGGCGCGCCGCCCGGAACTTCGCGACCTCCTCGAGCAGGTCGTTGTGGGCGGCGAAGAAGAACGACAGCCGGGGGGCGAACTCGTCGAACACCAGGCCCGCCTCGAGCGCGGCCTCGGCATACGCGATCGCGTTGGCCACCGTGAACGCGATCTCCTGGACCGCGGTCGCCCCCGCCTCGCGCATGTGGTAGCCGCTGATGCTGATCGTGTTCCAGCTCGGCAGCTCGGCGTGGCAGTAGGCGAACGTATCGGTCACGAGACGCATCGATGCCTCCGGCGGGTAGATGTACGTCCCGCGCGCGATGTACTCCTTGAGGATGTCGTTCTGGATCGTTCCGCGCAGGCGAGCCGGGTCGACGCCGCGCCGCCGGGCGACGGTCTCGTAGCAGGCCAGCAGGATCGCGGCGGTGGCGTTGATCGTCATCGAGGTGCTGACCGCCGCCTGGTCGATCCCGTCGAGCAGGACCTCCATGTCCGCCACGGTGTCGATCGGGACGCCCACGCGGCCGACCTCGCCCGCCGCCATCGGATCGTCCGAGTCGTATCCCATCTGCGTCGGCAGGTCGAAGGCGACCGACAGTCCGGTCTGCCCGCCGTCGAGCAGGTAGCGGAAGCGGCGGTTCGTCTCCTCCGCGGACCCGAAGCCGGCGTACTGGCGCATCGTCCAGGGCCGCTCGCGATACCCCGATGCCCGAATGCCGCGGGTGAACGGGAAGGCACCGGGCTCGCCGAGCTCGGCCGCCACCTCGAGGTCGGACACCTCGTCCGGCCCGTACCACGCTGCCACGTCGATGCCGGAGCTGGTGCGGGGCGGCGGCGCCTCGGGATCGGTCATGGGTGCGGCGATTGTAGTCCGCGGCCTAGGCCAGGCGGACGAGCGGCGCCCCGGTCGCGACCGTGTCGCCGGTCGCGACGGTGACCTCGAGGACGGTGCCGTCGCGCGGCGCGCGCACCTCGTTCTGCATCTTCATCGCCTCGATGGTGAGCAGCGAGGTCCCGGCCGCCACCTCCTCGCCGGCCGCCACGGCGACGGCCACCACGAGACCGGGCAGGGTCGCCGCCACGGTCGTCGGGCCGCTGTGGGTGCGCGCCTCCGTCTCGGCGTCGGCGAGGATGCGCTCGCGCCAGCTGCGCACGGTGACCGGGATCCGGCGGCCGTGGAGGGTCACCGTCCAATCGGTCCCCTCCCCCTCGACGATGACCGGGATGGACCGGCCGGGGCCGATGAGGCGCGCCAGGCCGCTGGCGCGATCGTCCCAGGCCAGCGTCCAGCCGTCGGCCGGAACGACGGCCTCGTCACCGACGCGGACGTCGTGATCGGTCAACGTCGGAGCCCGTCTCGACGCGCCGCCTCGGCCCACGGCGTGGCGGCGGGTGCCGCCCGTGGGGTCGTCGTCGGGGGTGCGTCGAGTCGTGCGGACAGTGCCGCGCGCGCGGCGAGCGCCGCCTCCGCATCGGTCAGCGGTGGACCATCGTGCCACCGCGTCTCGATGAGCGAGGTGTCGTAGTCGCCGCTGACGAACGCGTCATCGTCGACGAGCCAGCGGAGGAAGCCCGCATCCGTCTGGAGGCCGCCGATGGCAAGCTCATCGAGGGCCCGTCGCAGCCGGGCGAGGGCCGCCGGACGGTCGTCGGCCCAGACGAGGAGCTTGGCGAGGAGCGGGTCGTACTCCGGACGCAGGTCGGTGTCACCCTCGATGCCGGCGTCGACCCGCACGCCAGGTCCGTCCGGCAGCCGCCACGCACCGATGCGACCGGCCGTCGGCACGAAGCCGTGGTACGGGTCCTCCGCATAGCAGCGGACCTCGATCGCGTGGCCGCGGCGCTCGGCACTGCGCAGCTCCTCCGGGATCGGCTCACCGGCGGCCACCCGGATCTGCCACGCCACGAGGTCGAGCCCGGTCACCAGCTCCGTCACGCCGTGCTCGACCTGGAGGCGCGTGTTCATCTCGAGGAAGTAGTGGTTGCCGTCGCCGTCGACGAGGAACTCCACGGTGGCGGCATTGTGGAACGGCACCGTCGTTGCCACGCGCCGAGCGCTGTCGAAGAGGGCCTCCCGCAACGGCTCGTCGACGGCCGGCGACGGTGACTCCTCCACGAGCTTCTGGTGCCGGCGCTGGACGGAGCAGTCGCGCTCCCCGAGCACCGCCAGCCGGCCGTGGCGGTCGCCGAGGAGCTGGACCTCGACGTGGCGCGCGGGACTGACCAGCCGCTCGGCGTAGACGGTCCCGTCCCCGAACGCCGCGTGTGCCTCACGACGCGCGGTGGCGAGCGCGGAGGGCAGGTCGTCCAAGGTGTCCACTCGGCGCATCCCTCGCCCTCCCCCACCGGCGGCGGCCTTCAGCATGACCGGGAGCCCCACGGCTGCCACGAGGTCGAGGTCGTCGGTCACCGCCACCTCGGTGCCGGGCACGATGGGCACGCCCGCCGCCGCCGCGGACCGGCGGGCCGCGAGCTTGTCGCCGAGCGACGCGAGCGCATCCGGTGGCGGCCCGACGAACACGATCCCCGCCGCCTCGACCGCCCGGGCAAACTCGGCCCGCTCTGACAGGAAGCCGTACCCCGGATGGATGGCCTGCGCGCCGGATCGCCGCGCGGCGTCGAGGATCGCCTCGATCGACAGGTACGACTCCGCGGCGGCGGCCGGCCCGATCCGCTCCGAGCGGTCCGCGGCCCGGACGTGGAGGGCGTCCGCATCGACATCGGAGTGGACGGCGATCGGCGAGATCCCGAGCTCGCGGCAGGCCCGCGCGACGCGGACGGCGATCTCGCCGCGGTTCGCGATGAGCAGCCGGTCGAAGGGCGGACGGCGGGACGCCCCGGTGTCCGTGCGCAAAGACACGATCGGCTACAGCGGGATGTTGCCGTGCTTCTTCGGTGGCAGCGACTGGCGTTTGTGCTCGAGCATGCCGAGCGCCTCGGCCACGCGGCCCCGTGTCTCGGAGGGGAGGATGACCTCGTCGACGTATCCTCGCGCCGCGGCGATGTATGGATTCGCGAACCGCTCTTCGTACTCCGCGACGAGGCGAGCGCGTTCCGCATCAGGGTCGGCGGCGGAGGCGATGTCGTCGCGGAAGATGATGTTCACCGCCCCCTCGACGCCCATCACGGCGATCTCCGCGGTCGGCCATGCGAAGTTCAGGTCGCCGCGGACGTGCTTGCTGCTCATGACGTCGTAGGCGCCGCCGTACGCCTTGCGGGTGATGACCGTCACCTTCGGCACCGTCGCCTCGCAGTAGGCGTAGAGCAGCTTCGCCCCGTGCCGGATGATGCCGCGGTGCTCCTGGTCGACGCCGGGAAGGAAGCCCGGCACGTCGACGAGGGTGAGCAGCGGAATGTTGAACGCGTCGCAGGTGCGGACGAATCGTGCGGCCTTGTCCGACGCGTCGATGTCGAGGACGCCGGCCAGCACCTGGGGCTGCTGCGCGACGACGCCGATGGATCGGCCCTCCACGCGGGCGAGCCCGCAGATGATGTTGCGGGCGAAGTGCTCGTGCACCTCGGTGAACGACCCGACGTCGACGATGCCGCCGATGACGGCGCGCATGTCGTAGCCCTGCTTCGGCGAGTCGGGGATCAGCGCGTCGAGATCCGTCGCCTCAGCCGTCGGGGCGTCCCACGTCTCGTCGCGCGGTGCCGGGTCGAGGTTGTTCTGCGGCAGGTAGCCGACGATGCGCCGCGCCAGGGCGAGCGCCTGCGGCTCGCCCGCGCTCAGGAAGTGCGCGACCCCGCTCGTCTCGTTGTGGATGCGCGCCCCGCCGAGCCCCTCGAAGTCGATCTCCTCGTGCGTCACCGTCTTCACCACGTTCGGGCCGGTGACGAACATGTAGCTCGTGCCGTCGACCATGACGACGAAGTCGGTGATGGCCGGCGAGTACACCGCCCCACCGGCGCACGGCCCCATGACGAGCGAGAGCTGCGGCACGACGCCGGAGGCGAGCGTGTTGCGCAGGAAGATATCGGCGTAGCCGCCGAGGCTGACGACGCCTTCCTGGATCCGCGCGCCGCCGGAATCGGAGAGGCCGATGACCGGAACGCCGTTCTCGACCGCCAGGTCCATCACCTTGCAGATCTTCTCGGCGTGCGCCTCCGACAGCGAGCCGCCGAAGACGGTGAAGTCCTGGCTGTAGACGAACACCCGCCGACCGTCGATCGTGCCGTGCCCGGTGACGACGCCGTCGCCGAGGTATCGCTCGGCATCCAGGCCGAATTCGGTCGCGCGGTGCGTCACGAACGCGTCGAGCTCGCGGAAGCTGCCCTCATCGAGGAGCAGGTCGAGACGTTCACGCGCCGACAGCTTGCCGCGCGCGTGCTGCTGCTCGAGCCGGCGTTCGCCACCGCCACCGAGTGCCTCGGCTCGCATCCGGGTGAGGCGCTCCAGCTTGTCAGCGGTCGACACGGCGGCACTCCTCCGATGCGATGGTGTGGGCCCGGCAGGAATCGAACCTGCGACCGTCCGGTTATGAGCCGGTTGCTCTGACCATTGAGCTACGGGCCCGCGGCTCAGCCGACGGTGGACAACTTCGAGTATAGACCGATGTCTTTGCACAACGACACGTCGGGTTCTCCACGTTGTGGATAACTTCGGGCGACCGCGGACGTCCCGACGGCCTATCATCGATGGGTCGCCCGCGCGGTGACTCCCCCATCCGATTCGCACGAAGGTGATGCGTTGATCAAGGTAATTTCGATTGCGAACCAGAAGGGTGGCGTCGGCAAGACGACCTGCTCCATCAACCTCGGCGGGGCGCTCGCCGAGCGCGGGTACCGCGTGCTGTGCATGGACATGGACCCGCAGGCGAACCTCACGGTCGGACTGGGCATCTCGCTGTCGGACGTGCAGGTCTCGATGGCCGACGTGCTCTCCGATGATCGCGTCGCCCTCGACGAGATCGTGCGCGCCACCGAGACCCCGGGACTGTGGGTCGCGCCCGCGACGCTGGAGCTCGCCTCGACCGAGGTGGAGCTGTTCACCGCCATCGGCCGCGAGATGGTGTTGCGCGACGCGCTCGGCGGCTGGGCCGAGCGCCAGTTCGACGTGGTGATCATCGACTGCCCGCCGACGCTCGGGCTGCTGACGATCAACTCGCTCGTGGCCTCGAACCGGGTGATCATCCCGGTCCAGACGCAGTACTACGCGATCAAGGGCCTCAC
Source organism: Candidatus Limnocylindria bacterium (assembly GCA_036380155.1). GTDB lineage: Bacteria > Chloroflexota > Limnocylindria > QHBO01 > QHBO01 > JACDBZ01. The sequence goes on from DASVFG010000053.1 coordinate 22,322, forward strand.
CGCGCTCATCAAGGTCATCAACACCATCAAGCTCAAGCTCAACCACGACCTCGAGGTGCTCGGACTGCTGCCGACCTTCTTCGATGGCCGGACCGTGCTCGCCCGCGAGATGCTCGAGAACCTGCGCGGTCTCGGCGACCATCGCGTGTTCTCCACGATGATCAAGAACACCGTGAAGCTCGGCGAGGCTCCCCTCACCGGGAAGCCGGTGACCGAGTACGCGACGAACTCGTCGGCGGCGCGGGCCTTCCGCGACCTGGCGCAGGAGGTGATCGAGCTTGGCTGACAAGCGTCCGGCATTCCGCGAGAACATTCATCGGCTGTTCGACGAGGCGCAGGCCACGGACCTCGCCCCGGGCATCGTGTCGCTCATCGAGTCGCGCGCGACGCAGGCGCAGATCCGTGAGCTGCCGGTGACGAAGATCCTCCCCAACCCCGCGCAGCCGCGCCTCTCGTACGACGAGGATTCGCTCACCGAGCTTGCCGACTCCATCCGCGAGCACGGAGTGCTGCAGCCGATCCTCGTCCGCCCATCCGGATCGAAGTACGAGCTCATCGCGGGCGAGCGCCGCTGGCGCGCCTCGGGCATGTGCGGCCGCCAGACGATCCCGGCCATCGTCGTCGACTTCGACGAGAGCACCGCACTCGAGGTGAGCATCATCGAGAACCTCCAGCGCGAGGACGTCTCGCCGCTCGAGGAGGCGGCGATGTTCCGCAAGATGACCGAGACGTTCGGCTACTCGGTCCGGCAGCTGGCGCAGAAGGTCGGCAAGGACAAGGGCTACGTCGAGAATCGCCTCCGCCTGTCGGATGCGCCCGCCGACGTTCGCGAGCTGCTGTCGTTGCGCAAAGACACGATCAGCCACGCGTACGAGCTCATGAAGATCGGCGACGAGCGGAAGCGACGCCGGCTGGCCAAGCGGATCGCAGCTGGCGAGCTGACACTCGCCAAGCTGCGCGTCATCACCGGTGGCGGTGCCGAGTCGAGCAGCTCGGACGCGGAGCCGGCCGGCCCGAAGCGTCGGGCGAAGACCGTGGCAGGCCAGGTCGCCGACGCGCGGGCCGCCGACGATGCGCTCATGGGCGCGCGGTCGAAGCTCAGCGAGGGCATCGACGACCTCGTCGACATCATCCGCCAGCCGGACCTCATGGACCAGATCCCCGAGGTCAACCGCGCGAACTTCGCGAAGCACCTGACGATCACGAAGCTCAAGATCGAGAACGCGATCGCGATCATGCGCGCCGGCGGCGGGGCGAGCGAGGAGGCCTAGCCCTCGGGCTGCGGACTGACGCTCACGGCAGGTCAGGCCGTATAGGTCATGACCTCGTGATGGCCGGCCAGGAAGGCAACGAGCTTGCGCCGCGCCTCGGGGTCGGTCCTGCGCAGGCCGATGATCGCCTTGGGGAGCTCGAAGATCGGAGCGGCCAGGGAGCCGGCGGTGTCGATGCCGACCACGTGGTCCGGACCACCGCCGACGAGGAAGGCGCGCTGGAAGCCGCGAGCATCGAGGCCGGCGGCCTTCGAGAAGGCGGCGATCGCGGTCCCGACGCCGATGCGCTTGGCGAAGTCGACGATCAGGTCCGCCGCCCAGGCGTCGATCTGGGAGTCGTCCTGGGCCTCGATCATCTCGCGGTAGCCCTGCACGTCGACGTCGCTCACGGTTTCTCCTGCGGTGGGTGCCGCGCTGGATTCTAGCGGAGGTGGCGCCAGGCGAGGCGCGTCGCAGGGCCGCGCGGCGGAGGCGGGCTGCGTTATCCTGCCGCCGATGATGGACCGAGTCGCCGACCGCCGCACCGAGGACGTGATCGTCTTCGACCTGCTGCGCGCCGCGCGCGGCTCGACTCCCGATGCCGCCGAGATCGTCGGGCAGGCGATGTTCCGCGGCGGCGAGGTGACGGTCGCGGCGCCAGACGCCGTTCGCATCGCCGTCGAGGAGCTCCTCGCCCGAGGGTTCGTCGACCGCGTCCAGTCCGACGAGCGGCCGCGCGGCTATCGGCGCAGCGGACGCGGGATGGTCGATCTGCTCGTCCCGGGCATGCCGGAGCACTTCATCGCCCGCCTGCGCGGGCTGTGGCTCCCCTACCCCGACGGGTCGGTCGTCACGGCTCGCCTCGCCACCGAGCCCGGAGCGGTCCTCGCCGTCTCCGATGCCGCCGATGCCGCCCCGCCGGTCACCGACGCCACGACCCGTCGCTCGACCCTCGCGAGCGCGGAGCGGATGCTGAGCGCGTCGCCCCTCGCGCGAACCCATGCGCCCGAGACGGGCATCCGGCCTGCGAGCGCGCTCGCCCCGCGCGGCAGCGGCCCGGTCGGGCGTTCGGACTGCGGCTGGCTGGTCTAGGGCCTAGATTTACCTAGATTTACCCGCCCGGCGGATCCACCGGACGCCCGATCGACATCGGTCGCTATCATGCGTGGCATGACGTTCGTGAAGTACTTCGCCCTGCCGCTCCTCATCGTCGCCGTGGCGGGCATCTACTGGCTCGCGAGCTACGACCCTGCCGGGTCGGTCATGCTCCTCATCTTCGGGATCGCCATGGGCCTCATGGGCCTCATCCTCGTTCCGACCTTCAACGATGTCGGGCCGACGGCGCCGGTCGACGAGGACTGGCACGAGTCGCGGGGCGCCTGAGCGGCATCGCGATCTGGCGGGCATGAGAAGACCGGACACTGCGGCTGCCCTGGCGGCAGAACCGCCAACGCAGTGTCCGGTTCACTGGTACTAACGCAGGACTTCCTGCGTCCGTTAGTCCAGCCGCCGGAACCATCCCGACGACGCCGTCACCGATGCCGTAGCGTGCCGGCATGAGTCGCGACGTCGAGGAGTTCAACCGGCGCCTCCTCCGCGCGCGGGATGCGATGGATCGCGCCTACGCCCAGCCGCTCGATGTCCGCGCCATCGCCGCGGTCGCGCACGTCTCGGAGGCGCACTTCATCCGCAGCTTCCGCGCCGTCTTCGGCGAGACCCCGCATCGCTACCTCCAGCGCCGGCGCGTGGAGCGCTCGATGTTCCTCCTGCGCGAGACTGATCGCAGCGTCACCGATGTCTGCCTCGACGTGGGATTCAGCAGCCTCGGGACGTTCAGCCGCACCTTCCGCGACATCGTCGGCGAGACGCCGTCCGCCTATCGCGCCGGCAACGGACCCATCGTCGCCCCGAACTGCGTGCAGATGGCGGCCACCCGGCCCCGTGGAGCGGCGCCGATCGTCTCGAACGGAGCAGTTTCGGAGAAGCCGCCGCGGCCGGCGGTGCCTAGCATGGACGGCGTATCCCCCACCACCCCAGATCGGGAAGGAACCGGCACATGACCGACACGAAGAAGAAGCCTGCCAAGCGCAGCGAGGGCGCCGAGACCTGGACGGCCGAAGAGAAGGCGGCGATGCAGGAGCATGCTCGGGACCTGAAGGCGCGGCGCAGCGGGAAGAAGGTCGACGGCGCGGCCGATCTGCTGGCGAAGATCGCGGAGATGCCACCGGCCGACAAGGCACTCGCCGAGCGCATCAACGCCCTGGTGACCGCCACCGCGCCGAACCTCGTCCCGCGCACTTGGTACGGCATGCCGGCCTGGTCGCGGGAGGATGGCAAGCTCGTCTGCTTCTTCCAGGCGGCCGCCAAGTTCAAGGCGCGCTACGCGACCTTCGGCTTCGAGGAGCACGCGAAGCTCGACGACGGCACGATGTGGCCGACATCCTTCGCCGTGACGACCGGCTTCTCCGACGCCGACGAGAAGAAGCTGGCGGCGCTGCTGACGAAGGCGCTGAGCTGATGATCGCCGAGCTGCACGTCACGACGATCTACGTCCTCGACAAGGACGAGGCACTCGACTTCTACGTCAACAAGCTCGGGCTCGAGGTGGGCCAGGACTTCACGCAGGGCTCGTACCGGTGGCTCACCGTAC
>DASVFG010000054.1:0-16213 GCA_036380155.1 Candidatus Limnocylindria bacterium
TCTCACTCCGCAACCGGTCGATCTCGCCGATGGCGCCGAAGACGCCGGCCACCGCGCCGCCGATGTTCGTGAGCGACTGGCGCACCGGATCGAGCGCACGCGCCGTCACGCCCTGGAGGGTGCGGGCCGGCTCCGTCGCGCTGGCCAGCAGCATGAGCAGGCTGGCGATCGTGAAGGCGGCGAACCACAGCCCGGCACGGCTGCGGCGGTTCGGACTGGACGGCCCGTACATTTGTGTAGCGGTCGGCCGAACGTCAGCGCGGGGCGCGGGTGTACTGCTCGCTGACCAGGACGCGCTCGAGCGTGTCGAGGTCCTCGAGCACGCGACCGGTGCCGCGCACCACGCAGGTGAGCGGGTCGTCGGCGATGTGCACCGGCATCTGGGTCGCCTCGGCCACGCGCTTGTCGAGCCCCGCGAGCAGCGCGCCGCCGCCGGCCAGCACGATTCCCTGGTCCATGATGTCGGCCACCAGCTCCGGCGGCGTCTCCTCGATCGTCTCCTTGATGGCCTCGACGATCTGCACCACCGATGGCTCGAGCGCCTCGCGGATCTGGTCCCCGCCGACCTCGACGCTGCGCGGCAGCCCGGTGAGCAGGTCGCGACCACGGAACGTGACGGTCCGGTCGGCACGCTCCTCGGGGTAGGCGGAGCCCACGGCGATCTTGATCTCCTCGGCCGTCCGCTCGCCCATGAGCAGGTTGTACTCGCGGCGGGCGAACCCGACGATGTCGGTGTCCATCTCGTCGCCACCGATGCGGACGCTGCGGCTGACGACGATCCCCCCCAGGCTCACCACCGCGACCTCGGTCGTCCCACCACCGATGTCGACGATGAGGCTGCCCGACGGCTCGCTCACCGGCAGGCCGGCACCGATGGCCGCCGCCATCGGCTCCTCGATGAGGCGGGCCCAGCGGGCGCCCGCGTTGATCGTCGCGTCGCGCACGGCGCGCTTCTCGACCTCGGTGACGCCCGACGGGATGCCCACCAGGACGCGCGGCCGCGGCAGCCGGGCGTAGCGATCGTGCACCTTGTTGATGAAGTACCGGATCATCTGCTCGGTCACGTCGAAGTCGCTGATGACGCCGTCGCGCAGCGGCCGGATGGCGACGATGTTCGCCGGCGTGCGGCCGACCATGCGCTTCGCCTCGGCGCCGATGGCGAGGACGCGCTTCGTGCGGGTGTCCATCGCCACCACCGAGGGCTCGCTGATGACGATGCCGCGGTTGCGAACGGTGACGAGCGTGTTCGCCGTCCCGAGGTCGATGCCGACGTCGTGGCTGAGGAGGCCGAGCAGGCCGTCGAAGAGTCCCAAGATCCCTCGCGTGTGCTGTTGGGTTTGCAGTCGTCTGCTGCTGCGTCGCCACCCAGGCACGAGGGCGGATGATCCTGCGTTCGGCACCCGGGAACGCGGCGCGATCCTACCATGCCGCTTCCCGGTCCAACGACCCGGCCCCGAACCGCGGGGACGAGCGTCACCCCATTCGCGGGCGACTTGCACCCGAGACAAGCAACGACCGCGCAGCGCGCCGTCGCCTCATGTGCCGCCGCATGAATGTGCACCCCCGGCAAGAATCGGTCAGGCGCGGGCCCGAGGTTGGTCGTTGCGTGCTTCCCGTGCAACGAGCCCGGTCGTCGCGTGCGTGGTCCACGCCCCCAAACCGCGGCTCGGCCGGCCCGAGATTTGTGCTTCTCGTGGACAAACCGATCTGATACGGTCAGGGCGACGGCGGATGGCGGAGCGAACGGAGGATCCCAAGCGCGTGGCTGACTTCTTCACGGACGTGCCGGAGCGCGTCCGCTTCGGCGGGCTCGACTCGACCGATCCCTACACGTTCAAGGTCTACGACCCCGATCGGCTCGTGCGCGGGACGCGCATGGAGGACCACCTTCGCGTGGCGGTCTGCCTGTGGCATTCGTTCGCGTGGCCCGGCTCCGACGTCTTCGGGGTGGGGACGTTCGACCGCCCCTGGCTGGCGCCCGGACTCGACCCGATGGAGGCGGCGCGCCAGAAGCTCGACGCCGCGTTCGAGTTCGTCACGAAGCTCGGGGCGCCGTTCTTCACCTTCCACGATCGCGACGTGGCGCCCGAGGGCGGCTCGTTCGCGGAAACGCGAGCCAACCTCGACGCCGTCGTCGCGGCCATCGAGGGGCACATGGAGCGCACCGGGATCAAGCTGCTGTGGGGGACGGCGAACCTCTTCGGCCACCCGCGCTACGCGGCCGGTGCCGCGACGAACCCGGACCCCGAGGTCTTCGCCTACGCCGCCGCGCAGGTGAAGGACATGCTGGAGGTCACCCACCGCCTCGGAGGCGCCAATTATGTCCTGTGGGGCGGCCGGGAAGGCTACGAGACGCTCCTCAACACCGATCTGCGTCGTGAGGAGGAGCAGCTCGCTCGCTTCCTCCACCTCGTCGCGGAGCACCGCGAGCGCATCGGCTTCACCGGGACGCTCCTCCTCGAGCCGAAGCCGCAGGAGCCGACGAAGCACCAGTACGACTACGACTCCGCCACCGTGGATGCCTTCCTCGTCCGCCATGACCTCGCCGACGTGTACCGCGTGAACATCGAGGTCAACCACGCGACCCTGGCCGGCCACACGTTCCACCACGAGATCGCCGTCGCGCTGTCGCGCGGCATCTTCGGGTCGATCGACATCAACCGCGGCGACTACCAGAACGGGTGGGACACCGACCAGTTCCCGAACTCGGTCGACGAGATCGCGCTGGCCATGGCCGAGCTCCTTCGCGCCGGCGGCTTCACGACCGGTGGCTTCAACTTCGACGCCAAGCTGCGGCGGCAGAGCATGGACCGCACCGACCTGTTCCACGCCCACATCGGCGGCATGGACACGCTCGCGCGATCGCTGCTCGTGGCGGCCGACCTCGTCGAGACCGGGGTCCTCGACGAGGAGCGCGCGCGGCGCTACGCGGGCTGGACCGACGGCCTGGGCGCCGAGATCCTCGGCGGCGGTCTGTCGCTCGCCGCCCTCGAGGCGCGCGTCGTCGACGACGGGATCGAGCCGGCGCCGCGCTCGGGTGGGCAGGAGCGGATCGAGAACCTCGTGAACCAGCGCATCTGGGCCGTCGACCGGAAGGGCTGAGCCGATGCGCCACGTGCTCGGCCTCGACGTCTCGACGACGGCGACGAAGGCGATCGTCGTCGATGCGGACGGCGCGGTCCGCGGCTCCGGGGCGGCCGAGTACCCGTACGCGACGCCGCGGCCCCGCTGGAGCGAGCAGGACCCGGACCTGTGGTGGCAGGGCGCGCAGACGGCCGTGCAGCGCGCGCTCGCAGCGGCGGGCGTGGACGGCGCCGAGATCGCGGCCGTCGGGCTCGCAGGACAGATGCACGGCGCCGTGCTGCTCGACGGGCGGGACCGACCGGTGCGGCCGGCGATCCTGTGGAACGACCAGCGCACCGATGCCGAGTGCGACGCCATCCGCGCGGCCGTCGGGCCGGAACGGCTCATCGCCATCACCGGCAACGACGCCCTCACCGGGTTCACGGCGCCGAAGCTGCTCTGGGTCCGCGACCACGAGCCGGAGGCCTGGGCGCGCGTCGCGCACCTGCTGCTGCCGAAGGACTTCGTCCGGCTGCGGTTGACCGGCGAGCACGCCATCGACAAGGCCGACGGCGCCGGCACCCTGCTGTTCGATCTCGCCGCGCGAGATTGGTCGCCGGACGTCCTGGCGGCCCTCGATCTCGACCCGGCCATCCTGCCGCCGACGTGGGAAGGGCCGGCGGTCACCGGCCACGTGACCCCGAACGCGGCGACGGTCACCGGGCTGCGAGCGGGGACACCGGTGGTCGCCGGCGGAGGCGACCAGGCCGCGAACGCGGTGGGCGTCGGCGCGATCTCGCCGGGAGTGGTGGCGCTCTCGCTCGGGACATCCGGCGTCATCTTCGCCGCCACCGATCGACCGATCGTCGAGCCTCGCGGGCGGGTTCATGCGTTCTGCCACGCGCTGCCGGACCGCTGGCACCTGATGTCGGTGATGCTGTCCGCGGCCGGCAGCCTGCGCTGGTTTCGCGACGCGCTGGCGCCGGGTGTGGCCTTCGACGAGCTCGTCGGCGATGCCGCGGCCGTGCCGGTCGGGAGCGACGGCCTCTCGTTCCTCCCCTACCTCACCGGCGAGCGATCACCGCATCCCGATCCGCGGGCGCGGGGGGCATTCATCGGCCTCACGGTCGCGCACGATCGTCGCCACCTGACGCGCGCCGTCCTCGAGGGCGTGGCGCATGGCCTCCGCGACGGCCTCGACCTCATGCTCGACGCCGGGATGCCTGCGCCGTCGGTGATGCGCGCGTCCGGCGGCGGGCTCGCGAGCCCGCTGTGGCGGCAGATCCTCGCGGACGTCCTCGGGGTCGCGATCGCCGGCGTCGGGACGACCGAGGGTGCTGCCTACGGGGCGGCACTGCTGGCCGCGCCGGCCGGAGGCCTCGCTCCGTCGGTCGAGGACGCGGTGGAGCGCGCCGTGCGCGTCACCCCCCTCGCCGAGCCCGGCCCGGACGCCGAGGCGTACGCCGAGCGCCACGCGCTCCATCGCGAGCTCTACCCCGCATTGGCGGCACTCTTTCCCCGCATGTAGCGGTTCGCGTCGCCGGTCACCCGGAAGCGTGAAGCGCCTCGAGCTCCTCCGCGGTCAGCTCCTCGGGCTTCTTGCCGAGGATGATCATCGCCAGCAGCTGGTCGGTGGTGACGTCCGCGCGGTTCACCGTGCCGACGATCTGGCCGTGGTACATCACGCTGACCCGATCGGACAGGTCGTAGACGTCATGAATGTCATGGCTGATGAGGAAGATGCCGAGTCCCTCGCCCTTCAGCTGCCTGATGAGATCCCGGACCTGGGCAGTCTCCGCAGGACCCAGCGCCGCGGTCGGCTCGTCCATGATGAGGATCGTCGCATTGAAGTGGATCGCCCGAGCGATCGCGACCGACTGTCGCTGGCCGCCCGAAAGCGACTGGACCGGACCCTTGAAGTTGCGGAAGCGCGGGTTGAGGCGCTTCATCAGCTTGCGGGTCGCGTCCTCCATGCCCGGGTCGTCGAGCACGCCCGAACGTTGGATGAGCTCGCGCCCGAGGAACACGTTCGCCGGAGCGTGGAGGTTGTCGGCGAGGGCGAGCGTCTGGTAGATGCACTCGACCCCGTACGCGCGTGCGTCACGCGGATTGTGGATGCTCGCCACCTGGCCGCCGATGAGGATCTCGCCCGAGTCCGGCAGCTGCGCGCCGGACAGGACCTTCATGAGCGTGGACTTGCCAGCGCCGTTGCCGCCGACGAGGCCGACGACCTCCCCGGGCCGCAGGTTGATGCTCACGCCGTTCACGGCGTGGACGCCGCCGAAGGAGACGCGCATGTCGCGCATCTCGACCAGGTAGCCCTCCTTGGACACCGGCGGGCCTGCTGGGTGGTTCTGCTCCACGGCGCTCATGTGCCCTTCCTCCTCAGCCACGCATCGAACCCGACCGCCGCGACGAGGACGACGCCGACGATGATGTCCTGGGTCGGCGAGTCGACGTCCAGCAGCACCATGCCGGAGCGCAGGGACTGCATCACCACGGCGCCGAGGATCGCGCCCGGGATGGTGCCGATGCCGCCCGCGAACGAGGTGCCGCCGATGACGGCCGCGCTGATGACATCCAGCTCGTTGGTGACGCCCAGGCCGGTGACCGCGGCGTTGAGCCGCGCGGTCTGCACGACCGCGCTGACGCCGGCCAGCAGTCCCATCACGGCGAAGACGAGCGTGATCGAGCGCTTCGTGTTGATGCCGCTCAGCTCGGCCGCCTGCGGATTGCCGCCGATGGCGTAGACGTTGCGGCCGAACCGGCGCCGCTCGGCCAGGTGGGTCATCACGATCCCGACGGCGATCATGATGAGCACCGGGTAGGCGATACCGGTCGGGATGATGTAGCCGCCCGGTGGGATCGGGATTCCGTTCGCCTCGGCGTAGTTGTTCGCGAGCGCTTCGGGCCACGGATACGCATTCGCCACGGCCACCGCGCCGAGGATGACCGTCGTGGCGATGACGCCGATCGCCACGGTCGCCCAGATCGGACGCACCTGGAAGCCGTAGCGCGCCTGCCGGCGCCTGAGCAGGACGAGCCCGATGAGGACGATGACGACCGCGACGATCCCGACGATCCAGGAGCCGATCTCGCCGAGCGAACCCTGCGGTCCGCCGCCGAGCAGACGGAAGGTCGGATCGAGCGGGGCGATGGTCTGCCCCTGCGCGTACTGGAAGATGAGGCCGCGCCACACCAGGAGACCGCCGAGGGTCACGATGAACGACGGGATGAAGCCGTAGGCGATGACGAAGCCCTGGAGCGCGCCGATCACGAGACCGAGCACGATGCCGAGGACGACGCTCAGGATCCAGATCGCCGGATGCCCGAGCCCCAGGCCGAGCACGTCCGGCAGCCACTCCGTCTGGGCCATCGCCATCGTGTAGCCGATGAACCCGAGCATCGCGCCCACCGACAGATCGATGTTGCGCGACACGATGACCAGCACCATGCCGGTCGCCATGATCGCGATCGAGGCACTCTGGACGGACAGGTTCCACAGGTTGCGCGCGGTCAGGAACGACCCGTCGGTCGTCACGTTGAACCCGATCCAGATGATGGCCAGCGCGGCCAACAGCCCGAGGAGCCGCGTGTCGACGTCCGCTGCGCGAGTGAGAGAGCGCCCGGCCTCCGGCAGCTGTCGCAGCCGGTCGCCCATGCTCGGGGAAGGAGTCACCGTTTCGGTCATGCCGCCTCCTGATGGCGTGGACGTTGACGGCGGGGAAGGTCCTGCGCCCGCCGGTGAGCGGCGGGCGCAGGACGGAGATCAGGGTCGGCCCGACGCTACGGGCAGACCTCCAGCGTGCCAGCCTCGACGCCTTGGCAGAGGTCTTCCTCGGTGATCCAGTCGGCGTCCAGCACGACGTCCAGGTTGTCCTGGGTGATCGGGATGGGCTCGAGCAGGATCGAGGTCAGCGTGTTGCCACCCGGGCTCTCGAACTCTTCCGTGTCGGGCACGGACGCGAGGTCCGCGCTCTCGCACAGCGCGACCGCGGCCTCACCCGCGGCGCGACCGAGCTCGCGCGCATCCTTCCAGACGTCAACCGTCTGGGTCCCGAGCGCGACGCGGTTGAGGGCGGCGATGTCACCGTCCTGGCCCGACACGGGCACTTCGCCCGCGAGTCCCTGGGCTTCCAGGGCCGCAACCACGCCGCCCGCCATGCCGTCGTTCTCGGACAGCACCGCGTCGACCTCGTTGTTGTTGTCGGTCAGGAACTGCTCCATCTGGGTCTGCGCCAGCGCCGGATCCCAGTTGTCGGTGTACGTCTCGCCCACGATCGTGATCGTGTCGCTGTTCTCACCGACATCGGGCACGCCGACGTTCGTGTAGCCCTGGCGCAGGAAGTCGGAGTTCGCATCCGCGCCGTTGCCCTTGATGATCACGAAGTTGCCGGAGTCGACGACTTCGAGGACCGCTTCGGCCTGCATCTCGCCGACGCGGACGTTGTCGAAGCTGATGTACAGCGTGTCGGGCGACTCGATGAGGCGGTCGTACGCGATCACCGGCACACCCTGGTCGATCGCCGCCTCGACAGACGGCAGGATCGTCTCGGTGTTCTGGGCCAGGATGATCAGGACGTCGGCACCGTCAGCGAGCAGGTTCTCCACGTCGGATGCCTGCTGCTCCTCGGAGGAGCCAGCGTCCGCCGAGTCGTACTCCGCGCCTGCCTCCTCGAGGGCGGCCTGGATGGCCGGCTCGTCACGAAGCGCCCAGCGCTCTTCCTGGTAGTTGTTCCACGACACCGCGACCTTGCAGTCGCTGGCTCCGCCGCCGCTGGACGCCTCGGCGTCCTCCGATGCGGCGCCCCCGCCACCGCATGCGGCCAGCACCAGGGCGAGTGAGCCCAGGATGGCCGCCATCCTCCGAATGACCATGAATCGCTCTCCTCCGAAGTTGCTCTTGAACCGTCATCTGGTGATGGCGGGGCCTCGCGATAGGCTACTCTCCTGTCAAGCCCTCCTCGTCGCGCTTTCGCAGCCCGTCGCTGGAATATGGTTCAGCGGCATCGTCGTCAGGCACCGGCCGCCGCGAGCGCTCTCGGCCGGATCCGAGCCGCGGGATCGTGGAGGAGCTCCTCGAAAGCCAGCTCGGCGGCCCCGATGATCGGGCCGTTCTCACCGAGCGTGCCCGGCACGATCCGGACGAGCTCGCGCGCGGCCGGGAGCGACCGATCGGCGAGTGTCCGCTCCACCGTCCGGCCGACGACCGGGTGGATACGCTCGAAGACCCCGCCGAGGACGACGAGCGCCGGGTTGAAGATATTCACGAGCGTGGCGAGGCCGATGCCCAGCCAGGTCGCCACCTCCTCGATCGCACGCAAGGCAGCCGGCTCTCCGGCAAGCACCGCGGCGACCAGCTCGTCGATCCCTTCGCGCCCGCCATGGGGATCGCGACCCGCGCGCAGGAGGATCGCCCGCTCGCCGATCTCGGTCTCCCAGCATCCGGAGGACCCGCAGCCGCAGCGCGAGCCGCTCGGGTTCACGGCCATGTGCCCGATCTCCGCGGCGTAGCCGGCCGAGCCGACGAGCGCCTGTCCGCCGACCGTGATGCTCCCGCCGACGCCGACTTCGCCCGTGACGTAGACAACATCGTCCACGCGGGCGGCGGCGCCGCGCCGGTGTTCCGCCAGGCCGCCGAGGTCCGCCTCGTTCGCCACCAGCACCGGCACGTCGACGTCGAGCGCTTCCGCGAGCCGCAGCCCGAGCGGCTCGTCGCGCCACCCCAGGTTCGGGGCCATGCGAACGAGGCCATCGGCGCGACGCACGATGCCGGCGACCGCGACGCCGACCGCCACGAGCGTCTCGGGGTCCGCCCGACGGAGCAGCGGGACGGCGAGGGCCACGAGGTCCGCGACGATCTCGTCGAGTGAGAGGTGCGCGCGAGGCCGGTCCACGCGGCGGAGGGCCTGCACGCGGCCGCCGAACCCGACGAGCGCGGCGGCGAGGGAGTCGACCTTCACCTCGAAGGCCAGGACCATCGCCCCACCCGGGTTCGGATGGACGAGGGGTGAGGGACGGCCGGGAGCGCCGTCCGGCTCGTTGCGCGTCTCGCCGACGAGCCCGGCAGCCGAAAGCTCCCCGATCAGGCCACGGATCGCGCTGCGCGTGAGGCCCGTCCGCGCCACCAGCTCGGAGCGGGACCGCGGGCCGCGCAGGTGGAGCTCACGAACGATGGCGCTCAGGTTCGAGCGTCGCACCGTTTCGCTGCGTTGTCCCACCAGGTCGCGCGGGGTCAGCATCAGAGTTTGTGTTCCTCTTTGCCAAACGTTGGCGTAGACTCACCCATCGCGGCGGTGCATGTCAATACATGAGGTTCGCGCGGCGGCGCACCACCCGTGGCGGGCCGGAGCTGGCACGGAGGTCCTCTCGGAGATGGCATCGCTCGACGGCCGCACGACCCTGCGCTTCGGGATCCTGTCGACCGCCAACATCGCGCGGCGCGTGGTGCCCGGCATCGCCGCCGCGGATCGTTGCGAGGTCGTCGCCGTCGGCTCGCGTGACGCGGCCACGGCACGAGCCTTCGCCGACGAGCTCGGCATCCCGCGCGCCCACGGCTCCTACGAAGCGCTGCTCGCGGATCCCGAGGTCGATGCGGTCTACATCCCGCTGCCGAACCACCTCCACGCCCCCTGGGCGATCCGCGCGGCGGAGGCCGGCAAGCACGTCCTGTGCGAGAAGCCGCTCGCCACGACCGTGGCCGACGCGGAGCGCATGGCCGAGGCGTGCGAGCGCGCCGGGGTCGTGCTCATGGAGGCCTTCATGTACCGCCACCATCCGTCGTGGGTGGCGCTTCGCGATCTCGTCACGAACGGACGCATCGGCCGGCTCATGGCCGTCCAGACCTGGTTCTCGTTCTACAACGACGACCCGACGAACATTCGCAACATTCCCGAGGCGGGCGGCGGCGCCCTGTTCGACATCGGCTGCTACGCGGTCAACCTGTCGCGCATGTTGTTCGACGCCGAGCCGGCGACCGTGCTCGGATCGCTCCGCCGTGACGAGACCGGCACCGACGTCCTCACCAGCGCGATCCTCGGCTTCCCCGATGGCGACGCGACGTTCACGTGCTCGACCCGCGCCGAGAGCGACCAGCGCGTGCACGTGCACGGCAGCACGGGGCGGATCTGGATCGACATCCCGTTCAACATCCCGCCCGACCGGCCGACCGCCATCCACCTCGCCTCGGGTGGCGACCCGCCGGTCGCCCCGAACGTCGAGACGTTCACCTTCCCACCGATGGACCCGTACGCCGCGGAGGCGGCGGCGTTCGCCGCGGCCGCGCTCGACGGCACCCCGGTGCCCGTCCCGGTGACCGATGCGGTCGCCAACCTGCGCGTCATCGAGCAGCTCTTCGCCGCCGGGCGGTCCTGACACGGCGCCACGTACCATCGCCCCGTGACGAGGTCGGTCGGAACGAGGCGCGGCGTGATCGTCGGGACCGCGGCGCTCGTGCTCCTCACGGGCGTCGGCGCGGCGCTCGTGCTACGGCCCGCCTCGGGTGGCGCTCTCGAGGCGCCGCGATTCATCGACGAGGCTGCGGCCGCGGGGGTCGACCACCGCTACGAGGGCGAGTTCACCCACTTCGTCGGCGGCGGTGTGGCCGCGTTCGACTGCGACGACGACGGGTTCTCCGACCTCTTCGTTGCCGGTGGGTCGGCGCCCGCCGCGCTCTATCGGAATGCCAGCTCGGTCGGCGGCGAACTCCGCTTCACGCAGGTTCCCAGCCCGGTGACCGACCTGCTCGAGGTGTCCGGCGCCTACCCGCTCGACGTCGACGGAGACGGGAACCTCGACCTCGCCGTCCTCCGCGTCGGGGAGGACGTCCTCCTCCGCGGCCTCGGCGACTGCGGGTTCGAGCGCGCCAACGAGCGCTGGGGCATCGACGGTGGCGACACCTGGACGGCCGCCTTCAGCGCGACCTGGGAGGCTGGTGAGGAGCTGCCGACGATGGCGTTCGGGGAGTACCTCGACTACGGGCCGGACGCCGAGCCACCGTACGACTGCCTCCCGAACATCCTCCTCCGCCCGGACGGCCCGGACGGCTACGGCGAACGGACGGAGCTCGACCCGGGCTGGTGCACGCTGTCGCTCCTGTTCAGCGACTGGAGCCGAGCCGGCCGCCGCGACCTGCGCGTCTCGAACGACCGGCACTACTACCGCGACGGCGAGGAGCAGCTGTGGCGCATCGAGCCGGGCGAGGACCCCGTCCCGTGGTCGGCGGAGGAGGGCTGGCGCACGATGCGCATCTTCGGGATGGGGATCGCCAGCCGCGACCTCACCGGCGACGGGCGTCCGGAGGTCTACCTGACCAGCCAGGCGGACAACAAGCTCCAGACACTCGTGGCCGATGCGGACGGGCCGGTCTACGAGGACATCGCGCTGGGGCGCGGCGCGACGGCCCATCGGCCCTACGCGGGTGACACGACGATGCCGTCGACCGCCTGGCACCCGGAGTTCGCCGACGTGAACAACGACGGCTTCGTCGACCTCTTCGTCTCAAAGGGCAACGTGGAGGCAATGGTCGAGTACGCGGCCCGCGATCCGAGCAACCTGCTCATCGGGCAGGCGGATGGATCCTTCGTCGAGGGGGCCGAGGACGCGGGCATCACCGACTTCGCGCGGGCCAGGGGTGCTGCGCTCGTGGACCTCAATCTCGACGGCCTGCTCGACCTCGTGGTCGTCAACCGCCGCGAGCCGCTGCGGCTGTGGCGGAACCTCGGCCACGGCGACGGCCCCGATGCCACGCCCATGGGTCGCTGGCTTGCCGTCCGCCTCGTCCAGCCGGAGGACCCGAACCGTGACGCCATCGGCGCCTGGCTCGAGGTCCGCGCCGGCGAGCGCACTCAGCGGATCGAGCTGACCGTCGGTGGCGGGCACGCGAGTGGTCAGCTCGGGTGGACCCACGTCGGTCTCGGGACGGAGGATGATGCGGAGCTCGTCATCACCTGGCCGGACGGCACCACGAGCGAGCCGCTCGCCGCCAACGCGGACACGTTCGTCATCATCGAGCGCGGCGCCAGTGCCGTGCGAACCTGGACTCCCGAAGAGGACCGCTGACCGATGCCCTCGCCCCGCCTTCCCCGCCTCGCGCCGGTCGAGCTTCCCGATTTCGGGCTGCCGGAGTCCATGCCCGACGTGGCCGATGGCACCCATGCCGATCGGCTCGCCCGCCTCCGTGATCGGGCGGGCGCCGCGGGCCTCCAGCGCGTCGTGGTGTACGCGGACCGGGAGCACAGCGCCAACCTGTCCTACCTGAGCGGGTTCGATCCGCGCTTCGAGGAGGCACTGCTCATCCTGGCCACCGACGGCAGCGAGGATCCGGCGATCCTCGTCGGCAACGAGTGCTGGGGCACGGCCGGCGCCGCGCCGCTGCCGATGCGCCGTCATCGGTTCCAGGACTTCAGCCTGCCGAGCCAGCCGCGCGACCGATCGCAGCCGCTGCGCGAGATCCTCGATGCCGAGGGCGTTCGCGACGGGACGCGTGTCGGCGCCGTCGGCTGGAAGTCATACGGCGCTTCGGAGCGAAGCGACCTGCCCGCCTATCTCATCGACGAGCTTCGTGCCGCGGTCGGGCCGAGCGGCTCGGTCCGGAACGCGACGGACCTGCTCATCGGCGCCGCGGACGGCCTGCGGGTCATCAACGACGCCGACCAGCTGGCGCAGTTCGAGTGGGCCAGCTGCCAGACGTCGTCCGGCGTGCGGAACCTCCTCCGCGGCCTGCGACCCGGGCTCACCGAGCACGACGCCGTGGCCCTCCTGGGCTGGAAGGGCACGCCGCTCTCCTGCCATCTCATGCTCACCGCCGGCGAGCGCGCGCGCTTCGGGCTGCTCAGCCCGTCGGACCGGCCGATCCAGGCCGGTGACCCGTTCACCACCGCCTTCGGCATCTGGGGCGCCCTGACCTGCCGCGCGGGCTGGGTCGTGGAGGACGCGTCCGGCCTGCCGGACGGCATCGGCGACTACGTCGAGCGCCTCGTGGCGCCGTACTTCGCCGCGGTGGCCGCGTGGTACGAGGCGATCCGCATCGGTGTCACGGGGGGTGAGCTCCACGACCTGGTCATGCGCCACCTCGGCGACCCGTTCTACGGCATCTTCCTCAACCCCGGGCACCAGCTCCATCTCGACGAGTGGGTGAACTCGCCGATCTTCGCGGGCTCAACGATCGAGCTGCGGTCTGGCATGTGCTTCCAGGTCGACATCATCCCCGCCACCGGGACCGCGTACTTCACCACGAACATCGAGGACGGCATCGCCCTGGCCGATGCATCGCTGCGGGCCGAGCTCGCGGAACGCCACCCGGGAATGTGGGCGCGGGTCGAAGCGCGCCGGGCGTTCATGCGTGACGCGCTCGGGATCGAGCTCCACGCGGACGTCCTGCCGCTGTCGAACCTCGCCGCGCACCTGCCGCCCTTCCTGCTCCGGCCGGACCACGCGATGACCCTGGTCTGATGCTCGATCAGCCCGCGCAGGTCGTCCTCCGCAGCGAGGAGCTCGAGGTCGTCGTCCTCCCGGATGTCGGCGCCCGCATCCACCGGCTGCGCGCGTGGGGCGAGGACCTGCTGCGGACGCCGCCGGATCCCGGCACCCATGCCGCCGATCCGTGGTTCTGGGGCGCGTACGTCATGGCCCCGTGGTGCAACCGCATCACCCCCGGACCGACCGAGGTCCTCGGTCGCGTCGTCGACGTGCCGGCCAACTTTCCCGACGGCTCGGCCATTCACGGGCAGGTGTCGCACCGGCCATGGGAGATCACCGGCGCGGGCGGGTTCCGGGTCGAGGGTGGCGGCGAGGGCACCGGCTGGCCGTGGCGCTACGAGGTCACGGCATCGGTGGCGGTGGCCGGGGCGACCCTGTCCCTGCGCTACGCACTCCGCAATCTCGATGACACCGCGATGCCCGCAGGGCTTGGCCTCCACCCGTGGTTCCGCACGCCACTCGACCTGCGCGTGCCGGGGCGAGCGGTCTACCCGGTGAACACCGACTCGCCGTCGCAGCCGGTCCCGGCGGCGGGGCACCTCGGTCTCCGGTCGCTCGGGCAACCGGCGGCCGGCCTCGACGCGACGTGGGTCGACCTGGACGAGCCGGTCATCGACCTCGCCTGGCCAGAGCGTGGGCTCGCCGCGCGGCTCGACATCTCCGCGCCGTCATCGGACCACCTTGCGGTCCCGGTCGCCACACCAGCCGACGCGGGAGCCGTCGCCGTCGAGCCGCAGACCCACGGTCCCGATGGGCTCCGACGGCTGCTCAACGGCGAGTCGCACGGCCTGGCAGTCCTCGAGCCAGGTCAGGCGCTCGGGTTGAGCGCAACGATGGAGATCCGGCCCATCGGCTGACCCGGCGGATCAGCGCGCGGGAGGATCTCGCACGGGTCTTGCGGGGTGGAAGCGCGTATGGTTACCCCGATGACGACCGAGGCGCTCGGCGCACCGCCCGACGCGATCGCCCGGCTCGGCCGGGGCGAGCACCACGACCCGCACGCGATCCTCGGCGCACATCCGGTGGCGGGCGGGACCGTGGTCCGCGCATTCCATCCCGATGCATCCGGCGCCGCGCTCGTCGCGCCGAACGGCGGCAGCCTCCCGATGGAGCCTCTCGGGCACGGCGTGTGGGCCGCATTCGTCCACGACCTCGAGCCGTCACGCATCAGCTATCGCACCCGCTTCACGTTCCCCGACGGCAACACGTGGGAGCGCGAGGACCCGTATCGGTTCGGCCCGACGATCGGCGAGGTCGACCTCCACCTCATCGCCGAGGGCACCCACGAGCGGCTCTACGACGTCCTCGGCGCCCATCCGCGGACCCACGAGGGCGTGGCCGGGGTGAGCTTCGCGGTCTGGGCGCCGAACGCGCGGAGCGTGCGGATCGTCGGGGACTTCGACCGCTGGGATGGCCGCCTGCTGCCGCTGCGTTCGATGGGCGCCTCGGGCGTGTGGGAGCTGTTCGTGCCCGGCATCGGCCAGGGCGAGCTCTACAAGTACGAGATCCTCGGCAGCGACGGCACGTTGCGGCTCAAGGCCGACCCCCTCGCCTTCGCGATGCAGGTGCGACCGGAGACCGCATCGCGCGTCTGGGATCCATCGGCCTATCCGTGGACCGACGGCGTCTGGATGGAGGAGCGGGCGACGCGCAACCTCTACCGCTCGCCGATGGCGACCTACGAGGTCCATCTCGGCTCGTGGATGCGCAACGAGGACGGCTCCTGGCTCGGCTACCGGCAGGCGGCGACGGAGCTCGTCGAGCACTGCCACGCATTCGGATTCACCCACGTCGAGCTCCTCCCCGTCGCCGAGCATCCCTTCGACGGCAGCTGGGGCTACCAGGTGACCGGCTACTACGCGCCGACCGCGCGGTTCGGGACTCCCGACGACTTCGCCGCCATGGTCGAGACGCTCCACAACGGCGGGATCGGCGTCATCGTCGACTGGGTGCCTGCCCACTTCCCGACCGATGACTTCGCCCTGCGCCAGTTCGACGGCACGCCGCTGTACGAGCACGCCGATCCACAGCGCGGCGCGCACCCGGACTGGGGCACGCTCATCTTCGACTTCGGGCGGCCGGAAGTCCGCAACTTCCTCGTCGCCAACGCGCTGTTCTGGTTCGACCGCTACCACGTCGACGGGCTGCGGGTGGATGCGGTCGCCTCGATGCTCTACCTCGACTACTCGCGCAAGGCCGGCGAATGGACGCCGAACGTCCATGGCGGCCGCGAGAACCTCGAGGCCATGGCGTTCCTGCGCGAGATGAATGAGCGCGTCTACGGTCGGTTCCCCGGCGCGGTGACGATCGCGGAGGAGTCGACCGCCTTCCCCGGCATCACGCGTCCGACCTACCTGGGCGGCATCGGCTTCGGCTTCAAGTGGGACATGGGCTGGATGCACGACACGCTCTCGTTCTTCGCCGAGGACCCGGTCCATCGGCGCTACCACCACGACAAGCTCACGTTCCGGGGCCTCTACCAGGACACCGAGCACTTCGTGCTGCCGCTCTCGCACGACGAGGTGGTGCACGGCAAGGGGTCGCTGCTGCGCAAGATGCCCGGCGACGAGTGGCAGCGCTTCGCCAACCTGCGGGCGCTGTTCGGTTGGATGTGGGCCCATCCGGGCAAGAAGCTCTTGTTCATGGGAAGCGAACTGGCCCAATACCAGGA